>NZ_JBNCOB010000008.1:152130-172912 GCF_049847285.1 Micromonospora sp. DT62
CGCCGGCGCCCGCGTGGCGTACGACGAAGCGGCTCAGGCTCTGGCTGGCACCCAGGTCGACCTGCAGCCACTTGGTCGCGCCCGTCGAACACCACTTGTCGAGGTTGCCGCTGGTGGTCGTCCCGTTGACGGCCCTGGCCGGGCCCTCGGTGGGCGAGCACGAGCTGTCGGCGGTCGCCGCCCTGCCGAGCGCGAGGTTGACGGGCGGCTGCTGACCCGGGATGGCGTTGAGCGTGTACCAGACCTCGGTGCTCCAGAGCGACTGGCCGTTGCTGGCCGAGAAGGGCCGGGGTGAGCGGACGTGCACGACCCGGCCGGCCTTGAGGCCGTTGATCGCCAACGTGACGGTCTTTCCGTCGGCCGACAGGGTGGCCGAGGAGACCGACAGGGTCTCCTCGTCGACCTTCGGCCCGCCGTACGCGGCCGTCGCCACGTAGCGCCACTGCTTGACCCGGTACTTGGAGGCCAGCGCGGCGGCGGTCGTGGCCGACAGGGGCTGGGTGTACTCGATCTGGAAGCCGCCCGGCAGGGCCCGCATCGCCAGCATGTCGAAGTTGTTGCCGCCGTTCGGGGCGATCTTCTGCAGGCCGTAGCTGAGCTTGCCCTCCTGCCCCCAGTTGCCGCCGCCGTGCAGGCCGCCGGTGTAGATGGCGCCGTCGGGCCCGACGGATACCTCGGACACTCCCGCCTCCAGGCCCTGGGTCATCCGGAACAGCGCGCCCTGGTACTCGCCGTTGACCTTCTCCAGGTACGCGCGCTGGAGCCCGCCGTAGGTCACGTCGCCGATGAGCATCTGCCCGGCGAACGGGCCCTGGTTGAGCATGACCGGGGTGCTCGGCGAGTTGCCGATCTCGTTCTGCGGCAGCCAGAGGACCGGCTGGGTGACCGGGTTGTTGTCGAACGGGCCGGCCGGGTTCATGTAGTGGTTGAAGAAGCGGCCCTGCTTGACGTGCACGAGCTTCGACGACGGCAGCCAGCCACCCTGGTTGTCGGTGACGAAGATGTCGCCCTCCGGGCCCCAGCCGATGCCGTGCGGGGTGCGCAGGCCGCCGGCCACGTAGTCGATCGCGCCGGTGCTCCGGTTCACCCTGACGGTCGTGCCCCTGTTCGGGGCCGGCTGCGGGTCGGTCGTGGCCCCGCCGTAGTTGATGGAGACCGAGAGGTTCAGGTAGAAGTACCCGTCCCGGTAGAGCAGGCCGAACCCGAACTCGTGGAAGTTGCTGCCGAACGGCCAGGTGGCCACGGTGCGGTACTGGTCGGTCACCCCGTCGCCGTTGGTGTCGTTGAGCTCGGTGAGCTTCGCTTTCTCCGAGACGTAGATCTTCCCGTCGACGATCTTGAGCCCCATCGGCTCCTGGAGCCCCGTCGCCACCCGTTGCCGGGTCACCTGGCCGGGGCTGGTGCTGCCGGTGACGTTGCCGAGGATCCACACCTCGCCCACTGTGGTCAGGGAGCCGCCCCAGGTGGAGACGGCCAGCCGGCCGTCGGGGAACCAGTCGAACCCGGTGACCTGCGGCTGGAAACCACTCGGGCGCAGGTCGGTCAGGGTGTAGTTCGGGTGCACCGACGTGAGCGGCAGCCCGTCGCCGGGGGAGTCGCCACTGGCCTCGCACTCCTTGCGGCCGGGCGCGGTCACCCGGACGACGCCGGCGTCGGTGCTCAGCGCCGAGTTGGGGACGGTCACGAACGTGCTGGAGCCCGGCGTCCGCCACTGCAACGTGAGCTGCTGGCCGCCCGTACGCTCGAAGTGCTCGATGCGCAGGGAGTGGTATCCGGCGGTCAGGTCGACGGCGCCGTCCTTCGGTTCCGGGCCGTGCGCGCCGTCGTGGTCCACGATCAGCGTGTCGTCGATCAGCAGGCGGGAGCCGTCGTCGCTGATGAGCCGGAAGGTGTAGCTGCCGGCCTGGGTGATGTTGACGTTGCCGAGGACGTGGACCAGGAAGTGGTCCTCGATGCCGAAGTCGGCCGCGCTCGTCCAGTCGACCGTCGGCATGAGCTTGTCGACGTTCGGTGTCTGGCCGGCCTTCAGGGTGCAGAGGTTGTTGAGCGGGACCTGCAGGTCGAAGACGCGCAGGGTGACACCGGGTTCCTGCGGCGGCGGAGCCGCACCCGCACTCGGCGGGGACAGCCACAGGCCGGCGAGGGCGACGACAGCGGTGAAGGCGCTTGCGAGGGGCACGCGTGCTCGTCGGGACGATCCGAGCATTCTTCTCCTCCAGGGGAGCGGGACAACGACGTACGTCGTCGCGCGGCGCTCGGGCTCAGCGGCGGGCCCGGACATCGAACGGACATCGTTGTCATGTCCTGATGGTTGGCCTGGCACGCCGCTGCCTGGTGAGGGCAACACTATGATTCTTAAATCTAAATGTCTAGATGTTTGTGCGAGATCGTCTGAACTTTCGTCCGGACGGTCAAAAGTCGGCAACGCCGGGCGGCGCCACCGGGGCCCGGTCCCGGTGGCGCCGGATGGGCTTCCGCCTGGTTACCGGCGGGCGGCGTCGACGCCGTACGGGGCGACGAAGACCTTGTCGGCCTGTCCGACGGCCTGGGCCTCGAGCGCCTGCGAGACCTTCTCCAGCGGGAAGAACGCCGGCCGCAGCCGGTCCAGACCGAGCGTCGGCAGCATGCCCACGGCGCGGTGGTGGGTGTACGGGTTGATGACCGCCCCCACGATGGTCAGCTCGCGCGCGAAGACCTCGTTGGGGCGTACCCGGGCCTCCTCGTCCGGCCGGGCGACACCGAAGACCAGGATCCGGCCGCCGCGGCTGGCCATGCCGATCGCGGACTCCAGCAGGCGCGCCGAGCCGACGGCGTCGACGACGTACGGGAAGCCCAGGCCGTCGGTCAGTGCCCGGGCCGCCGCCTCGCTGGCCGGGTCGGTCGGATCGAGGGCGGCGTCGGCTCCCATGCGCAGCGCGAGGTCGCGGCGGTCCGGGCGGGGATCCATGACGACGACGGGGGCGAGCCCCCGGGAGCGGGCCAGCGCCACCATCATCACCCCCGCCGGGCCGGCGCCGTAGACGAGCACGGGCAGGCCGGAGCGGGGTGCGAGCTGGTCCATGCCGTGGATGCAGCACGCGAGCGGCTCGGTGAGGGCACCGATCCACGGTGGGGTGTCCGGGGGCAGCCGGTAGGCGATCCGTGCCGGCACGACCATGCGTTCGGTCATCCCGCCGTCGAGCCGTACGCCGTAGCCCCGCTTGGCGTCGCAGAGGTGTTCCTGCCCCAGCCGGCAGTACGCGCAGGCGGTGCAGTAGTCGTGGGGCTCGACGGACACGAGGTCGCCGGGCGCGAGCCGGTCGACCCCGGGGCCGACCTCCCGCACCCGCCCGCAGACCTCGTGGCCCAGCACGACCGGGCGGGCTGCCGGGAAGCTGCCGCCGACGATGTGGCCGTCCGTGCCGCAGACCCCGACGGCCAGGGGCTCGATGGCCACCTCGCCGGGGCCCGGGGCACGCGCGGGCAGCTGCTCGACGCGTACGTCGCCCGGACCGTGGCACCGGACGGCGGTGATCGTGCGGGCTTCAGTAAGCGGCACGAAGCAGCTCCTTGAGTCGGCGGATGTGCGCCCGGGCCGCCTCACCCGCGGCGTCGGGATCACCCGAGCAGAGCGCCTCGAAGATGGCCTGGTGGTCGGCGACGGCCTGGGCCATGCCGCCGGTGAGGCTGGTCGAGCGCATCGCGATCAGGACCCGACTCTGCACGCCGTCGAGCATCCGGGTCAGCACCGGACTCTGCGCGGCCTGCCGGATCTCCCGGTGGAACGCGGCGTCGAGTTCGATGTGGCGGGCGAAGTCGCCGTCCGCCGCGACCTGCCGGTGCTCGGTGAGCAGGGCGAGCAGGCGGCGGCGCAGCGCCGGGCTGTACCGCTGCGCCGCCAGCCGGGCCACCGCCCACTCCAGAGCCTCGCGGGCCTCGTAGAGGCTGACCAGCTCCTCGCCCTCGATGCGGGCGACGACCGCGCCGCGGTTGAGGGTCTCGCGCGCCAGTTCGTCCTGCACCAGGCGGATCACCGCGTCGCGCACGGGGCTGCGGCTCACCCGGAACTCCTCGGCCAACGCCGGGACGCTCAGCCGGGTGCCGGGCCGCAGCTCGCCGGAGATGATCCGGTCGCGCAGCGTCCGGTAGAGCAGCTCGCCGACCCGCTCACCGGCGTACGGGTCCGCCTCCTGCGCGGGCGCGGTGGCGGGCGCCGGCAGCGTCGCGGCGGGGGGCCGGGGCGGGGAAGGTGGCGTCACTGGTGTCCTCACTCGTGCGGCTCGGGCCCGACCGGCACCGCGGCGAGGAACGCGGCGGCGAACCCGCGATAGTTCGCGGCGACCGCCGCCACCGCCTGAGGGCGGGCCAGGTCCCCGGCGAGCAGCCCGCGCAGCGCGTCCCACCAGATGCTACGCCCGATAGCGAAGCCGGTGAATCCGGCGGCGGCGGCGTCGGCGAGCCACCCCTCGACCCGCGCCGCCGGCGCGTTGGCGCCGAGCAGGATGCACTCGCCGCCGGCCTCGGCCGCGATCCGGGCCGCGGTGCGGTAGTGCTCCTGCCGGTCGAGGTGCTCCAGCTTCCAGACGTCCACCGGCACCTCGTCGAGCAGCTCGGTCATCGCGCGGTGCACCAGCGCGGGACGCAGTTCCCGCTCGAACCGTCCCAGGTCGCCGCCGACCGCGTCGAGCTGCCCGGGCGTGGGCGGCACGAGCAGCTCGAACAGGAAACGGCCGCCGGCGTCGCGGACCGTCGCGGACACCTCGGCCAGCCGGGCGCGCTGGACGCGGTTGCCGTCGACGTCACCCTCGACGTTGTAGCGGACCAGGACCTTGGGCAGCTCGGGTCCGTGGTGCTCCAGGTGGGACCTGAGGTCGGCCGGCTCGGTCTCGTAGATCTCGCAACCGCCGCGTTCGAGCGGCATGCTCAAGGTCACGCCGTTGGCGTGCGCCCGCTCGGCCACACCGGGGCCGAGCGTCGCGTCGACGAGGATACCGGCGTGCGCGGCGAGCCTCGGCTCGTCGGCGAGCGCCGCGAGGAGACCCTCCACCACCATGTGCTTGCCGTCGGCGATCGCCGCGCGTTGGCTGCGCGTGGCGGTGCCGGTGTGGCCGTAGAGCGCCTGGGTGAGCCAGGGACGCTGGTCGACCGCGAGGATGAGCAGGTGCTGCGGCTGGTTCATGGGGCGTCCTCCGACACGATGCAGGGTTTGAAGTAGTCGCCGGCGACGAAGCGGGCGAAGGCGTCCGGCAGTTCGGCGAGGGTCACCGGCACCGTCAGCCGGTCCCGCAGCGCGGCGCCGTGGTCGCGCAGCAGGTCCCAGTTCGCCTCGACCTCGCTGGTGGGGAAGTAGAAGGAACGCACCGTGTAGCAGTCGGTGCGCCGCCAACGGGGCGTCGCGGGCATCGTGTAGGGCTCGTCGGACTCGCCGAGGGCGATCACCGCGCCGCCGGGCGCGACCACCCGCTGCGCGGTCTCCCGCGCCGCCGCGGCGCCGCTGACCTCGACCACGAGGTCGTACTGGTTCTCCGCCGCCAGGTCGCCGGCGGCCCGGGCGCCCAGGTCGACGGCCGTGGCCAAACGACCCTCGTGCGGGTCGAAGGCGTCCACCTCGCCGACGCCGAAGGCGCCCGCCACGGCGACGACCCCGAGGCCCAACGGGCCGGCGCCGATGACCAACGCCCGGTCGACGCCGTCGGGCTGGGTGCGCTGCCACAGGCGCAGGGCGTGCGCGGCGGTGCCCACGGTGTCCAGACCCAGCACCGCCGTGTCCAGCGGCACGTCGTCGGGCACCGGCAGCAGGCAGCGGGCCGGCACGTCGACGTGCTCGGCGAACCCGCCGTCGCGCTGCCAGCCGATCAGCTCCCGCAGGTGCAGGCACTGGTTGGTGCGGCCGGCGGCGCAGCGCCGGCACGTACCGCAGAAGACCGGGATGTAGACGATGCCGCGGGTCCCGACGGGCACGGTGACGTCCGGGCCGACGTCGACCACGGTGCCGGCGATCTCGTGCCCCGGCACCACGGGCGACCCCGACCGCAGCAACCGCTTGTCCGAGCCGCAGAGGGCGCAGACGTCGACGCGGACGCGTACCTGCCCGTTCGTGACCGGGCCGAGCGTGGCCCGCTCGAAGTCGATCCGTCCGTCGCCCAGGAAGCGGGCACGGACACTGGTGGTCGTCACTTGACGGCACCTCCGGTGATTCCACGCACCAGCCACCGCTGCGCGAAGATCGTCAGCAGGAGGGCCGGCGCTGAGATGAGCGTGCTCGCGGCCATCAGACCGCCGAAGTCGTTCGATCCCTGGCCGATGAAGTTGAAGGCGATGACCGTCAGCGGCAGCGTCTGGTCGTTGGCGAGCGCCAGGGCGAACAGGAAGTAGTTCCAGGAGAAGACGAAGCTGAGCGTGAGTGCCACCGAGACGCCGGGCATGGCGAGCGGCAGCACCACCATGCGGAACCGCTGCCAGGTGGAGGCGCCGTCGATGAGCGTCGACTCCTCGATGCTGATCGGGATCTCCTCGAAGAACGGGATCAGCAACCAGATGCACAGCGGCAGGGTGACGATCAGGTGCGCCACGATGAGCAGGGCGTAGTTGAGCCCCGTGTTCGACGGGGCGTCGATGCGGATGGAGAGCACGAACAGCGGCAGCACGAACAGCACACCGGGTGCCATCCGGGCGAGCAGCGTCACGAAGCCCAGCGTGTTCAGTTGCCGCCGGACGATCACGTACGCGGCCGGTGCGCCCAGCACCAGGCCGAGCAGGGTGGAGCCGCCGGCCACGATGAAGCTGTTGGCGATGTAGCGGCCGAACTCGAACCGCTCGAACAGGTTGGTGAAGTTCTCCAGCGTCAGTGGCGAGGCCACGTCGAACAGGGAGCCGGTGATGTCGACGTTGCGCCGCAGCGACGACCAGAGCATGAACAGCACCGGGCCGAAGAAGACCACGGCGAACAGAACGTACGCGGTGTAGACGCCGACCAGCCGCTTGCCCGCGCTCATTTCGCGGCCCTCCTTCGGACCAGGGTGAAGACGGTGGCGATAAGTACGACGAGCACCAGCAGGGCGATCTGCAGGGCGGCGGCGTAACTGGGCGCCTGGTTGATGAACGCCTCGTTGTAGCCGTACACGTTGAGGGTGTTCGTCGAATCGACCGGCCCGCCCTGGGTCATGATGTAGATGGTGTCGAAGAAGCGGACCAGGTCGACGGTGCGCAGCAGCATCGCGACGATGAGCACCGGCCGCAGCAGGGGCAGACCGATGTTCCACGCGGTACGCCAGCCGCTCGCCCCGTCGATGGCCGCCGCCTCGAACGGCTCCTCCGGCAACGACCGGATGCCGGCGGAGATGATCAGCGCCATGAACGGCGTCCACTGCCAGATGTCCACGAGCGCGATGGACCAGGGCGCGATGGACGGGTCACCGAGCCAGACCACGGGGTCGATCCCGATGACGGCCAGCAGCTCGTTGGCCGCCCCCAGCGACGGATCCATGATCAGCAGCCAGAGCAGGCCGACCGCCACCGACGCGGTGATCGCCGGGATGAGCATCATGCCCTGGAAGACGCGCCGACCGGGCACGTCCAGGCTCATCACGTAGCCGAGCGCGAGTCCCAGCACGGTCTCCACGGCGAGGCACACCACGAAGAGGAAGAGCGTGACCTTCAGGGAGTTGTAGAACGCCGGGTTGGCGAACATCTGGGCGTAGTTGTCGAACCCGAGGAAGCCCATGTTCGTGCCGTCGGACTGCCGGTCGGTCACCGACAACCAGACGGTGTACGCGATCGGCAGCAGGACCAGCAGGGCGGTGACCACGGCGGCCGGCACCACGAAGGGCCAGATTCCCCGGGCGGTCGGATGCACCGTCCTTCTCGGCCGGCGCCCCGCCCCCCGCCCCGCCGTGCTGGCGGGGCGGGGGCCGGTCGGGCGTTTCGTCGTCGTGTCGGTGCTCATCAGAGGCTCCTACTCGCTGTTCTTCGCCAGCAGCGGGGTGAGGCCGTCCTGGATCTGCTTGGCCGCGTCCTCGGCGCTCGCCCGGCCGAGGATCACGGTGCCCACCGCGTCGCCGATGACCTTGCGCATCTCGGGGGCCGCGACACCCACCGGCCCGACCTCGGTGTCACCGTCGGTCTGCGCCTTCGTCAGCGCCGCGTTCCACTGCTTGAGCGTCTCGGTGTTGAGCGTGGCGGTGTAGGCGGGGTCCTGGCTGACCGAGGTGCGCGGCGGGGCGATGCCGGACTTGGTGAGCTCCAGCTGCGTCTTCGCGCTGGTGGCCCACTGCACGAACTTCCACGCCGCGTCCTTGTTCTTCGAGAACGAGGAGACCGACAGGCCCCAGGACAGCACGGTGGTCTTGGAACCGGCGGCGCCGGCCGGGAAGTCGAGGACGCCGATCTTGTCCGCGATCTTGGAGGTCTTGGGGTCGATGATGCTGCTGACCTCGTTGCTCGACTCCAACTCCATGGCGGCGTTGCCGGCGGCGAACAGGGCCGAGGACTGGGTGAAGGTGTTGTTGACGACGCCGGGCGGGCCGTAATCGCGGGCCAGGGTGGCGTAGCGGTTGATCGCCTCGACCGCCTTGGGGTCGTCGAAGTTGGGCGTGCCGTCGGGCTTGGTCCAGCTCACGCCCTGCGAGTGCAGGAACGGGCCGAAGGTGAACGGCAGCGCCGCGGACTGTCCGCGCAACGCGATCGGGGTGACGCTGCCGCCGGACTTCTGCTTGATCGTCTCGGCGGCGGTGGTCAGCTCGTCGAGCGTCTTCGGCGGCGTGACGCCGTACTTGTCGAACAGGTCGGTGCGGTAGTACAGCACCACGCCCTCGACGTTGATCGGCGCGGCGATCAGCTTGTCGTCCACGGTCATGCCGGCCCGTACGGCGGCCGGGAAGTCGTCGACGTCGTAGTCCGCCCCCGCCTTGCCGACGTGCTCGTCCAGCGGCTCGTAGTAGTTGGACTTGGCGAACTGCGGGCCCTCACGGGAGGGCAGGGTCATGAACACGTCCATCGAGGCACTGCGCGACTGGAGGTTGAGCTGCACCTTGTCGCGCATCTGCTGCTCGGCGAACGTCTGGACCTTCACCGTGACGCCCGACTCCTTCTCGAAGTCGTCGATCAACGGCTCGATCGCCCGCTGCCAGGGGTGGTTCGACATGATCAGGTTGATCTCGTTGGCGGAGCCGGCGGAGTCCGAGCCGCAGCCGGCGGTGAGTCCGCCGACCAGAGCCAGGGCGAGCGCCGCGCTCAGGTACCTGTGCCGCATGTGCCTGCCTTTCGATGGAGGGGTCACTCAGGCGATGAGAGGGGTGAGCCAGTCGTGGAAGTCGCCGAGGTCGGCGGGGTCGGTCGTGCGCCACGGCGCGGGTACCGGCCGGGTGTGGCCGGCCACCTCGGCCAGTGGCACCGGGTCGTACCCGGCGGCGTAGGGGTCGGTGCCGACGCGGTGCAGGCCGACCATGAGCCCGCTGCGCCCGTCCGCGAGCAGCCGCGCGGCGTGCCGCCCGGCCTCGGTCGCCTCCCGGCGGTCGACGTCGCCGGCCAGGGCGCCGGCCGAGCGCTGCACCATGCCGAGGACCTCGCCGCGGGCGGCGACCCCGAGTTCGGCGGTGACCAGCGCGGCGAGCCGGCGGGACACCCCGCCCAGCAGGATCCGGGTGTGGTTGGCCGCCTCGAAGGGCTCGTCGGTCAGCTCGCGGGCGGCGCCCTCGCTGGTCACCACGAACGCGCGGCCGTGCGCGTGCAGGGCGTCGTCGACCTGGCGCAGGAAGTCCGCCCGGTCGAACGGCGCCTCCGGCAGCAGGACGAGGTGCGGTGCGTGTGCCGGGTCCTCCCGGTGCCACGTCGCGGCCAGCGCCAGCCAGCCCACCGACCGGCCCAGGGTCTCCACGATGCGTACCGGCTCGATCGCCCGCATGGCCGCGTGGTCGCGGGCGAGGTCGGGCACCACCCGCGTCAGGTAGCGCGCGGCGGAGCCGAATCCGGGGCAGTGGTCGACGCCGACCAGGTCGTTGTCCACGGTCTTGGGGATGCCGGCGGTGCACAGGGGCAACCCGGCCCGCTCGGCGCGTTCGGTGAGGGCCCGCAGCAGCGCCATCGTGCCGTTGCCGCCGATCAGCGCGACCCCGTCGACGCGGTGCTCGGCGAGCGTCGCGACCGCCGCGTCGAGGTCGTCGCCGGTGACCGCCCGGCGGCCGGCGCCGAGCCAGGACCCGCCGCGGTGGGTCCAGGCGGGCGGGACGTCGGCGAGGGTGACCGGGGTGAGCCGGCCGTCGACGAGACCGTCGGGGCCCCCGCGCAGGGCGAGGACCTCGTGCCCCTCGGCGCCCTCCAGGAAGCCGCGCAGGCTCGCGTTGACGACGGCGGTCGGCGCGCCGGTCTGGCCGATGAGCAGGCGCATGACGCTCAGGCCCCCACCGGGCGGGAGGCGACACTGAGGTAGGTCTGGAACGCCTCCAGGCCCGGCCGGCCGCCCTCGTAGCCGACGCCCGAGTCACCGAGCCCGCCGAACGGCACCCACGGCGTGTTCGGCGTGCCCGTGTTGATCCCGACGATGCCGGCGCGCAACCGGTCGGCGACCGCTCGCGCGGCGTCCAGGTCGGTGCCGCACACGTAGCCGGCGAGCCCGTAGCCCGTGGCGTGGTGCACCGCCAACGCCGCGTCGAGGTCGTCGTAGACGTGCACCGGCGCTACCGGTCCGAAGATCTCACCGGTCATGGCGCGGCTGTCCACGGGCGCGTCGAGCAGCACCGTCGGGGCGGCGTAGTGCCCGGCGGACGGTGCCGCGCCGTGCGGCGCGACGGCACGGGCGCCCCGGGCGACGGCCTCGTCGACCAGATCAGCCATGCGCGCCGGGTCGCCCGCCGGGGCGAGCGGGCCGATGTCGGTGCCAGGGTCCCGGGGATCGCCGACGCGCAGGGCGCGGGTGGCCTCGACGAACGCCTCGACGAACTCCCCGGCCACCTCCCGGGCGACCAGGATCTGGTTCGCCGCGATGCAGGACTGGCCGTTGTTGCGGTACTTGGCGACCATCAGGGTCTGCGCCGCGGCCTGCGGGTCGGCGTCCGGGAGGACGACGAACGGCGCGCAACCGCCCAACTCCATCACCGTACGCAGGAATCGCGGCGCCGACTCGGTGGCCACCAGGCGCCCGACCCGGGTCGAGCCGGTGAACGAGACCGCCCGCACCGCCGGCGCCGCGAGCCACGGCGAGACGACGTCGGCCGGAGTGCCGAGGACGGTGCCGAGCACCCCGTCGGGCAGGTGCCGCTCGCACACCGCGGCGAGCACCATCGACGACAGCGGAGCCAGTTCCGAGGGCTTGAACAGCACCGGGCAGCCGGCGGCGAGCGCCGGTGCGATCTTCCGGGCGGGGATGGAGACCGGGAAGTTCCACGGGGTGAGTACGGCCGCGACCCCGACCGGCCGGACCGCGACCCGGTGCTCGTGCTGCGGCACCACCGTCAGCCGCTGTTCCTCCTGCCGCCCGACGAGGTCGGCCATGACCCGGAAGTAGGTCACGGTCAGCCCCAGCTCGGCGGTGGACTCGGCGAGCCGTTTGCCGGTCTCCCGGGTGATCAGCTCGGCCCAGTCCGGGCGGGTCGCCAGGGCCTCGATGTCGTCGGCGATAGCCCGCAGGGCCGCGGCGCGCTCCGCCACCGGGGTGGCCGCCCAGGTCGGCAGCGCGGCGGTGGCGGCGGCGAGCGCGCTGGCGGCGTCGGCCGAGCCGCCGGTGCTGACCTCGGCGAAGGCCGTCCCGGTGGACGGGTCGACGACGGGCAGGGTGGGCGCGCCCGTGGCGGCGCCCGGGAGCGCCCGGCCGCCGATGCGCACCGCGCTCGGGGTTGCCAGGACCTCGTCGACGATCGGGGAATCGGTCACCAGGTCACCGGCCAGGATGGCCCATCCTTCAGGGCGGGGAGGAATGGCGAATGCGCTGTCAGCCATGACTGTCCTTTCTGGTAAGACTGGTCCTGTGCGAACGGCGTACAGGTGTCGGGCGTACCCGACGCCGGAGCAGGCGGCGGTGCTGAACCGCACGTTCGGGTGTGTACGCGTCGTCTGGAACCGCACCCTCGCCGCCCGCCATGCCCGCTATCACGCTGAAGGCAAATCGACCTCGTACGCGGAGACGGATCGGGCGCTGACCGAGATGAAGAAGCAGCCCGACCTGACGTTTCTGGGTGAGGTGTCGTCGGTACCGTTGCAGCAGACCCTGCGGCACCAGCACACCGCCATGACCGCCTTCTTCGCCAAGCGGGCCCGGTACCCGCGGTACAAGTCGCGGCGCGGCCGCCAGTCCGCGAGTTTCACCCGGTCGGCGTTCCGCCTGCAGGGCGGGAACCTGTCGCTGGGAAAGACACCCGGTGTGCTGCGGTTCGTGTGGTCGTGGCCGAACATCGACCCGGCTGGGTTGGCCCCGACGATGGTGACGGTGTCGCGTGACCCGGACGACCGCTGGTTCGTGACCCTCGCCGTTGACGTCGACACACCCACCGCTCCCGAACCGACGGGAGAGGTGGTGGGCGTGGATCTCGGCCTGACCGATTTCGCGGTGCTGTCCACCGGCGAGCGCATCAGGCATCCGAGGCATATGGAACGCCGGGAACGGCGGTTGAGGCGCTACCAGCGGATGATGGCCCGCCGACAGAGGGGCTCGGCCAACCGCGCCAAGGCCAAGCAGAGGGTGGCTCGTGCGCATTCGCGGGTACGCGACGCCCGCCGGGATTTCCTGCAGCAGCAGTCCACGGCCCTGGTGCGCCGCTTTTCCGCCATTGCCGTGGAGGATCTGGCGGTGGCGAACATGGTCCGCAACCGATCCCTGGCCAGGGCCATCTCCCGTACCGGCTGGGCCGAGTTCCGCGCTCTGCTCGCCTACAAGGCGCACCGCGACGGCCGCGCCCTCGCCGTCGTTGACCGCTGGTATCCATCGAGTAAGACGTGTTCGGCGTGCGGGCATCTGCTCGCCGAGCTTTCTCTCGGCACACGCTGTTGGACGTGTCCGAGTTGCGGCATCCGGCATGACCGGGACGTCAACGCCGCCAAGAACATCGCCGTCGCGGCCGGGCTGGTCGAGACGCAAAACGCCTGCGGAGCGGACGTGAGACACGAGGGACCTCCTTCCGTGCGGTCTGCCGTGAACCAGGAACCCCAACCCGTGAGGGTGGGGCTTCCCCGCCTTTAGGTGGGGGAGGATGTCAAGACAGCTGCTCCTCGTACGGCTCGAGCTGGTCCGGATCGAGGTCGATACCGAGACCGGGGCGGTTGGGCACGGTGACCGTGCCGTGGGCGGTCAGGAACTCGTCGGCGGCCCGGCGCAGCGGGTTGGACCGGACGTCCCACTCGACGAGGGACGTCGCCGGGCTGCTGGCGGCCACCTGCACGGTCGCGGCGGTCGCGATCGCGCCGTTGTACAGATGCGGGTTGACGGTCTTGCCGGCGGCCTCGGCGGCCCGGAGCACCGTCAGGTACTCGCTGATCCCACCGACCTTCGTGAGGTCCGGTTGCACGATGGTGACCCCGCTGCCCCGCAGGTACGGGGTGAAGGCCGCGGCGCCGTAGAGGTTCTCGCCGGTGGCCAGGGGCATGCCGGTGCGGGCGCCGAGTTCGTCGAGTTCCTCCGGACGGTCGCCGGCGAGCGGCTCCTCGACCCAGGCGACACCCAGGTCGGCCAGCGCCGGCAGCATCCGCAGCGCCTCGGGCAGCGACCACGCCTGGTTGGCGTCGGCGAAGATCTGCGCCCCGTCGCCGAGGACGCGTCGCGTGGTGCGGACGTTGTCCAGGTCCCGGTCCCGGCCGAAGCCGACCTTGACCTTCACGGCGGTCAGCCCGAGCGCCCCGCAGTGCGCCGCGGTCTCGGCGACCCCGTCGGGGCCGAGGCTGGAGCCGTAGACGGGCAGTTCGGTGCGGGGGTGCGTGGTGAGCAGCGACGCCAGGCTCCGCCCGGCGTGCCGGGCGGCCAGGTCCCACAGCGCGATGTCGACCGCGCTCACCGCCTGGTGGATCGGGCCGGGCGCACCCCACTGGCGGCCCAGCGGACCCAGCTTCGCCATCAGCGCCCGCTGCGCGTCGGCGGGGTCGGCCGGCCGCGTGCCGAGCAGTAGCGGCGCCACGCCCTCCCTGATCGTGGCGATGCGCTCGCGCCAGGCCCAGGACGGGTAGTTGGCCCAGCTCTCGCCGATGCCGACCGAACCGTCGGCCAGCTCGACCTCGACCAGCACCATCACCCGGTGGGTCAGGGGGGCGAAGGACATCGCGATCTGCTCGGCGGGCCGGGCGCGGAACACCCGGCACCGCACGTCGGCGACGGGGACGTCGGGCAGCCGCACGGCGCCCACCGAGGGGCCGGCCTTCCCGGCCGTGGGGCCGGCCTGGTCGACCGCGTCCGGGGCGTGCTGCAGATCTCCGCTGAGTCCCATGAGGCCTCTCTCACACTTGTGAAGAACTGCATGCAGTTCTAGCCGGCGTTCATCCGCCCGTCAAGGGCTGGAAACAAACTGGGTCGTCCTGGTGGCGGGCGGTGGCGGGCGAAAAAGGACGACGCGCCCCGCAACGGGACGCGTTGCCGCGGTGGTGCTGGTGGGCTACCCGGACCGCCGGGCCCGCCAAGGGCTACGCGGACGGCAAGGCCCGCCGCTGGGTTGCCGGGGCGGCCGGAGCCCGCCGCAGGGCTACCTGGACCGTCGTGCCCGCCGCAGGGCTACGCGGACGGCAGGGCCCGCCCGCAGGGCTACCGGGACGGCAGGGCCCGCCGCTGGGCTTCGTGACACCCGGTGCCGACCGCCGGACCGGCGGCCGGTGGCAGGGGAGGTCAGGCGGTGATGACGCGGATGCCGTTGCGCCGCACCGTCGTCGCGACCGCCTCGGGCAGCGGCGCGTCGACGACCACGGTGTCGATCCGGTCGAGCCCGCAGACCTGCACCGGGGCGGTGGCGGTCAGCTTGCTCGCGTCGACCACCAGGACGATCTCGTCGGCGATCTCCATCAGGGCGTGCTTGGCGCTGAGCTCGATCTCCGAGCGCACGTAGACCCCGCGCTCGTCGACGGCGCCGGCGCCGAGGAAGAGCATCCGGATCCGCAGGCGGCGGGTCAGGTCCAGGGCCGCGAAGCCGACCAGCGCCTGGTTGTCGTGCAGCAGCTCGCCGCCGATCCCGATGACGCGGGCGCGCGGACGCGACAGCATGTGCCCCAGCACCGGCACCGAGTGGGTGACCACGCATCCCTCGAACTCGGCGGGCAGGGCGTGGGCCACCTCGGCGGCGGTGGTCCCGCTGTCGATGCCGATGGTGTCGCCGGGCTGCACCAGGGCGGCGGCCGCCGCCCCGATCGCGAGTTTGGCCTGCGTGTGGCTCTGGGCCCGGGAGGCGAAGCCGGGGCCGGCCACGCCGCCCGGCGGCAGGCTGACCCCGCCGTGCACGAGGGTCACCTCGTGGGACTCGGCGAGCTGGCGCAGGTCGCGGCGCACGGTCATCTGCGAGACGCCGAGCTGGGCGCTGAGTTCCGCCACGGAGAGGAAGCCCGCCCGCCGCAGCGCGGCCATGATCTGCGTGCGGCGCCGGGGGGCGCTCTCGTAACGGGACGTCTGCACGCTCACGCCGGGCCCTCCTGCCGGATGTCACCCCACGGGGCTCGGTGGAGAGTTTAGAGCAACCGAGGGATGTTATTTTTCTACCATCCGATGGTAGGTTGACACCGTCCTTTGGTAATCCTGGGAGGTACCCATGACCGTCGCCACCGTGTCGCCCACCGTCCTGGCCCGCCCCTCCGGCGGCTACGCCATGCTCGCCGTCGACCAGCGGGAGGCCCTGCGGGCGATGTTCGCCGCCCACCAGAGCCAGCCGGTGACCGACGAGCAGATCACCGCCTTCAAGGTCGCGGCGGCCCGCGCGCTGAGCCCGCACGCCTCGGCGATCCTCGTCGACAAGCAGTTCGGCTGGGACGCCGTCATCGCTGAGGAGGCCGTCGCCGCCGAGTGCGCCCTGATCGCCGCCGCCGACCGCTTCACCGCCAGCGCCACCGAGTTCGTCGCCGACGTCGCCATCGACGACGACGTCGACCCCGCCGCCGTACGCGCCCAGGGCGCCAAGGCGCTCAAGCTGCTCGTGCTCTGGCGCCCCGACGAGGACCCCGCCCCCCGGATCGCCCTGGTGGCGGACTTCGTGCGGCGGTGCCGCGACAACGGACTCGTCAGCATCATCGAGCCGGTGTCCCGCGCCCCCCGCCAGGGCGGCGCCTTCGACCACGACGCCGGCATTTTCGCCGCCGCCAGGGAACTCGGCTCGCTCGGCGCCGACCTCTACAAGGCCGAGGTCCCCACCGCCGGGCAGGGCACCCCGGCGGAGATCGTCGCCGGCTGCTCCCGGCTGAGCGAGTCCATCGCCGGGCCCTGGGTGGTGCTGTCGTCGGGCGTACCCGCCGAGCTCTTCCCCGACGCCGTCCGCCTCGCCTGCCAGGCCGGGGCATCGGGCTTCCTCGCGGGCCGGGCGATCTGGGCGTCGGTCGTCGGCAGCCCGACGATGGCCGACGACCTGCGGACCATCTCCGTGGATCGGCTGCGCCGCCTCTGCGACGTGGTTGACGACGCCGTGTCCCGCTGACGGTGGCCCTCCTCGGCGCCGCCCTCGCGGTGGTGGCGGTCGCGCTCGGGGCGGCCATGCAGCGGGTCACCGGGCTCGGCTTCGCGCTGGTCGCGGCGCCGTTCCTGGTCATCATCCTCGGCCCGTTCACCGGTGTCGTGCTGGCGAACCTGCTCTCCGCCGCGATCAACCTCGTCGTGCTGGCCTCGACCTTCCGGGCCCTGCACCGCAGGTTGGCCGTGGAGATGATCGTCGGCGTCGTGGTCGCCGTCCCCCTCGGCGCCTGGGTGGTGGCGTCCCTGCCCGGTCCGCTGCTGCTCATCGGCGTCGGCTCGATCACGGCGATCTCCGTCGCCTGGGTCGCCCGGGGCAACCCGCTGCGCTTCCTGCGCGGCCGGGCCGGGCCCGTGTTGTCGGGCTTCACCTCGGGGTTCTTCAACACCACCGCGGGCACCGGCGGGCCGCCCCTGGCCGTCTACGCGGTGAGCACCGACTGGGGCCAGCGCAGCTTCGTGCCGACCGTGCAGGTCGTCGGCCTGGTCACCAACGTGCTGTCGCTGGCCGCCAAGGGCACGCCCGCGCTGTCCTGGCCCCTGCTGATGGCCTGCGGCGTGGCGATGACCGTCGGCATCGTCGGAGGTCAGGTCCTGTCCCGCTGGCTGCCGGAGGAGCGGGCTCGAGGATCGGTCATCGGGCTGGCCTTGATCGGCAGCGTCATCGCCGTCGGAAAGGGAGTGACCGCCCTGTGGTAGTCGACACGGACGACGAAACCTCCTCGCGGACGCCCGGGCGACGCCGGTGGCCCGGCCGGGTCTTCGACCGGGGCGTCGATCCCGACCCCCGGTTCAGCCTCGCCAACGAGCGCACCTTCCTGGCCTGGATCCGTACGTCGCTGGCGCTCTTCGCGGCCGGGATCGCCCTGGAGGCGCTGGCCCTGCCCATCGCGCCCGGGCTGCGCCGCGCCGCGGCCGTCGTGCTGATCGTGCTCGGCGCCGCGGCCCCGGTGCAGGCGTGGATCGGCTGGCTGCGTACGGAGGCGGCGCTGCGCCTCGGTCGGAGCCTGCCGCCACCCGCGCTGGCGATGCCGCTCGGCCTGGGCCTGGTCCTGGCGGCCGGACTGATCCTGGTCGGCCTCGTCCGGTGAGCCGTGCCGCCGCACCCCGCGACGGGGACCGCCCGGCGTCGGCGGGTCCACCCGGGACACCCCCTCGCCTGGACGGCGACCCCGGCCTGCAACTGGAACGGACCATGCTGGCCTGGCGGCGCACGGCGGCGGCGTTCCTGGTGGCCGGTGCCGTCGGCGCGCGACTGCTCACCCCGCTGCTCGGCGGCTGGGCCTATCCGGCCGTGGCGGCACCGGCGCTGTGCGTGGGCGCGCTCGCCCTCGCCAGGTGCGTCCCGCCGCGCCGCACGACGTCGCCCCCGGCGACCGTCGTGCCGCGGGCCGGCTGGATGGCCGGCGTCGCGGGGCTCACCTGCCTCCTCGGGCTCGCCGCGGCGGCGGCCGTGCTGACCGCCGCGACACCGTCGCCGATCCCGTGACCGTGCGAGGCCGGTGACGGCGCCGTCGCGTCTCCGGTACGTGCCGTCGCCGCAACCTCGCCTCGGCGGTGGTGCGTGGGAGCGGTAGGCTGTCGAAGCGGGCATACGACGGCCGATGACGCGCCCCGACCACCCGCGTTCCCTCCCGGCTCGCAGCCGCCAGTGAACACGTTGCGCGCCGCCCTGTGAATCTTGGAGTACGTCTTGGCAGACCTGACCCCGCCCGCCCTGAATCCCTTCGAGTCAGAGGGAGACGGAAACACCGACCGCGAACGCGGGCGAGCGGTGGACGTGAGCACGGACGCGATGACCCGCATGCGCACCCCGTTCGTCTCGACAGACGGCGACCGCGGCACCGCTGACGAGAGGCGGGCGGCTTGTTCCTGACGCGCCGATCCGGAGCCGTCGAGGCCGACGACCCGGCCTGAGCCGCCACGGCGTCGGCGTCCGGCCCTCGGCCGACCGTCCACCGACGGTCCAACCGGTTCGCCAGGTGGGGCCGGACTGGGCAGACTGGGACGATGTCCGCCGCTGAGTCGCCCACCCGCCGCCGTCGTACCCAGGCATCAGTCGCGGTGGTCGTCGCGCTCGCCGTGGCGGTAGCGCTCGGCGCCTGGTCGCTGCGGGACCGCGTTGCCGGTGGACGCGACCTGTCGGAGCAGGGCGCCGTGACGCCCTTCGGGGCCGCCCCGGCGGATCGCACCCCCGCCTGCGCCGGCCGACCGGCCGAGGCGCCCCGCGAGTTGCGGGGCATGTGGATCACGACGGTCAACAACATCGACTGGCCGAGCCGGCGGGGGTTGTCGCCCGAGGCGGCGCGCTCGGAGTTCCGGGGCTGGCTGGACCTGGCGGTGCGGCAGCACCACAACGCGGTCTTCGTGCACGTGCGGCCGAGCGGGGACGCACTCTGGCCGTCGGCGTACGCGCCGTGGTCGGAGTGGCTGACCGGGCGCCGCGACGGCCGCGACCCGGGCTGGGACCCGATGGAGTTCATGGTCGCCGAGGCGCACGCCCGCAACCTGGAGTTCCACGCCTGGTTCAACCCGTACCGGGGCGGGCAGCCGGCCACGGTGGGCGGGCCCGGCCCGAGGCTGGACCGGCTCGCGCCGACGCACCCGCTGCGGCGGCACCGCGACTGGGTGGTGACCTACCCCAGCGCCGACCGGCCCGGCAGCCGCCTGTACTTCAACCCCGGCATCCCCGAGGCGCGCACGTTCGTCGAGGACGCGATGCTGGAGGCGGTCCAGCGGTACGACGTCGACGGGGTGCACTTCGACGATTTCTTCTACCCGTACCCGGAGGCCGGGCAGGACTTCCCGGACGACGCGACGTTCGCCCGGTACGGCCGGGGGTTCGCCGACAAGCACGCCTGGCGCCGGGACAACGTGAACACGCTGGTCCGCGAGATGAGCGAGCGGATCAAGGCGATCAAGCCCTGGGTCAAGTTCGGTATCAGCCCGTTCGGCATCTGGCGCAACGAGCGCACCGACCCGGCCGGCTCGGCGACCGCGGGATTGCAGAGCTACGACGACATTTACGCCGACACCCGACTCTGGGTACGGCGGCAGTGGCTGGACTACGTCGTGCCGCAGCTGTACTGGCACATCGGTTTCGACAAGGCCGACTACGCCAAGCTGCTGCCGTGGTGGGCGGCCACGGTGCGGGGCACCCGGGTGCAGCTCTACATCGGCCAGGCCGACTACCGGGTGGGCGAGCGCGGCGCCTGGCGCGACCCGGCCGAGCTGGACCGTCAGCTCGCCCTCAACCGCCGGCACGGCGCGAGCGGAAGCGTGCACTTCAGCGCCAGGCAGGTACGCGCCGACAAGCTCGGCGCGGTCAGCCGGTACCGCGCGGCCCACTACGCCGGGCCGGCGCTGGTGCCCGCGATGGCGCAGCTACCGTCGACGCCGCCGGCCGCCCCCACGGTCACCGGGGCGCGGCGCGCGGGCGTCGGCGGGGTGACGTTGACCTGGCGCGGGGACGGCGCCGCGAGCTTCGCCGTCTACCGCGTCGACGGCGACACGGCCCGGCTCGTCGGCACCGCCCGGGGCACCGGCTGGACCGACCGCACCGCCCCGGCCGACCGCCCGCTGTCCTACTGCGTCTCCGGCCTGGACCGCAGCGGCAACGAGGGTCGCCTGAGCGCGCCGACGGCCGTCGCGGCGCCGTAGGAGGGGGGTTGCGGGAACGTCCGGTGGCGCCGGTTACCCTGCCGCGGTGGTGGTCGGCGAGGACGGGGAGCGGCTGGCGGCGTCGCTGGCCGAGCGGCTCGACGCGGTCACCTTCACCGACCTGACCACGGACCAGGTCACCGCCCGGCTGATCGACGCGGTGGTCGGCTGGGCGGGGGAGCGGGGCTGGCGGGTCTACCGGCGGGCGTCCAGCGTGGTGCCGCTGCCGCCGCCGATGTCCGCGCAGCAGTCGGTGCTCGACGTGGCCTGCGCCCGCCCGGACGGGCCGCCGGTCGTCGTCGAGGTCGATCACGGTACGCGCCGCCGCACCTGGGAGAAGCTGCTCGCCGAGGCCGACGAGGGGCGGATCCCGCTCTGGGTGCGCTGGGGTGCCGGCCGGTTCACCCCGCCGCCCGCCCCGATCCAGATGGTGACCTGCGAGGTGAGCGGCCGGCCGGCCCCCCCCCCCCCCGGGCCGGGGGCCCAACGGGGGGCGGGGGCGTAATAAAAAAAAAAAAACCCCCACACAAA
>NZ_JBNCOB010000008.1:172922-250727 GCF_049847285.1 Micromonospora sp. DT62
GGCCCCGGCGGGGGGGGCGGGGGGGGGCCGGCCGTTCCACCCCCCCGCCCCCCCCGTTCCCGCGGGTCCCTGGCGTGGGGCGGGGCCGGCGGGCCCGGGCCGCCCGGGGCCGGGTGCACAGTCGTTCGCCGCGAGCCGACAAGCTGCCGCCGGCGCATTCGGCCGTGCGGGTCGCGACGGTGGACGCCGTCGAGTTGCCGTTGCCGCCGCCCGGGTCGCCCGGCACCGGGGCCTGAGCCGCACGGCAACGGCCGGCCCCGTCACCGACTGCCCGACCGCCGCCCTCGACGTCGCCTCGGCCGTGGAGCGGGTCCGCGCCGACCCGCGCGTCGCGCCGGGCGCGATCGTCGCGGCGGGTGATCGACGTACCGGGCGGGCGGCGCGGGTTCGACATGCTGGACCCACACCGACGAGTCCCGGCGGGCGGTCGAGCAGGCGGCCGACTGGATCTCGCAGCGACTGGTCCGGTGACCGGCTTCCCTTCCCGCCCCTGACCGGCGACGCTCAGCGGCGCGACGGCGGGCCGGGCGACCGAGAGGAGTCCGCGAGTGCACGTCAGCATGGCGACCAGCGCCGGTAGGGCCGGCAGGCCGAACGAGGACTTCGTGGGCGCTGTCCCCGGCGCCGCCGTGCTGCTGGACGGCGCCGGCATCCCGGGCACGGAGTCGATCTGCTCCCACGGTGTCGCCTGGTACACGCACCGCCTCGGCGGCGCGCTGCTCGGCCGGCTGTCGCGCGACGACGGGCGGGACCTCGCGGCGATCCTCGCCAGCGCGATCGACGAGACAGCCGCCGACCACCGCGACACCTGCGACCTCACGAACCCCGGCAGCCCGCAGGCGACCGTGGTGATCGTCCGCGCACACCGGGGTCGCCTGGACCATCTCCTGCTCGCGGACTCCTTCCTCGTCCTCGACCAGGTCCGCGGCGGCCCGCAGGTCCGCACCGACGAGCGCGAGGTCGCTGCCAGGCGGGTCTGCTCGGCGCCGCTGGACGGCGTCCCCAGGGGAACCCGGGAGTACGACCGCATCCGGGACTCCTGCGTGGCGGCGCTGCGGGCGCGCCGGAACCAGCCGGGCGGCTACTGGATCGCCAAGGACGATCCACAGGCGGCGGAGGAGGCGGTGACCGGCAGCCGGCCCCTCGACGACCTCAACGGCGTCGCGCTGCTGAGCAACGGCGCGAGCCGCATCGTCAGCCCGTACGGCCTGACCGACTGGTCCGGCGTAGCGGACCTGCTCGGCGCGCACGGGCCGGCCGAGGTCATCCGCCGCGTCCGGCAGGCCGAGGCCGGCGCCCGCGGCGGCCCCGATGCGCCGGTTCCGGACGACGCCACGGTCGCCCACTGCACCCACCTCGGGTAGGGGCCGGCGCCCGGATCGATATGGGTGCGGATACTCAGCGTCGGTCGGTGCGACAGCTCAG
This sequence comes from Micromonospora sp. DT62, assembly GCF_049847285.1. NCBI lineage: Bacteria > Bacillati > Actinomycetota > Actinomycetes > Micromonosporales > Micromonosporaceae > Micromonospora > Micromonospora sp. DT62. The sequence goes on from NZ_JBNCOB010000008.1 coordinate 174,348, forward strand.
GCATCCGCGGTCGGCTGCGCCGAGGATTCTGACATGGCCGAGACGCTGCATCGATACGCTGAACCGTCCTTTCTCACGGCACCACGTCTGACGGCCGGCGAGCGCTGGCGACGGGCACGTCTGACGATCTTCGGTCGGTTGATCGGGGCGGCGGTGCGGCTCGCCGGCAGCCATCCCGCCTCGTGGCGGTGGTCGGCCCGGCGGCACCACCGGGCACTGGACCTGCTCGCGGCGGCGAACGCGCGGGCGGGTTGCGCGCTCGCCGCGCTGGACGTCCCGGCGTACCGCGCCTTCCTGCGCGCCCGGCCGGCCGGGGCCCGCCGCCGGCTACGGGACTTCCCCGAGACCGACAAGGTGAGCTACGTCGTCCCCTTCGACGCCGCCCGGCGCTGCCGGGGCGGACGACTGCCGGAGCGGGGCGTGGTGGTCGACGAGTCGGCCGGCTCGTCGGGTCGGCCCTTCAACTGGCCCCGGGGCGAGCGCGAGCTGCGCGCGGTGCACCGCGACATCGTCGGCTACACCGGCCTGGTCTTCCCGATGCGTCGCCCGTTCGTCATCAACGCCTACTCGATGGGCGCGTGGGCGACCGGGACGACGACCGGCGCCGCGATGGCCCGGATCGCGGTGGTCAAGAACACCGGCCCGGACCTCGGCAAGATCGTCGACACGCTTCGCGAGTTCGGCCCGGACTTCGACTACCTGGTGACCGCGTACCCGCCGTTCCTCAAGCACCTGCGCGACCGGCTCGACGCCGAGGGCTTCGACTGGTCGCGCCACCGCATCTTCGCGAGCTGCGGGGGAGAGGGGATGACGGAGGCGCTGCGCGGCTACCTGGAGGAGCGGTTCCTGCGGGTTCGGTCGGCGTACGGCGCCTCGGACCTGACCATCGGCATCGGGGCGGAGACCCGGTTCACCGTGTGGCTGCGGGGGCGCCTGCGTAGCGACCCCGAGCTGCGGGCGGCACTGCTCGGCGCCGACGAGCAGCGGTTGCCGATGGCGTTCCAGTACAACCCGTTGGCCACCTACCTGGAGACCAACGGGCGCCGGGAACTGCTCTGCACGATCACCGGTCCCGACGTCCTGCAGCCACGGCTGCGGTACAACGTCGGCGACGAGGCGCTGCTCGTCAGGTACCGACGGATCCTCGACCTGGTCCGCCGCGACCCGCAGCGCTGGGCCGAGTGCCGCGCGGCGCTGGCCAGCGAGCGGATGACCCTGCCGGTGCTGCTGCTGTTCGGCCGGCGCGACTCGACGGTGTCGTACCTGGGCGCCAACCTCTATCCGCAGGACGTGGAGTACGGCCTCTACGCCGACAACCCGTACGCCGCCGAGATCAGCCGGTTCTGCCTGTCGCTGGCCGAGGACGCCGCGCTGGAGACCCGGCCCGTGGTCCACCTGGAACTGCGCCGCCCGCTGTCGGGGTCGGACCGCGAGGCTCTCGCCGCCGCCTGCCGCAGCGGCGTACGCCGGCACCTGGCGGCCGTCTCCCGCGACTTCGCGCAGTCGCTGACCGAGGACCCGACCGCCGGTGATCTCCGCATCGAGCTGCACGAACCGGGCGGCGGCCCGTTCGCCGGACAACAGAAGATCAAGAACGTCTACCTGAAGGGCTGAGCGATGCGTACCCGTGACTTCTCCCGCGCCCCCGCGCGGGCCCAGGCCGGCGCCATGTTCTTCGGCGCCACCCGCTACCGCGGGCCGCTGGCGATCCTGCGGCTCTTCCCGGCCTGGCGCCGGATGGTCCGCGACATGCACCGCATGTCCGGATACCGCTGGCACCGGGTGTACTGGGAGTTCCCGTTCACCCTCGGCACCGTCGCGTTCTTCACCGACCGCGAGGCACTGATGCGCTTCGCCCGCTCCCGCCACCACCGCAAGCTGATGGTCTGGCTCACCGACGGCGACCGCAACGCCACCGCGGGCTTCATCCGGCTCTTCACCGCCGAACCCGACGGCTACTCCAACGGGCTGTGGCGGGCCGAGTCCACCGAGTTGGGGCACATCGAGACGTTCACGCCGCTGGGCTCGGAGACGGTGGGACCGGCGGTGCGGCGATGACCGCCCCGCGCGGCCTGGAACGGGTCGTCGACCGGCGCGGCCTGCGCGAGTTCCTGGCGCTCACCGACCGGGTGTACGCCGGTGAGCCACGCTTCGTGCCGCCGACACGCCAGCAGGTGCGGCGGTGGTGGCGCGACGGCGTGCCGATGTACGTGCTGCGCGACGGCGGCACCGGTGTGGTCGTCGGGCGCACCACCCTGCACACCGACGCCGCCCTCGACGCCAAGCTCGGCCGGCGGTGCCAGCTCTTCGGGCTCACCGAGTTCACCGAGGCGGCGGCGCGACCGCTGTTCGAGGCGATCGTCGCCGCCGCCCGCGCCGCCGGCGACCGCGAGGCGCTCTTCGGGCCGGTGGCGTTGCTGCCCAACCAGTCGGGCGGCGTCATCACCTCCGGGTACGCCGACCGGGGCTTCATCGACAGCGCCTGGAACCCGCCCCGGTACGTGACCGCCTACGAGTCGTACGGCTTCCGCCGGCGGTTCGAGTCGGACACCTGGATCTGCCCGGTCTCCGCCGGCGACGACGACCCGCGCGGCACCGACCCGCGCGGCACCGACCAGCCCGGCACCGACCCCGACGGCGCGGAGCTGCGGGTGCACCGGGGCGACATCCGGCGCCTCGCCGAGCAGCTCGAACTGCTGCGCGGGATGCTCAACGCGTCCTTCGCCCAGCTCGGCTACTACACCGAGATCTCCGCCGCGCAGCTGCGCCGGCAGACCGACGGGCTCGCGTACCTGCTGGACGAGTCACTGCTGCTCTACCTGACCAGGGCCGGGCGGCCCGTGGCGTTCGTGCTCTGCGTACCGGACATCAGCGAGTTCGTCGTCCGGGTCCGGGGCGACCTCAACCTGCTCCACCAGCTCCGGCTGCTGGCGGTCCGCCGCCGGTACCGGCGGGAGGCGGTGCTGATCGTCAAGGGCGTGCTGCCCGAGTACCAGGGGCGCGGGTACCAGCGGCTGCTCTCCGGCGCGCTGCGCCGCAACCTGCACGCCGGCGGGTACACCACGCTGCGCAGCACCTACGTCGGCCGGGACAACCCGGCCTCGGCCGCGCAGTACCGGGCGTCGGGCGGCCGGCCGCTGCACGGGTACACCTTCTACGAGAAGGCGCTGTAGAGATGGACCTCGCGGCGTTCCGCGCCCTAGCGCCGCTCTGCTGGCGGGCGCCGAGCGCGCACAACACCCAGCCGTGGCGCCTCGACCATCAGCCCGGGGCGGTCCGGGTCGGCTGGGAACTGGCGTACACCCTGCCGGCGGCCGATCCGTCCGGCCGGGACCTGCGGCTGTCCCTGGGCGCCTTCGTCGAGACCTGTCTGGTCGTCGCGGCCGACGCCGGGCTCCGGCTGCGCTTCGTCGCCGACCACTGTGCCGCCGACCGTCGGGCGGGCTGGCTGCGGGCGTCCCCGCACCGCTACGACACCCCGTTCGACGCGGCGCAGGTGCTCACCCGCCGCACCCACCGGGGTCGGTTCTCGGCCGGCCCGGACGCCGAGGTGCTGGCCGCCGCCGACGCCGTCGCGCGGGCGTCGGGCGGGACGGTCCGGGCCGTACCGGACGCCGGCCGGCTGGCCCGCCTGCTGAGAGCCGCCGACCGGCAGACGTACGCGGAACCCGCGGTGGTCGCCGAGCTGCGGTCGTGGCTGCGGCTCACGCCAGCGCACCCGGACTACCACGCCGACGGGCTCACCGACCGGTGCCTGGGTCTGTCCGGGCGCGAGGCGACCGCGTTGCGGGCGGCGCTGGCGGCGTACCCGGTCCTGCGCCCGCTGGGCCTGCCCCGGCTCCTCGCGGCGGCGTCCGGCAACCCGCTCGCACGCGGTGGCGCCGTGATCGTCCTGATCGGACCGCCGGGGACGGACGACGCGACACATGTCGAATTCGGTCGGGTGCTCGCGCGCGTGTGGCTGACCCTGCACGCGGCCGGGCTGGCGGCGCACCCGCTGAGCCAGCTGATCGACACCGCCGCGACCCGCGACGCCCTCGGCGCGCTGCTGGGCGTGGCGTCGGAGCGCCTGCTGCACGTGGCCCGGGTCGGCCGGCCGGTGGGCCCGGCGGCACCCTCGGCACGCCGGCTCGGCGGCTCCGGGCAGGGCTACCGTTGACCCCCGGCGAGGGTGGCGGCACGGCTGCGTCGGTGCCGCGCGCGGGCCGGCGTGCGGGTGGTACGTCCCGAGGTCACGACGCCTGGCTGGTCGCGGGCCGCGGGAGCGCCGGCGTGCGGGTCACCGGCTCCGAGCCGGCGCGGCGGATCGGGGTGAACAGCCCGCCGACCGCGACCAGGAGGCACCCCGATCCCGCGAGGACAGTGACCGCGGTGACGCCGTAGCGGCCCGCCGCCCAGGTCAGCACGGCGGCGCCGGCCGGACCGAGCGCGTAGTGCGTGCTCCAGAACGCCGAGGTGACCCGCCCGAGCAGGTGGTCCGGCGTGATCTCCTGGCGCAGCGACATCGAGCAGATCCCGCCCACGCTGACGCCGCACAGGTAGACCGCGGTCAGCACGGTGACGCCCCGTACGCTCCCGACGACGCCGATGCCCACGATGGCGAGACCGCACACCGCGTGCGCGCCGATCCAGGTGATGCCGAAGCCACGCCTGCGGCGCAGCGGCGCCACCAGCAGCGCCCCGACGACCGTGCCCAGGGCCGCCAACCCCAGCACCGTGCCGACCGTGCCGTCGGAGCCGCCGAGGTCGTGCTTGACGTGGTAGACGAGGACGTCGGTGAAGCCGTACGTCAGGAAGATGAAGACCGACAGCAGGACGGTCAGCGACCGGAGCACGGGCTGCCGCCAGAGGAACCGCGCGCCGGCGAGGAACTCGGCCAGCCGGCCCCCGCGCGCCGCCGCGCCGCCGGCCCGCTCACCCTCGTCGGGCCGCCGCAGCCGCACCAGCCAGAGGCCGAAGGCCGACAGGGCGAAGCTGGCCGCGTTGATGGCGATGGCCGCCGTGGCGCCGAAGCGGGCCGACACCACGCCGGCGAGCAGCGGCCCGAGCACGGCCGCCGCCGCGTACGCCGCCTGAAGGCGACCGTTGGCCTCGGTGATCCTGGGCCGGTCGACGAGGTTGCGCACCGCCGTCACCGCGGCGACCTGGAACACCATGCCCGCGGCCTCGCAGATCGGCAGCACGACGAAGAGCAGCCAGACCTGCGGACCACCGAGCCAGGCCAGGGGGATGAGGCCGTAGAGCACCAGCCGGACCAGGTCGGCGGTGATCATCAGTTTCCGTCTGTCGTACCGGTCGACCAGGACGCCGCCGAAGATCCCCGCGCCGACAGACGCGGCACCGGCCGCGGCCGTGAGCAGGCCCATCTGGGCGACCGACCCGGTCGCGTGGAGCACGAGCAGCGGCACCGCGATGTAGGCGAACGAGTCGCCGGCGGCGGAGAGCGACTGCGCAGCCCAGTAGGCGCCGAAGTCGCGATCGCGCCACAGGGGACGCAGAACCGGATCGGTGCGTCGGCTCATACCGGCGAGGGTAATCCGATCCGTCCGGCGGGCGTTGTCCCTGGCGAGCCAGACGGGCGTGTGCTGACCGGGAATCGGGGTGAGGTTGGCCGTGGCTGCCCGTATGATCCTCCCCGCGGTGGGCGGCTCCCCGCGGTGCTTCCTTCTCACCCTGTCCTGGCAACTAGCGTCGCGACTCTCCGCCCACCGCTTCGCACGGGAGGCGCGAGCATGGATCCGCTGGCTGTGGTGCTGCTGCGACGCACCGGCCGGGTCGCGGTGGTGGGCACGGGCGCCGCCCCTGCGGACGGTGTCGCCTGGGTGGCCGCGCTCGAGGCCGATCTGGCCGGTCGTGGCTGGCTGCTCCGGGAGGACCTGCGCGCGGCGGCGGCCCGGCTGCCGGCGGTGGTGCGGGTCCGGTGGGCCGACTGGCTGCTGGCGACCATCGACGAGATGGTCGGCGCGGACCGCCCGATGCTGCCGCTCTACCGTTCGTTCCCCGACACCCCGCGCGACGTCGAGGCGGTCTACGTACGGCGGCTGCTGACCCACCTGTTCGCCGTGCCCGGCGCGCCCTGCGTGCTGTGCGGCCGCGAGGACGGTGGCGCGCCGCTGGATCCGTGCGGCCATCCCGTCTGCCCGGCGTGCTTCCCGCCGGAGCAGATCACCGCGTGCCCGATCTGCGGGCGCCGGCTGGCGGCGGACGACACCTACCTTCCCATCGTCGCGCCCTCGGCCCCGACGCGACGCCCGCTGCGGCGAGCCGGTGCGTCGGCCGGGGACGCCGGCGAGCACCCCGTCCCGGCCGCACCGATGCGCCTCGCCGGGCTCGAGGCCGACCCGGTCGGCGCCGCGGTCCGGCTCCGGGACGAGCTGGTCGCCCGGCCCGCCGCGCTGAGCGAGTCCGACCGGGCCGACCTCGGGGTGCTGGTGGACGCCACCGCGCCGGGCCGCCTCGACTGGCTGCCCGAGGTGGTGCCCGCGCGGGAGACCCTCGCGCTGGTCGTCGCCCGGGCGCTGCACGCCGCGACGGGCACCCCCGGCTACCGCGACGTGGTCGCCGCGGCCCGGCGGCGGTGGTCGACCGCGACGGACGTGGCGCGGACCCTGTGGGCGTACTCGGGTGGGGACCCGGGGCTGGTCCTGCCGCGGCGCGACGACGAGTCCACGGCTCCGGGCGTGGCCTGGCGTCCGGCCCACGAGCCCGCCGTCGTCGTGCCGGTCACCCGGGTGCGGGCCCTGCCCCGGCCGCTGCGGCGCGCGGCTCTCGCACATCTCGACGCCTGCGGTGCCGCGGGCGCGGCCGAGGATCTGCGGCGGCATCCGACCGTCTGGAAGCGCCTCGGCGAGCGGCTGCACCCGTACGAGAACGTGGCCGCGCACCCGGCGGCGGCCGTCGCCTTCGCCGCGCTGCGCGGCACCCGCGCGGCCCGCACCGGTGTCCTGGGCGCGGCCATCGTGGCGGCCTGCGCCCGCGAGCCCCGGCGGCTCGTGCCGACCGGGCACCCCGACGGCACGGTCACGGTCCGCGTGCGGACCCACGCGTCCCTGGTGGAGGAGGCACTGACCGGCGACGACGCGGCGGAGGCCGCCCGCCTGCTCACCGAACGTCCGGGCGAGATGTGGCGCCGGCTCGACCACCTGCTGCGGGTCGCCGGGGACGATCCGGCGGCGTACGCGGCCGTCGAGACAGCCATGCGCCGGACCGTGGCCCGGGTGGCACCAGGTGTGCTCGCCGCGGCGGCGGCTCAGCTGACCGGCCGCGACCGGACGGTACGGGCGACGGCCGCCGAGCTGGCGGCCACCGCCCGGGCGCGGGCGGCGGCGCGGGCCCGCAGCTCGGAGCAGACCGGTGCCGCACCGGCGCTCACCGTCGGCCTGGGCGACGTCCTGCGCGCCGTCGCGCGGGGCGTGCGCGGTGTCGGCCCCGGCTTCCTGCGGGGGGCGCTCCGGCCGGGCGGCGAGGCAGCCCCTCCCGCCGAGGCGCCGCCCGGAGACGGCACCGTCGATGAGTCCGGGACCGTCGAGGAGTCCGGGATCGTCGGTGGCCGTCCCGGTCCCGGTATGCCCCGGCGGGTGTTCCATCCCCGCGGCAGCGTCGTGACCACCTGGACCGAGCCCGAGCGCCGCCCGCCGGTGCCCGCGCCGGCGATCACCGCGGTACGCGAACTGGTCGACGCCGAGTTGACCGTCCGCGCCGCCCGGCTCGGCCGGTTCGACGTGGCCGTCCTCGACGCCGCCCTGGCCGAGGTGCCCGCGCCGACGCGGGAGCGGGCCGCCTCGGCGCAGCTGGCGGGGTGGCCCCGGGGCAGTGTGCGGGCGCTGCCCGGCGCGCAGGTGTTGCGGTTCTTCCTGCACTGGGAGGACCCGGGCGCCACGCGGGTCGACCTCGACCTGTCCTGTGTGTTCTTCGACCGGGACTGGCGGCGGGTGGGCCACTGCGACTTCACCCGGTTGCGTTTCGCCGGCGACGGCGCGATCCACTCCGGCGACCTCACCTCCGCCCCGGCTCCGCTCGGGGCCACCGAGTTCCTCGACCTCCACCTGGCCCGTCTCGCCGAGCGCGGCGTGCACTACGCGGTGCCGACCGTCCTCAGCTACAACGCCGTGCCGTTCGAGGCCCTCACGGAGGCGCTCGCCGGCGTCATGCTGCCCCTCACCAGGGGCGAGCAGTTCGACGGGGCCCGGGTCGCGCAGCGGTTCGACCTGCGCGGCAACGCCCGGATGCTGCTGCCGATGGTCGTGGATCTGCGTTCCCGACGGTTGCTCTGGACCGACCTGACCCTGACCGGCCGTGGCTACGGCCACAGTGTCGACCGCCACGGTGACCAGCTCGCCCGAGCGGCCGCCGACCAGTGGGAGCACTTCCTGGGCGGCCACCACGCCACGGTCCTCGACCTGCTGGCGTGGCACGCGGTCGGGCGCGCCGACCGGATCCTGGTCGGCCACGCGGACCGCACCTACACCGAGGTACCGGCCGACGTGGCCGCCGTCCGCGCGGCGGCGTCGGTGGACACCGGCGGGATCCGCGTGCCGCCCGACCTGGCCGGCCGCACGGTCCTGGCCGGCGCCGTCGACCCCGACGCCCTCGACCGGCTGGTCCCCGCGCCCGCCCCGGTCGCGCCGGGCTCGACGGTGGTGACGGTGACCGGCACGCCCGGCCACCCGTGGACGGTGCTGCGCGCCGGCGACGTGCTGGCCGGGCTGGGCACCGGCTGAGTCGACCGATCCGCGCGGTGCGTAGGGCGGTTAGGTAGGCTCGCATCGATCTTCGCGGGAGGCCAGTCAGTGATCGAACTTCACGTCGAGCCGGAGTTGCTGGAGAAGGCGTCGCGGGTGTGCGACGACCTGCGGGACGACCTGCGGCGCGGTGTGTCCGACGTCGGAGACGAGACGCGGGCCGCGGTCTCCGGTCTGCCCGGCTGGCAGACCCGGGTGGCGCTGGAGCAGCTGCGCTGGTCGTGGTCGGACGACCTGGCCGGGTTGGAACGTTATCTGTCCCAGGTCGGCGACGCCCTGCAGGGCTGCGCGATGGACTACCGCTACAGCGACGAGGCCAGCGCCGCCCGTTTCGACATCCCCGGGCGGTGACCGCACGGTGGTGACGTACGCGGACCTGCGCGAGGCGCGCGTCGCCCCGCTGCGGGACGCCGCGCAGGCCTGGACGGATCTGTCGCGGGCCTGCGCGGAGCTGGAGGCGCGGTGTGGGGCCGAGCTGACCGGGCCGCTGCGCTCCTCGGGCTGGCAGGGGCCGGCCGCCAGCGCCGCGATGGGCCGGCTCAGCGAGCTCGACGACGAGTTCGAGGTCGCGAGCCTGCAGACGCGGACCGCCGCGAGCGTGTTGCGGGAAGCGGCGGAGGAGTTCGGCGACCTGCAGCGGCGGTTGGAGTCGGCCGTCGGCGCCGCCCGATCCCTCGGACTGACCGTGGACGAGGCCGGGCGGGTGTCCGCGCCGGCGATGGCGGCAGGGGACAGGCACGACCCGGACGCGGAGACGCTGCACCGTCGACATGTCCGGAACGCCGCGATCCACACCGACCTCATCACGCGGATCGTCGCCGAGGCCACCGAGGCCGACAGCCGGATCGCCCGCGCCCTGAGCCAGCTGAAGCCCGGCGCGCCGGGGCAGTTCGCCTGGGAGTACGACAGGGCCAACGACGGCGCCCTCGCCGCCGCCGCGGCGCTCCAGCTCAGCGAGGACAGCATCCCGGCGCCGGGCAGCAGCCCCGCCGACGTGCACGCCTGGTGGAGCGGTCTGTCCGACGACGAGCGGCAGGTCTACCTCACCGCCTACCCGGAGCGGATCGGCGCACTCGACGGGCTGCCCGCCACGGACCGCGACGCGGCGAACCAACTGGCGCTGCGTACGTTCGTCGGTGACGACGTGGGCCGGCACCGCGATCGGGACGACCCGCAGCACGCCGCCGCGCTCATGCTGCTGGACAAACTGGAAGGCACGGAGAACGCGGCTCCGCACGAACGGCTCTACCTGCTCTCGGTCGATCCGGCGGGTGACGGGAAGGCGGCGGTCGCGATCGGCAACCCGGACACCGCCGCCCACACGGCGGTCCTCGTGCCCGGCGTCGGCACCGAGCTCGACGACATCCGCGGCCTGATCGGTCGGGCCAACGACCTGCGGGAGGCCTCGGTCGAGCTTGCTCCCGCCGGCAGCGACGTCTCCGTCGTGGCCTGGCTCGGCTACGACACCCCGTCGCTGGACCTCGACATCGTCAGCGCCGTGTTCGGAGCCAGGTCCGAGGCCGGCGCCCGCGCGCTCGACGGCTTCGTCGACGGGCTCCGCGCCTCCCACGACGACGGCCCGTCCCACCTCACGGCCATCGGTCACAGCTACGGGTCGACAGTCCTCGGCGAGGCCGCCAGCAACGGCGACGGCCTCGCCGTCGACGACATGATCGCCGTCGGCAGTCCCGGCATGCGCGTCGAGAACGCCGGCGAGTTCAACATCGACCCGAGACACGTGTGGGCCGGTGCCGCGGCCGACGACACCGTCGTCGCGCGACCGGAGGAGACGATCGGCTGGCTCGACCGCGTGCCCGTCGTCGGGGAATGGATGGTCGACGGCCTCGTCGGCATCCACGGCCCCGCCCCGCACGACCCGGAGTTCGGCGGCAACGTCCTGCACGTCGACACCTCCGGCCACAGCGGATACTGGGCGCAGAACAGTCAGATGCTGCGCTCCCAGGCGGCCGTCATCGTCGGCGACTACGAGGCAGCCGCCCTCGACCACGGCACAGCCCCATGACCCCGCGTCACCGCACGCCCCGGTGGCGCGCCGTGGCGGTGACGGCCGTGCTGGTGCCCGCCACCGCCTGCGCGGGCGGGGAACCCGGCTCGTCGTCAGGAAAGGACGATTCGTTGCAGACCAAGGCAGCCGCCGAGGTGAGCACCCTGGCCGAGGCTCGCGCCCAGGCCGTCGCCACCACCGCCGGCGTCGCGCTCGACGCCTGGCGGACCAACACCTCGCCCTGCCAGGGCCAGCGGGGCGAGATCGCCGACGACGGACGGTGGACGTTGAGCGGCTTCGCCGGACTCCCGGTCCCGCCCGCCGACCAGATCACCACGCTGCGGCGCATCCGGGACATGTGGCGGCAGCAGGGCTACGAGATCACCGAGGACCGCACCTTCGCCGACGGTACCCGGGGCGCCGTGTCGATGCGCGACCCCGACACCGGGATCACGATCAGCCTCACGACCACCGCGAGCCGGGACCGCGTCGCCCTGATCCTGGCGACTGACTGCTACCGGCCCGCAGCCGGGGAGGACCCGGCCAACGCCTAGGGGGAGCCGGCGCGGGTCCTGACGCAGGAGTGCGTCCGCGCGGTGTTCGGCCTCGAAAGCCAGGTGATCGTCGATCCGACGTCGCAGAAGCCGCTGATGCTGCCGATCGGCCGCCATCACGTGGCGACCAGCCCGGGCCCCGGCGCGCCTGACGGTCGCCGAGCCCCCGTTCACCGGAGCCATTAGGTGAGGCTAACCTGGCCCTCGATCGCTGGGAGGGCGTAGCTCGTGCACACATCGTCGTTCGCGCTCGTCGGGGCCTGACGCCCGTGGCAGCCGAGAAGATCAGCGGCGGGACGGTCCTGCGCCGCGCCCTGCGCCGCCAGCGCGGCCGCGTGGTGGCCGGCACCGCACTGCTCTGCACCCACCAGGCCACCGAGGCCTTGGTCCCGGTCGCCATCGGCGTGATCATCGACCGCGCGGTCGCCACCGGGGACGTACGGGCGCTGCTGCTCTCCCTCGCCGGTCTCGCCGTCCTCTTCACCGTCCTCGCCTTCGCCTACCGCACCGGCGCCCGCCTGGGGTACGCCGCCCTGGAGCAGGAGGCCCACCTGCTGCGCGTCGAGATCGCCAGCAGCGCCCTCGACCCGCGCGGGAACCGCTCGGGCATGCGCGACGGCGAGCTGCTGTCCGTCACCGCCTCCGACGCCGAGTTGACCGCGCTCGTCGTACGGGTCGCGGGGCTCTGCGCCGCCGCGCTCACCGCCATCGCGGTCTCCGCCGTCGCGCTGCTCGTCGTCGACGTCCCCCTCGGGCTGGGTGTGCTCGTCGGCGTGCCGCTGGTGGTCGTCGCCCTGCAACGGATGGCGCCGCTGCTCAGCCGGCGCAGCGCCGCGCAGCAGGAGGCCCTCGCCGCCACGACCTCGCTCGCCGTCGACCTCGTCACCGGCCTGCGCGTGCTGCGCGGCATCGGCGCGCAGGACCACGCCGCCCGCCGGTACGCGGCCGCCAGCCGCCACGCCCTCGACGTCACCCTGCGCGCCGCCACCACCAAGGGCCTGCACCTCGGGCTCACCACCACGGTCAACGGCCTCTTCCTCGCGGCGGTCGCCGGGGTCGCCGGCTGGCTCGCGATCCAGGGCCGACTCACCGTCGGCGAACTCGTCGCCGTCGTCGGGCTGGCCCAGTTCGTCGCCGAGCCCGTGCAGACGCTGGGCTGGTCCGTGCAGCTGTTCGCCATGGCCCGCGCCAGCGCCGGACGGGTCGCCCGGGTGCTCGGCGCCGAGCCGCTCACCCGGCCGGGTACCGCCGGGCCACCCGCCCCGGACCCGGCGCGGCTCACCCTCGACGCGATCGGCTACGCCGGACTCGACGGGCTGTGCCTGCGCGTCGGCGCCGGTGAGGTCCTGGGTGTGCTCGCCCACGACCCGAGCGAGGCCGAGGCGCTGGTGACGCTGCTGTCCGGCCGCGTGCCCCGGGAGGACTACCGGGGCACGCTGTACGTCGACGGCGTGCCCGCCGAGGACCTGCACGTCGACGCCGTACGCGGCATCCTCCTGGTCGAGCAGCACGACGTGGCGTTGTTCGAGGGGACGCTGCGCGCCAACCTCGCCGCCGGCACCGACGCCGACGAGGCGGTCCTGTGCGCTGCCGTACGCGCCGCGGCGGCCGAGGACGTGCTCGCCGCGCACCCGCACGGCCTCGACCGGCTGCTCACCGAGCGGGGCGCCAACCTCTCCGGCGGGCAGCGGCAGCGGATCGGGCTGGCCAGGGCGCTCGTCGCCGACCCACCGGTGCTGGTGCTGCACAACCCCACCACGGCGGTCGACGCGGTGACCGAGGCGCTGCTCGCCGAGGGGCTGACCTCGGCCCGCGCGGCGGCGGCCCGCGGCACGGTGCTGATCACCAACAGCCCGGTCCTGCTGCGCAGCACGCACCGGGTGGTCGTGCTCGACCGCGGGCGGGTCGTCGCCGAGGGCCCGCACGAGCACCTGCTCGCCAGCGACGCCCGCTACCGGGAGGAGGTCCTGCGATGACCGACGAGTCGAGCACGCCCGGCGTGCGGACCAGGCGGCTGCTGCCCACGGCCACCGCGCGGCAGACCTGGGCCGCCCTCCGGGTCGAGTTCGCCCGGCTGCCCGGGCTCAGCGCCGCCGCCGGCACGTTGCTGGTCGCCGCGGCGGCGACCGGGCTGGTCGCCCCCTGGGTGCTCGGCCGCCTCGTCGACGACGTCATCGCCGGGTCCGACACGCCCCGGATGGTGGCCTGGGCGGGGGTGATCGCGGGCGCCGCGGTGCTCGCCGGCGTCCTCACCGCGATCGGCGCCGCGCTCACCGCACGCCTCGGCGAGACCGTGCTGGCGCGGCTGCGGGAGCGGGTCCTCGACCGTGCCCTGCACCTGCCGTCGGCCACGCTGGAGCGGGCCGGGACCGGGGACCTGGTGGCCCGCGCCGGCGACGACGTGGCCGTGGTGACGAACGTGATCGCCACCAGCGGACCCGCCTTCCTCGGCGCGCTGCTGTCCATCGTGCTGACCGCGGCGGGGCTCTTCGCCCTTGACTGGCGGCTCGGCCTCGCCGGGCTGGCCGCCGCCCCCGCCTACGCGGTGGCGCTGTACTGGTACCTGAGGCGGTCCGTTCCGTACTACGCGCGCGAGCGGGTGGCGACCGGCGAGCGGGCACAGGCCATGGCGGGGGCGCTGCGCGGCGCGGCGACGGTGCGCGCGTACCGGATGGAGGACGCACACGTCGGTCGGATCGCCGATCGTTCCGCCACGGCCCGCGACCTGTCGTTGGAGATCTTCGGCCTGCACACCCGGTTCGGGCTGCGGATCAACCGGTCCGAGTTCGTGGGGCTCGCCGCCGTACTGCTCGCCGGTTTCCTGCTGGTCCGCGACGACCTGGCGACCGTGGGGGCGGCGACCACCGCCGCCCTCTACTTCCACCGCCTCTTCAACCCGATCGGCCTGCTGCTGCTCCAGTCCGACTCCGTGCTCCAGGCCGGGGCGAGCCTCGCCCGGCTCGTGGGCGTCACCGCGCTGCCCGACACCGCTGGGCCCGACGGTTCCGGGCCCGCCCGTGCGCAACGGCCCGGGACGGCAGGGCCGGGCGCGCTCGAACCCGCGGCGCTGGAGGTGGTCGTCGACCGGCACTGCTACGACGACGGACCCGTCGTGCTGCGGGACGTCGCCCTCCGTCTCGCACCGGGGGAACGCGTCGCCCTCGTCGGCGCGAGCGGCGCGGGCAAGAGCACGCTCGCCGGTGTCGCCGCCGGAATCATCGCGCCCACCCGCGGCTCGGTCCGCTTGCGCGGCGTGCCGCTGACCGACCTGGACGAGCACCGCGTCCGGCGCGAGATCGCGCTGATCAGCCAGGAGGTGCACGTCTTCGCCGGGACGCTCGGCGACGACCTGCGCCTCGCCGACCCGGACGCCACCGACGCCGAGATCACCGCCGCGCTCGAGCTCGTGGGCGTCGCCGACTGGCTGCGTACCCTGCCCGAGGGTCTCGACACGTGCGTGGGGGAGGGCGGGCGGCACGTCACCGCCGCCCAGGCCCAGCAGCTCGCCCTGGCGCGCCTCGTCCTCGCCGACCCCGCCGTCGCGGTCCTCGACGAGGCCACCGCGGAGGCCGGCAGCGCGGGCGCGCGTGACCTCGACCGCGCCGCCACGGCGGCCACCGAGGGCCGTACCACGCTGATCGTCGCCCACCGCCTCAGCCAGGCGGCCACCGCGGACCGCGTCGTCGTCCTGGAGCACGGGCGCGTCGTCGAGCACGGCACGCACGAGCAGTTGCTGGCGGCCGGGGGCGGGTACAGCCGCCTGTGGCGGTCCTGGAGCGCGCCCGATCCGGTCCTCCCCAGGGGGCGCGAGGGCGCGGAGGCCGCCGTTCATCGTTGACCGGCCGCGCGTCGGCGCGGGTCGCCGGCGACGGCCCCGGGGCGGCGGACCGGGCGCTGCCCCGGGGTGACGTCACCCGCCCGGGCGGGGCAGGATGGGGTACGTGCACATCGAGCCGGTCGACGCCGCGCCCGAGCAGGCGTTCCGGTGCGGGATCCTGCGGCAGCGCTGGGAGGACCTGACCTTTCTGCACTGGGCGGTCGCGCCGGAACTCGTCGCGCCGCTGCTGCCCGAGGGAACCCGCCCCGACACCCTCGACGGGGTCAGCTACGTGGGTCTGATCGGCTTCCGGATGGTGGGGCTGGGCCTCGGCCGAGGGCCGGGGATCCCGTACTTCGGCAGCTTCTGGGAGACCAACGTCCGGCTCTACTCGGTGGACGACACCGGCCGGCGCGCGGTGGTGTTCCGTTCGCTCGACGCGTCGCGGCTGGTCCCGGTGCTGGTCGCCCGGGTGACCCTGGGGCTGCCGTACATGTGGTCGGCGATGCGGTTGGTCCGGGACGGCGACCGCCGCACCTACCGGTGCCGGCGCCGCTGGCCCGGCCCGGTGGGCGCGACGAGCCGCATGGTGGTGCGGGTGGGGGAGCCGGTCGCCGAGCCGACCCCGCTGGAGCACTTCGTCACCGCCCGCTGGGGGCTGCACACCCGGGCGTACGGGCGGACGCTGCACCTGCCGAACTGGCATCCCCGCTGGCCGCTGCACCGGGCGGAGCTGTTGCACCTGGACGACGAGCTGGTCGCCGCCGCCGGGCTGCCGCCGCCCGCCGGGGCGCCGGTGAGCGTGCTGTATTCCCCCGGCGTCCCGGTCGGGTTCGGCCCGCCGGTCGCGCGGGGCCGGACCCGGGCTGCCCAAGTCAGGCAGTCATCCTGAACCGCTGACCTTCGGCTGCTGATGGTCGGTCAGCCGGAACCCGACGCCGCGCACCGCGTCGATGGCCACCCCGGTGCCGAGTTCGTGGAGCTTGCGACGCAGCCGCTTCACCAGGGACTGCACGTCCGCCCTGCGTTCCCGTCCCTCGTCACGCCAGACCGAGCGGTGCAGCTCGGCGTAGCTCCACACCCGGATCGGCTCGGTGGTCAGGCAGGCCAGCAGGTCGTGCTCGAGGCGCGTCAGGCCGATCTCGCGGCCCCGGCTGCGGGCCGTCGACCGGGCCGAGTCGATCAGCAGTGCGTCGTCGTCGGCGGTCGGCGGGCGCGCGGACGCCGCCGGGGCGGGCCCCGGCGCCGCCGCGATCAGCCGGCGCAACTCGTCGAGGTCGGCGACCAGCAGCAGCGGCGCGACCCCGTCGAGTCGTTCCGCGAGTCGTATCCGCTCGGCCGCCGACGGCGTCACCGCGATCACCAGCGGAAATGGTTCGTCGGCCGGATCTGGTCCGCCCGACGCAGTGCTTTCGTCGCGTGCCCCCACAGCACCCACCCGGAAACTACGGGCAACCTCTGCCCATCTTCGTCATGACCGTGACAATCATTGGCAAGCTCCCCATTTGCCGGCCAACGGCTAGTGACAAATTGCTTACGGCAAGTTCTTGATCGCCCATTCTTGTCGATCATAGTGTCCAGACGGGCAGCCGGCGTGACCCGCGCGGTTCCTTGGGGGGCATGGAGGGGTCGGATCCCGCTCATCCGAACGGAGACGAGCCCCTGCGCCCTCCACCATGGCTCGTTCCACTCTGGGTCGTTCTGGAGGAGGCACCACCGAATGTTCACACGTCCACCCACCAGGCGCTGGGCCAGATCACTGGTCAGCGCCGGTGCGGCGATGATCCTCGCCGCGACAAGCCTGGCCGCGACAGGGTCAGGCGCACAAGCCTCCCCGTCCGACAAGATCCGGCCGGAGCTCACGAAGGCACTCCAGGGCAAGACGGAGGGCGACTTCTGGATCCGCTTCAAGGACAAGGCGGACCTCAGCCAGGCCGCCGCCATCAAGGACTGGGCCAAGCGCGGTACCGCCGTCGCCGACGCCCTGAAGAAGACCGCCGCCGGCAGCCAGTCCAAGATCCGGGCAGAGCTCGACGGTACGGGCACGAAGTACGAGACCTTCTGGGCGACCAACGCGATCAAGGTCAGCGGCGGCTCCCTGACGATGGCGCAGAGCTTCGCCGCGCACGCCGAGGTCGAGGGCCTGTACGCCCCGGTCGCCTACAAGGTGCCCGAGGTCTCCGAGGGCACCGACGAGAAGACGGTGAACGCCCTCGAGTGGGGCATCGCGAACATCAACGCCGACGACGTCTGGTCCCAGTACGGTGCCAAGGGCGCCGGCATCACGGTGGCGAACATCGACACCGGGGTCCAGTTCGACCACCCCGCGCTGGTGAACTCCTACCGGGGCAACAACGGCGACGGCACGTTCGACCACAACTACAACTGGTACCGCGCCACCGGCTCCTGCGCCGCGCCCTGTGACACCAACGGCCACGGCACGCACACGATGGGCACGATGGCCGGCTCCGCCGGTGCGAACCAGATCGGCGTCGCACCCGACGTGAAGTGGATCGCGGCCAACGGCTGCTGCCCGAGCGACGCCGCGCTGGTCACCTCCGGCCAGTGGATGCTCGAGCCGACGGACCTCACCGGCCAGAACCCGGACGCGAGCAAGCGCCCGAACATCATCAACAACTCGTGGGGAACCACGCTGCCCTCCAACGACCCGTTCATGGAGGACGTGACGCTGGCCTGGACCGCGTCGGGCATCTTCGGCGTCTGGTCCAACGGCAACAGCGGATCGGCCTGCCAGACCAGCGGCTCGCCGGGCAGCCTGGTCAGCAACTACTCCGCCGGCGCCTACGACGTCAACAACAACATCGCCAGCTTCTCCTCCCGCGGCGCCGGCCAGAACGGCGAGATCAAGCCCAACATCGCGGCGCCCGGGGTGAACGTCCGGTCGAGCATTCCGGGCGGTGGCTACGCCAGCTACAACGGCACCTCGATGGCCGCCCCGCACCTCGCGGGCGCGATCGCGCTGCTGTGGTCCGCCGCACCGGCGCTCGTCGGCGACGTCAACGCCACCCGCGCGCTGCTGGACAACTCGGCGACCGACAAGGCCGACACCCAGTGCGGTGGCACCACCGACGACAACAACGTGTTCGGCGAGGGCCGCCTGGACGCGCTCGCGCTGCTCAGCGCCGCCCCGATCGGCGACACCGGCACCCTGGCCGGCAAGGTCACGGACGCGACCACCGGCGCCCCGATCGCCGGCGCCACGGTGACCCTGACGGGCGCGGCGGACCGCGAGCTGACCACCGGGGCCGACGGGACGTACTCGTCCCTGCTTCCGGCCGGCGACTACCAGGTCGCCGTGGCGGCGTTCGGCTACCAGGCGAAGACCACGCCGGCCACGGTCGCCCGCAACGCGACCACGACCGTCGACGTGGCGCTGACGGCGGTGCCGAGCGTCACCGTCAGCGGAACCGTCACCGACGGCTCCGGGCACGGCTGGCCGCTCTACGCCAAGGTGACCGTGCAGGGTCCGTCGGGCGTGTCCGACTACACCACCCCCGTCAACGGCCGCTACAGCCTCAAGCTGCCGGCCGGTGCCACCTACGACCTGAAGGTTGAGTCGCAGTACCCGGGCTACCAGACGGTGACCAAGCAGGTCGTGGTCGGCACGGGTAACGCCACGGCCAACGTGGCGGTGCCGGTGCAGACCAACGCCTGCACGACCGCACCCGGCTACCGCTTCGGCTCCGACGGCGAGTACGAGACCTTCGACGGCAGCACCGTGCCGGCCGGCTGGTCCGTCGTGGACCACGCCGCCAGCGGCCAGGTCTGGAAGTTCACGGACGACGGCGCCCGGGGCAACCTGACCGGCGGCACCGGCAACTTCGCGATCGTCGACAGCGACGAGTACGGCTCGGGCGGGAAGCAGGACACCTCGCTCGTCAGCCCGGTCGTCGACCTGACCGGCGTCACCGCACCGGTCATCCGGTTCAACCAGGACTACAACTGGCTGGGCAGCGACCGCGCCGACGTCGACCTCAGCCTCGACGGCGGGACCACGTGGACCAACGTGCTCCGGCAGGCGGCCGACGTCCGCGGCCCGAAGGTGACCGAGGTCGCCATCCCGCAGGCGGCGGGCCAGGCCCAGGCGCGGGTCCGGTTCCGCTACTACGACGCCTCGTACGAGTGGTGGTGGTCGATCGACAACGTCCTGATCGGCAGCCAGCTCACCTGTACGCCGGTCGACGGCGGCCTGGTGCTCGGCCACGTCCGCGACAAGAACGACAACGGCTACGTCAACGGCGCCACCGTCACCAGCGACGACCGGCCGGCGGAGAAGGCCACCACCGTGGCGACCCCGGACGACCCGGGGCTGGCGGACGGCTTCTACTGGCTGTTCTCGACGCTGACGGACACCCACAAGTTCACCGCCCGGGCCGGCAACTACGTCAGCCAGAGCAAGCAGGTCGACGTCCAGGCCGACTGGGCCACGGCGGCGAACTTCCAGCTCGCGGCCGGCCGCCTGTCGGTCAAGCCGGCCCAGGTCACCGGCACTGCTCGGATGCCCAGCGGCAAGGTCACCAAGGCGTTCACGGTGACGAACACCGGCGGGGCCCCGGTCTCCGTCGAGTTCAGTGAGCGCGCCGGCGGGTTCGAGCTGCTGCGGGCCGACGGGTCCCGGATGAGCAAGCAGGAGGTGCTCGGCTCCCAGGGCGCGCCGGTGCAGCGGCTCGAGGTCCCGACCTCGTTCGCGGCGAAGACGTCCGGCAAGTCGACGGCGGCGGCGTCGCCCGAGGCCGGCCCGCAGGCCGCGCCCTGGACCGACATCGCCAACTACCCGGCCGTGGTGATGGACAACCGGGTGGTCAACCTGGGCGGCAAGGTGTACTCCATCGCTGGCGGCACCGGCTCGGCGTCCTCGGCGAAGAACTACGCCTACGACCCGGTCGCGCAGACCTGGACCGCGATCGCCGATCTGCCCGGCGCGCGTACCGCCATGACGGTGGGCGTCCTGGACGGCAAGATCATCGCGACCGGCGGCTGGGCGGCGGCCGGCCCGGACGGCACCACCTGGTCGTACGACCCGGCGGCCAACACCTGGACGGAGAAGGCCGACAACCCGGCGCCGCGCTCCGCCGCCGGCCAGGCGGTCGCGGGCGGCAAGCTGTACGCCATCGGTGGCTGCACCACGGCGTCCTGCACGCCGATGTCGAACGACGTCGTGCGGTACGACCCGGCCAGTGACAGCTGGGAGACCCTGGCGGACTACCCGAAGTCGGTGGCCTTCCTCTCCTGCGGCGGGATCGACGGCATCGTCTACTGCACCGGAGGCAACGACGGCTCCGTGGCGCAGAAGGCGAGCTACGCCTTCGACCCGGGCGCCAACACCTGGACGGCCATCGCCGACGCGCCGGCCGACAACTGGGCCAGCTCGTTCGCCGTGGCCAACGGGAAGTTCCTGGTCGTCGGCGGCTCGCAGGGTGGCGCCATCACCAACGTGGGCTTCGCCTACGACCCGGCCACCTCCTCGTGGTCGAGCCTGCCGAACGCCAACACGGCGCGGTACCGCGGCGGCGCGGCGTGCGGCTTCTACAAGGTCGGCGGTTCCTCCGGCGGCTTCACCGCGACGCGGGACAGCGAGGCGCTGCCCGGGTTCGACGAGTGCGCCGTCAGCACCGCCGACGTCAGCTGGATGACGATCGACAAGACGGCGGCCACCCTGGCGCCGGGCGAGGCCGTCACGGTCAACGTCGGCATGACGGCGAACGTGGACCAGCCCGGCACCTACACCGCCTCGGTCGCCATCAAGGAGAACACCCCGTACACGGTCGAGCCGGTCGCGGTCACGATGAACGTGCTGCAGCCGACGACCTGGGGCAAGCTGACGGGCACGGTCACCGGGACGAGCTGCCAGGGTGCCAGCTCGCCGCTCTCCGGTGCCACCGTCCAGGTCGACTCGTGGGCGATGTCCTGGACGTTCTCCACGGACGCCGAGGGCAAGTACGCCTACTGGATGGACCGTCGGAACAACCCGTTGACGATGATCGTCGCCAAGGACAACTGGAAGCCCCAGACCCGGCAGACGAGGATCAACACCACCACCCCCACGGTGGAGGACTTCGCGTTGTCTCCCGTCCGCTGCTGACACCGACCGTCAGTTGACAGATCCGGCCCGCCTGGTTGCGACCAGGCGGGCCGGACCGCGTCGGAGGACCTCGAAGAGGCCGGACGGGTCAGACCGACGCGAGACGGAAGCCGACGCCGCGGACCGCGTGGATCGACGCCGAGGCGCCCAGCCGGGCGAGCTTGTGCCGCACCCTGCGCACCACCGAGTGAATGTCGGAGCCCCGCCCGAGGTGCACGTTGCCCCAGACCTCGAGGTGCAGCCGCTCGTAGGTCCAGACCTGCCCGGGCGCGCCGATCAGGCACCGCAGGAAGTCGTGCTCCAGGCGGGTCAACTCGACCTCGCGGTCCAGCCAGCGCAGCACCCGTCGGTCGGAGTCGACGCTCAAATCGGTCGGCGGCGCTGTCCCGACGCCCAGCCCGGGCTCGGCGGTCACGACCGGTTCGGCGGTCACGACCGGCTCGGCGGTCACGACGGTTTCGGCCGTCACGAGCGGTCCGACTGCCACTGGTCCAGCCGTCACGACCGGTTCGGCCGTGACGACAGGTCCGGCTGCCACTGGTCCGGCCGTGACGACAGGTTCGGCCGTCACGACGCGTTGGGCCGTCACGACGGGCCCGGGCGGAAGCACCGGTGTGCCGGACACGCCGAGGAACGTGCGCGCCTGGTCGACGCTCGAGACGATCAGGAACGCCTCGGTCCCACCGAGCAGACGCGCGAGCTGCCTGCGTTCGGCCGGCGAGGAGGCAATGCCGATGACCAGCGGAGCCACCCCCCTCATTCCCACCCCTTCCGGTTCCCCACCCACCCCGGGGACAGATTCAGCCACGACGCCGATCAATCGGTTCACTGACCCTAGTGGTGGCTCGTCTCGCTTCGGTTAAAAACGGTGACGCGTAGGCGTCGATAAATTGACTGCATTCGGCGGGCCGAGTCGGGTCGTGGCCCTTCATGGTGGCTTGACCGTGTTCGGCGCGATGTGTTCTCCGGACGCGCGGTTTCGGCGACCGACAAAGGCCCGGCAGGTGCGACCGGAAACCCCAGGTCGGTCCGGCGAATCGTCACACCTCGGCAGGCGCCGCCGGCGTTTTCGAAACTCCTGTCACGCTGCGGCACCCGGCCGAGCGGTGGTGGCACGGGCGACACGGGCCGGCGCGCGCGGTGGCCCGGTCAGGCGCGGGCAGGCGACCAGCCGGCGGGAACGAGCCGGGCGGCGTCGGCGCCCTCGCCCTGGAAGAGCAACCCGTCCCGGTCCGCCGCCACGATCCGGTCGACGTAGACGCCCCGACCCTGGCTGGAGGCGTCGGTGGTGCTGCTGAAGCGCAGGTGGGTCGCCCCGTCGGGCAACTCGACCGAGACCTGCCACCAGACCCGGCCGCCGTGGCCGGTGACCGTGCCGTCACTGCTCCAGCGCCGGTCGGCGTGGCGCAGCAGCAGGCGTCCCGGAGCCCACGTCGCTCCGCCGTCGGTGGAGACCTCGAAGCGGGCGCTGTCGAAGCGGGGCTCGGTGTCGTACCAGAGCAGGAAGCTCGCCGTGCCGCCCCGCGCCGCCCGACGCAGCGGGGCCGTGAGGGTGACCGTCGCGAGGTCGCGCGGGTCGGCCCGCCACGCCTCGCGGGACCGGGGTCGCACCGGCATCGCCTCGGCGAGATCGCGCGCGACGGCGCGCCGGGCGACGTTGTTGCTGCCCCAGCCGCGATCGGGGTGCACCCGGTTGCTGAGCAGGATGACGAACGAGTGGGAGAGCGGGTCGACGACGATCGATGTCCCGGTGAAGCCGGTGTGCCCGAACGCCACCGGGGAGGAGAGCCCCATCATGTACCAGTGCTTGTCGAGCTCGAAGCCCAGCCCGCGATCGCTCTCGGGGTAGGCCTGCTCCAGCGGGGCGTTGTAGTTGACCAGCATCGCGCGCACCGTGTCCGCGCGCAGGATGCGTCGCCCCCGGTACTCGCCGCCGTTGAGCAGGGACTGGCTGAGCACGGCCAGGTCCGCCGCGGTGGAGAACACCCCCGCGTGCCCGGCGACGCCGCCGAGCGACCACGCGTTCTCGTCGTGCACCTCACCCCAGACCATGCCCCGTCCGGCGTACGGCTGGTACTCGGTGGCGGCGATCCGCGACCGCTGCTGCGGCCCCGGGTTGTAGCCGGTGTCGGTCATGCCCAGCGGCGCGGTGACTCCGTCCTTTACGAGCGCGGCCAGCGGACGGCCGGTCACCCGTTCCACCAGCACGCCCAGCGCGATCAGCCCTAGGTCGGAGTACACGTACCGGGTACCGGGCTCCGCACCGGGCGCGAGCGGCGTGGCGAGCGCGGCGGCGAACCGCTCCGCCGGCGTCGGGTACCTGCTCCACAGCGGGACGAAGGCGGGCAGACCCGAGGTGTGGGTGAGCAGCATCCGTACGGTGACCGCCGCCTTGCCGCCGGCGGCGAACTCCGGGACGTACCGGGCGACCGGCGCGTCGAGGTCCACCCGTCCCCGCTCGACCTGCTGCATGGTCACGATGGTGGTGAACAGCTTCGACACCGACGCCAGGTCGAAGATGGTGTCGGGCCGCATCGGGATCTGCTCGTCGGCGGGGAGTTCCACCCCTGCCAGCCCGGGCGGCGGGCCGACGGCGGCGTACTTCACCGCGGCACCCACCGCGGCGTGCTGCACGACCACGCCGTCCTTGGCCGCCAGGACCACGGCGCCCGCGTACGCGGGATGGCCGGGGTGGTCCGGCGTCGGCTCGAGATACGCCGCCAGGTCGGCGGGCATGCGGTCCACGTGCTCGGGGAGCAGACCGACCTGGCGGACGTGGCCGGGCCGCAGCGTGTCGTGCCGGAAGTGGATGTCGGCGGGCGTGACGACCAGCGGCGCCGAGCCGGCCGGCGGCGGCGTGGCCCCGGCCGCCGTGGCCGGCAGCGCCGCGCCCAGGACGGCCGCGGTCAGGCCGATCGCGAAGGGGCGGAGCGCGGGTGGGCGGAGCGACGACATGGTGGGTTGCCTCCTACCAGCTCATGCCGTGGCCGTAGGGGTAGAGCACGGTGCCCGCGCCCTCGGCCGTGGGGATCGTGACGGGAAGCCGCCCACGGGGGGACAACTCGCCGTGCAGGGCGCGGACGAGGGCGTCCATCGCCGCCCGCGTGTACGAGTAGGTCGCCAGGTAGGTGGTCACGCCCGGCAGGTACGCGACGTCGTAGGGGTCCCGGACCGCCACCACCACCACGGGCTTCCCGGTGTCGAGCAGCGCGGCGACGAGACGCCGCTGGGTGCCACGCGGATCGGTGACGGTCGTGTCCCACGCCTTGTTGGTCAGCACGACGGTGAGGTCGTGCTCGGCCGCCAGCGCGGCCGTCGCGGCGATCGTCTGGTCCGAGGGCAGGGTCGCGGGCCGGGCGGTGGCCCGGGCGTCGCGGGCGGTGAACCCGTCGGCGACGGTCTCGACCGGCGCGAAGGCGGCGCTGTTCCAGCCGGTGACCAGCACCGACCGCTGCCCGGGGCCCAGCGGCAGCAGCCCCGTGTCGTTGCGGACGGCGGTGAGGGTCGGGTCGGTGACCCGCGCCACGGCGGCGAGGTGCTCGGGTGCCCCGACCGTGCGTACGGCCTGCTCGACGTCGACCAGCGGCGACCGGGCGAGGCCCTGCCGGTACTTCACGGCGAGGATGCGCCGGACCGACTCGTCGACGCGCCGCTCGGTCAGCTCGCCGGTGGCGACGGCCCGCAGCACCGCGTCCCGGGCCAGCCGCAGGTCCGGCGGCATCAGGAGCTGGTCTGCGCCGGCCTTGAGCGCCAGCACGGGCACGCGGTCGTCGCCGTACTTGCGCCGCACGGCGGCCATGTTCAGCGCGTCGGTGACGATGACGCCCCGGAAACCGAGCTCGCCGCGCAGCACGCCGGTGAGGATCGTCGGCGACAGCGTGGCCGGGTCGCCGGAGGGGTCGAGCGCGGGTACCACGATGTGCGCCGTCATGATCGATTCGACGCCCGCGCTGATGGCCCGCCGGAACGGCGGCGCGTCGATCCGGTCCCACTCCTGTCGGGTGTGGTCGATGACCGGCAGGTCGGTGTGGCTGTCCGTGGCCGTGTCGCCGTGGCCGGGGAAGTGCTTCGCCACCGCCGTCACGCCGGCGCCGTCCTGGAACCCGGCGACCTGGGCGGCGGTCAGCGCGGACACCAGGTGGGGGTCGGCGCCGAAGGACCGTACGCCGATCACCGGGTTGCCGGGGTCGACGTTGACGTCGGCGATCGGCGCGTACGGCTGGTGGATGCCGACCGCGCGCAGCTCTCGTCCGGTGATCTTCGCGGCCTCGTGGGCGGCCCCGGGCGACCGCCCGGCGCCCAGGGCCATCGACCCGGGGAACTGCGCGGCGGGGGCGGGCATGCGCAGCACCACGCCCTGCTCCTGGTCGGTGGAGACGAGCAGGGGCACCCGCCCCTTCGTGCCGTCGCCGACGGCGGCCCGCTGCAACCCGTTGGAGAGGGTGGCGATCTGGCGCGGGCTGTCCAGGTTGTGCGACCACGAGAAGTAGCAGACGCCGCCGAGGTGGAACTCGTCGACGACCTCGGCCGGCGTCTCGACGCCGAACGCCGCGCGGTTGGCGGCGCGGTCGGCGGCCGAGGGTTCGGTGGCGTCGGCGCCGTAGACGTAGGTGGCGAAGAGCTGGCCGACCTTCTGCGCCAGGCTCATGTGCCGCAGTGTCGAGGTGACCCAGCCGTGCTCGCCGCCCGGTGGGCGTGCTGGCGCGGCGGAGGCCTGGACGGGCAGCGGTGCGAGGGTGGTCGACAGGGTGACCACCAGGACGGTCGCGGTAACGAGTCGGGCCTTCATCGACGACGACCTCTCAGTCCGGATGGCTGAAACTTAGCTACGCATCGATTAATCGTCAAGAAGGATTGCTACAGGCCGGGCCGAACTCCGGCGTGGCCGGCGGGACGGCGAAGGACGCGACCGGACACCTTTCCCCCGACGCGGCGGAACCCGCAGGGCGCCGGTGGTGTCATCAACGTGTCCCCATCGGAGGTACCCCTGAACGACGAAGACCTGGTCACCCGTGCCCGGGCGGGCGACCTGGAGGCGTACGAACTCCTGGTCGCCCGGCACACCGCGTCCGCGTACCGGACGGCGGTGCTGCTCGGCGCGGGTCCGGACGCGGAGGACGTCATCCAGGAGGCGTTCGTGAAGGGACATCGCAAGATCTCCCGCTACCGGGGAGAGTCGTCGTTCCGGTCGTGGCTGCTGGCGATCGTGGCCAACGAGACCCGCAACCTGCACCGGTCGCGCGGCCGGCGCGACGGGCTCGCCCTGCGCGCGGCCGTGGCGAACCCGCCCGCGGAGATCGGCGAGGACGCCGCCGTCGAGGCCGTCCTCGCCGGGGAACGACGGGCCACCCTGGTACGGGCCCTGCGCTCGCTGCCGGTGAAGGACCGTGAGGTGATCGTGTGCCGGTTCTTCCTCGACCTCAGCGAGGACGAGACCGTGACCATGCTGGGCTGGCCGCGCGGCACGGTGAAGTCGCGGACCTCCCGGGCACTGGCGAAGCTCCGCGGCCTGCTCGACGTCGCGGAGGTGCGCCGTGGATGACCTCGAACGCGAACTGCGCGACCTCGCCGCCTGGCTGGAGACGCCCGACCCGCCCGACGTGACCGCCCGGGTACGCGCACGCCTCGCCGCGCCCGCGCCGAGGCGACGCCGGTGGCGCCACCTCGTCGCCGCGGCACTCACCGTCCTGGTCGTGGCGGCGCTGCCGCCGGGGCGCGCCGCCCTCGCTGACGCCGCCGCCGGGCTGCTGCGCTTCGCCGGCATCACGGTCGCCACGACGCCCGATCCGGCGCGTCCCACCGGCGCCGCCTCGCCACTGCCGACGCAGCGGCCCGCCACCGTGGCCGAGGCGCAGCGGAAGGTGCGCTTCCCCGTCCGCACCCCGACGAAGCTGGGCCCGCCCGAGCAGGTGCTGGTCGCCGACCCCGACGGCGCGGGCTTCTGCCGGGTGGTGACCCTGCTCTACCGCGGGGGAGCGCTGCGCATTGACGCCTTCGACGGCCGTCTCGACCTGGCCTTCGACAAGGAGAGCAGCGCGGCGGGTGCCAGCTGGGTCCAGGTCGACGGCGGCTTCGCCGTCTGGATCGGCGCCCCGCACCCGGTCTCCTACGTGGATCGCGCCGGCACCGTCCGGGTGGAGACCGCGCGGCTCGCCGCCGCCACCCTGATCTGGCAGGGGGGCGACGTCAGCTACCGCATCGAGGGCGACCTCCCCAGGCACGAGGCGATCGAGATCGCCAGGTCGCTGGGTTAGGGCGGTCGTGCCGACCCGGGCCCACCACTACGGGACCCGGGTCGGGAACCCGGGGGAGCCGGCCGGTGTCCCGACAGTGAGAAAGCACGAGCAGGTCGTCGGGAGGCGTGAGATGGGTTCAGCGCGCAGGGTGTTGCTGGGGGCAGTGGTCCTGTTGGCGGGGTGTACGACAGCGGGGCCGCCCGCCCCGCAGGCCGCCTCCCCACAGGCTGCCTCTTCGGCCGGTCCGCAGGCCGCCTTTCCGGCCGTGACGGCGTCGACGGGCGCGGCTTCGGGCGCCGCCACCACCGGCTGCGGTTCCCGGGTCGAGACGGGGTCGCTGCCCGACTGGGCGGACGCCGGGTTCAGCGGGAGCACCCGGATGCCGCACGTCCTCGGCGCGCGCGGCGAGATCGTCGCGGTGCTGTTCGGACACCCGCTGAGCCGGTCCAGGAAGCACGGGACGAACAACAAGATCCTCTGGGTCGCCCGTCCCGCCGCGACGCCCCCCGCCGCGACCACCCCGGACGCTCTGCGGATCACCGCGACCCTGGACGGCACCGGAACCCGGGTGACCCGGGAGGTCGCCGGCGGCCCGGGGCCGTCGATCGTCGACCTGCCGCGGGCCGGTTGCTGGAACCTCGAACTGCGCTGGTCCGGGCGCACCGACGTGCTGGACCTCGTCTACGAGGACAGCTAGGCCCACGGGCCGCCGGCCGTGCCGGGGGCGTCGGCCGCCGCCGCTCCCACTCGTCCGCGATCACCATTTCCACGGGCCGGGCCGGCGCCGTACGCCGACGCCACGGCGAGGGCAGCCGGGCCGACCGGAAGGGGCGGTGGCGTCGCCACCGCCGGCCCGGGTCGACGCAGGTCGCCCTCGCCGTGGCGCGGTACGTGCGGGAGAGGCTCCGGTCAGGGGGCGCAGCCGGTGAGTTCGGGGCTGGACGGGGTGCCGGTGGAGGGTCCGAAGAAGAGCAACGCGCAGGCGCTGAAGAACGTCGGGTTCTCCTCGGCGATCCAGTGGCCGGTGTCGGGGGCCACGACGGTACGGACGTCATCGGCCACCTGCTGGTAGGAGGCGGCGACGGCGGGTCCGAACACGGACTGGGCGCCCATGGCCATCACGGGAATGGTCAGGCGCTTCGTCTGCGCGTGGGCCTGGTTGTCGGCGGCGTCGGCCTTGAACGCCCGGTAGTACTCGTATCCCGCCGTGCGCTTCGCCGGGTCGGAATACGCGCGGTAGTAGACGTTGCGGTCGATCGCCTCCGGATGTTGCGCGCGGTCGAAGAGCATTCCCAGATAGGTGGGGACGTCCTCGTTGTCCATGATGCGTTCCGGGATGGGCGCGGGTGAGGCGTTGAAGAGGAAGTGCCAGCTGATCCCGTAGAAGTTCTCCAGTCCGAACCCCGACAGTGGGCTTTCGACGACGCCGATCCGGGTGACCTCGGTGGGGAAGTCGCGGGCGTAGTTGTAGGCGACCATGGCGCCGAGGTCGTGACCGATCAGGGCCACCTGGGTGAAGCCGAGCTGGTTGACCGCCTGCCGGATCCGGCGCGCCGTGGTGGCCTTGTCGTAGCCGCCGGCCGGGGCCGTGGAGGCGCCCAGGCCGGGCAGGTCGAACGTGATCACGGTGTGTTGCT
This sequence comes from Micromonospora sp. DT62, assembly GCF_049847285.1. Taxonomy (NCBI): domain Bacteria; kingdom Bacillati; phylum Actinomycetota; class Actinomycetes; order Micromonosporales; family Micromonosporaceae; genus Micromonospora; species Micromonospora sp. DT62. The sequence continues at coordinate 203,441 of NZ_JBNCOB010000008.1, forward strand.
GGGCGAGGCTGGGCAGCACCTTGTGCCACACCCACGACGTCTGCGGCCAGCCGTGCAGCAGCACCAGCGGCGAGCCGCTCCCGCTGGTGGTGTAACGCAGGGACGCGCCGTCGACCGTGACGGTGCCCTGCCGTACGGCGTGGCCGCCGACGGGCGCCGCGGCCGGCTCCGGCGGCGGCGCGGGGGCCACGGCCGCGGCACCCGCGCCCGCCCCGCCCACGAGTGCCACCCCGAGCGCGGCCGCGACGGCGATCCGCCTGCCCCGACCACCCGAATCACGGCCGAAAGCCGTCTTCACCGCAGAACTCAACGCACAAAATTGCATGGACACTTCGCTTTCCGTGAGTTGGCGACCGCATCGGACGGTCGGATCAAACAAAGCGGAAACGGTGGCGTTCACAAGCGCGCCACGGATGCCGATCGAGCGGCTTTTGAAATGTTACAACGGATGTCAAGACGTCGATCGATTTCGGCGTTCCGGTAAAACTCCCCGGCCCGTGTCGTGGGCCCAAACGTCGATACCCGCTTACGCGCCGGACGCCCGGCGGCGACGACCGCGACCACGCCTGCCGTCGGGGCGCTCCAGGGGCCACAGTCGAGGGTCGCGGCAGCTTTGCCGTGGCTCCGCAGCGCATGGCAGGATATCGGCCATGACAAGCGACGAGCAGGTGAAAGCCAGCCACCGTAACACCCCGACGAGCGACGCATTCCGCGCTTTTATCGCCTCCGGCTGGGCCAGTACGGATGCGGCACCTGTCCCGCGCGCGGAGGTCGCCGAGCACGCGGCCCGCCGCCGGGCGGCCTTGTCACGCCGGTTCCCGGGCGAGCGCCTCATCATCCCCGCCGGCGGCCTCAAGGTGCGCAGCAACGACACCGACTACACCTTCCGCCCGCACACGGCCTTCGCCTGGCTGACCGGTCTCGGGTTCGACACCGAGCCCGACAGCGTCCTGGTGCTGGACCCCAGGCCCGACGGCCACGAGGCGATCCTGTTCTTCCGGCCGCTCGCGCCGCGCGACAGCGAGGAGTTCTTCGCGGACTCCCGGTTCGGCGAGTTCTGGGTCGGACCCCGCCCGACGATGCGCGAGATCGAGCAGCGGCTGGGCATCGGCACCCGGCACATCGACTCGCTCCCGGACGTCCTGGCCAAGGACGCCGGCGCGACCGTGGTGCGCGTGGTGCGGGGGGCCGACGGCGAGCTCGCCCGGCTCGTCGACGAGACCCGGGCCCAGGCGGAGACGCCCACGTCGGTGACGCAGCAGCACGAGGCGGACGAGGAGCTGGCCCGCCACCTGTCGGGAATGCGACTGTGTAAGGACGAGTGGGAGGTCGGCGAGATGCGCAAGGCGATCGCCGCCACCCACCGGGGCTTCGAGGCCATCATCGCCGGGCTGCCCGAGGCCGTCGGCAAGGAGCGCGGCGAGCGGTGGGTCGAGGGTCTCTTCGGTCTGTACGCCCGCCACGACGGCAACGGCATCGGCTACGAGACCATCTGCGCGTCCGGCGACCACGCCAACACCATCCACTGGACGAAGAACACCGGTCCGGTCCGCGAGGGCGACCTCATCCTGGTGGACGCCGGTGTCGAGGTCGACTCCCTCTACACGGCCGACATCACGCGCACCCTCCCGGTGACCGGTCGCTTCACCGACGTGCAGCGCAAGATCTACGAGGCGGTCCTGGAGGCGCAGGAGGCCGGCCTGGCGGCGGTGAAGCCGGGCAACAAGTTCAGCGACATCCACGCCGCCGCGAACCTGGTCATCGCCCGGCGGCTGCACGAGTGGGGACTGCTGCCCGAGGGAGTGACCCTCGAGCAGACGCTGGACCGGGAGAGTGGCGGCTGGCACCGGCGGTGGATGGTCCACGGCACCTCCCACCACCTCGGCATGGACGTGCACGACTGCCAGATGCTGCTGCGTCAGGAGTACATGGACGGCGAGCTGAAGCCCGGGATGATCCTGACCGTCGAGCCCGGCCTGTACTTCAAGGCCGACGACCTGCTGGCGCCGGCGGAGTTCCGCGGCATCGGCGTCCGGATCGAGGACAACGTGCTGGTCACCGAGGACGGCCACGAGAACCTGTCGTCGGCCATGCCGCGTACCGCCGACGGCGTCGAGGCCTGGATCGACCGGGTGCGCTCCGGCGCGGGTGCCTGAGCGCCCCGCGACCGACCGGCCGGCACGTGCGGGCGCTCAGCGCCCGGTCGTGCCGGCCCCACCGGCCGTCGCACACCGCTGAGCCCGCCGGCACCGTGATCCGGTGCCCGGCGGGCGGCGGTACGGGCGTGACGGCCCCACCCGGCCGGCGACGGGCGCTCAGCCGCCGTGGAAGGTGCAGCCGATCTTCGCGCCGCCGGCCATGCTGACCACCCCGACCCCCGGGTCGGTGCTGCCACGGACGAGGCAACCGGCGTAGCCGTCCTCGTCGACGACGTCGCGGTCGGCCAGGTAGACCCCCCAGTTGAGGTAGAGGTCCCGCACGCCGCCCGCGCCGTCGGCGAACGGCTCGGCGGCCGGCCGGACCCGGCGTTGCAGCACGTACGGGCCGTCCAGCGCGGAGTCGAGCCGGGCCTGCCACTCGTCGCCGTCCACCGTCCACCCGGCGAGTACGCCGTTGCCCCCGTGCAGCAGCGTCGGCTTCAGGATCAGCTCGTCCTGCCGGGCGCGGGCGTAGGCGAGCAGGTCGACCTCGGCCCCCTCGGGATCGGTGCCGCGCGGGCGTACGTGCCGGGTCCACGGCAGTAGCCGGTCGACGCAGGCCAGCTCGTCGGCGTCGAACAGGCCCCGGTGCCGGTCGTCGGAGAGCATGGCCAGGGTGCCCTTGTTGCCGTAGAGCTCGGCGTCCAGGCGGCTGAACAGGCCGACCTTCTCCTGTTCCGCGGCGACCAGCAGCGGCTCCACCTGGGCCGCCGCCACCGGGTCGGCCAGGTCCTCGGGCAGGAAGTAGCGCACGACGACGTCGACGGCACGGCCCGCCACGGTCGGCCGGCCCTGCGGGTACGTGAACTGGCCGAGGTGGCAGCCGATCCCCTCGATCCCGTAGCCGCCGAGCAGTTCGGCGAACACCTCGAGCCGGCCGCCCACGATGGGGTAGTTCTCCGTCGTGTCCACCACGGCGACGACGGGCGGCCGGTCCGTGGGGATCGTCGCGGCGCACTCGGCGTACATCATCCGCACGATGCAGCCCAGCGTGTCCGGGTACCGGAGCCCGTGCCGGTCCACGAACTCCCGCAGCGGCGGGTACGCGAGCATCGCCCGGTTGATGTCGGCGGACTCGAAGCCGCCGAGGGCGCTGGTGAGGTTGAACTCGAGCAGCCGGAACCCCGCGCCGTCGTGGTAGAGGTCGGCGCGGCCCAGCGGGACGAGCGACCCGGCGCGGGCGCCGCGCGTGATCAGCGCCGTCTGCCGGGGATCCATGCCGACGGCCTCGGCCAGTGCGGTGAGGTCCCCGCCGAACACCCGCTCCGGCAGGGCGCGCAGCAGGTCGTAGACCGTGCGCAGGTCCCGGGCGACGGCCCGGCACTCGCTCTCCGCCAGGAAGGCGGGGGCGCTCATCAACCGGTCCCGGTACGGCTCGAGGATGACCGAGTCCAGGGCGGCGGCCGTCGGGTCGTCCGACGACGCGCTCCGGGCGACGTGCTCGGCGTACGCGCGGCCCAGTGGCGACCTGCTCACTGCGGGCGGCCGGGTGGTCGTCATGGTGTGTCCTCTCGGGGCGGGGGCGCGTCCGGTTCGGGGCGGGCGGGGCCGGCAGGGGGTGCGGCGGCGGTCGTCATCCGGCGCCGGTCGAGCTTCGTCGGCGGGCGGGCGGACGTTCCATTCCCTCCCCCTTTCGATCTGCCTATACACCGCCGTCGACAATTCGGCCGGACCGTCCGAAAGAGCCGGCACTGTGGAGCTGACGAGGATAGTCGCAAATGGTCGTGGCGGCGTCGAGGGCGAAGTGCCGTCGGCGCCGCGCGACGGATCGGTGATCCGCCGGAGAACCGCGCGGGCAGCTCGGGCGTACGGCCTGCCCGGAGGCGCTCCGAAGCGCCGCGAGCGGCCGGGTCGCGGCGACCGCACGTCGCCCGTTCGCGGGCTCTGTGACGGTTCACACTCCAGCCTGGACTGTCGCGAGAGTGACGTAACAGCCGGGTCCACTCGGCGTGGCCATCTGATAGCTTCGATGCCGACGGAACGCTGCGGCTGACGGAGCGCAACGGCCGCATTGATTGTCGTGCAGGTAAACGGGGGCTTCTTCGGTTAATACGTCGAGACTTCTGAGATCAAGGTATATGTCCGATTGTTGTTCGACTCGACAATTCCGGCCGAACGGATTCCGCCGAACAACTCCCGGTCACGACGTGTCCCGACATCCGCCCGGCGCACCCGTCTCCCGACGACCCACCGACCGCGACGCCCCGAGGGCGGTCGCGTCGCCGTGGGCGTCGCGCGGGCCGTCCGGGCACCCGCTCCCCGGAGCGGCACGGCGGGCGGCGACGCCCGGCACGCCGACCCCGCGCGACCGACCCCTGTCGTGCCGCACGAGGTTCCGCCCGGGGCGCCGCGCACTTCGAATGGTGAGGACGACGTACTTGAGAACCTACGACCCGGAATCCGTGAGCCGCGCGACCCGTACCCGCCGATCCCTCGCCCGGCGGTCGCGGACCGGCCGGCTCCGGCGCCCTGGAGGCACGCCTTGAGTCTCACCGCGGACGTGACCGACGCCGAGGTCCGTGTCGTCGAACCCGCCACCGTCGCCGTCATCGGCACCGGGGCGATCGGCCAGGACCTGATCAGCAAGATCCACCGATCCGCCCTGCTGGACTGCCGCCTGGTGGCCGGGCGCAATCCGGACTCGGCGGGCCTGCGGCACGCCGAGCGGTTCGGCTACCCCGTCAGCGCCGCCGGGATCGACGCGGTGCTGGCGGCGCCGGGCGCGTTCGACGTCGTGTTCGACGCGACCAACGCGGCGTCGCACCTGCGCCACTGGTCGCTGCTGGAGCCGCTCGGCACGCTGGTGGTCGACATGACGCCCAGCCGGGCGGGCCGGATGGTGGTGCCGACCGTGACCGGGGTGGCGGCGACGACCGGGCGCAACATCAACCTGATCAGCTGCGGCGGCCAGGCGTCCATCCCGGTCGCGCACGCGCTCGCCGCCCGCTTCCCGGTGAGCTACCTCGAGGTCGTCTCGACGGTGGCCAGCGACGTCGCGGGCCGCGGCACCCGGCTGAACCTCGACGAGTACGTGGCGACCACCCGGCACGCCGTCACGACGTTCTCCGGCGTGCGCGACGTCAAGGCCATCCTCAACATCAGCCCGGCGGTGCCGCCGGCGACGTTCCGGACGGCCGTGCACGCGCGGATTCCCGGCGCCGACGTGGCCGCGGTGCGCGCGGCAGTCGACCCGGTGGCCGAGCAGGTGCGGTCGTTCGCCCCCGGCTACGCGGTGACCGCCTGCACCGTGGTCGACGACCGGGTGACGGTCGCCCTCCAGGTCACCGCCCACAGCGACGTGCTGCCCCGGTACGCCGGCAACCTCGACATCATCAACTCGGCCGCCATCCTGGTCGCCGAGCAGCACGCGGCCCGGCTGGGCCGGACCGCCCGGACGGAGGCGGTCCGATGAGGAACGTCGTGATCCACGACCCGACGCTGCGCGACGGCCAGCACGCGGTCCGCCACCAGCTCGGGGCCGTCGCCCTGCGCCGGTACGCGGAGGCGGCGGACGCGGCGGGGATCCCGGTGGTCGAGGTCGGCCACGGCAACGGCCTCGGTGCGTCGTCCCTACAGGTCGGTCAGGCCGCGGTCAGCGACGACGAGATGCTGTCGACGGTCCGGGAGGCGCTGCGGCACAGCCGGATGGGCGTGTTCATGCTGCCGGGCTGGGGCACCTCCGACGACCTGCGGCGCGCGATCGGCCACGGCGCCGACGTCGTCCGCATCGGCGTGCACGCCACCGAGACGTCGCTGGCCGAGCGCCACCTCGACGTCCTGCGCGAGGCCGGCACCGAGGCGCACTGCGTGCTGATGATGAGCCACATGGCGTCCCCCGCCGAGCTGGCCGAGCACGCCGCGCAGGCCGTCGCCTACGGCGCGCAGGCGGTCGGGATCATGGACTCGGCGGGCCACTTCCTGCCCGCCGACGTCACCGCGCGGATCGGTGCGATAACCGCGGCGGTCGACACACCGGTGATCTTCCACGGCCACGACAACCTCGGCATGGCCGTCGCCAACTCGGTGGCCGCGGCGCAGGCCGGCGCCCTGATCATCGACGGCTGCGCGCGGGGCTTCGGCGCCGGGGCGGGCAACACGCAGCTCGAGGTGCTCGTCCCCGTGCTGGAGCGCAGCGGCTTCGCGACCGGCATCGACCTGTACGCGCTCCTCGACGCCGCCGACCTCGCGGAACGCGAACTCATGCCCGCACCTCCCGTCACCGCCTCGATGTCCATCGTGAGCGGCCTGGCCGGGGTGTTCTCCGGGTTCAAGCACCGGGTGGTCGAGCTGTCCGGCCGCGCCGGCGTCGACGCGCGCGACGTGTTCTTCGAACTCGGCAGGCGGCAGGCCATCGCCGGCCAGGAGGACCTGATCGTGGACGTGGTGGCGGACTTGAGCGCCCGCAGGGCCAACGCGTGACCGGCCGCGCACCGCGGCCCTCAGCAGTGAGGAAAGGCGACATGGGAGTTCCGGACGCAGTGTCCAACGCGCACGGGTCGGCAGGTGTCCCCGTGGCCCGCATGACCTTCGACGAGTTCATGGCCGTCGGCCCCGGCGGCCTGTTCAAGGCCGACGTGCCCGTGGTGATCGCGCTGCCGCCCGACGTGCAGGGGCTCGGCCGCGACGGCGTGGCGAGCCGGCTGGCCGACATGACCGTCACCCTGTTCACCGAGCCGGGCGACAAGAACCACCCGGGGCGCTGGGAGACCCGCGACATCAAGCTGCGCGACTTCTTCGCCGACGAGCGCCACCTGACGACCCCGGGCACGTGGCACCGGGTGGTGTCGAACATCCGCAACAGCCCGGCCGACGTGAACGCCGTCATCGGCTTCGACGCGGACAGGTTCTTCGGCTACGGCGACACGCTGTACGCGGCGAACCTGTGGATCAGCCACCGCGGCGTGTTCACCAAGAACCACTTCGACGAGTTCGAGAACTTCAACATCGCGCTGGAGGGCCGCAAGCGGTTCATCATCGCCCCGCCCGGTTCCCGCGAGTACTACCCGCGCTCCGTGCTGCGCGGGTTCGGAGACAAGTCCCAGGTCTTCGACCTGGACAACGTCGACCTGGCGCGCTTCCCGAGGGTGGCGCCCAAGCTGGCCCAGCGCCGTGACTTCGTCCTCGAACCGGGCCACATGCTCTACCTGCCGCTCGGCTGGTGGCACCAGGCCGAGTCGCTGGACGAGATGAACATCAACGTCAATTTCTGGCTGAAGTCGAAGAAGATCCTCCGCAGGCCGCACGCGCTCGGCGTCGCGCTGTACACGTACGCCTACCGGAGGGTCAAGGGTGTCTACAGCTACAAGCCCACCGAGGTGAACTCCTGATGAGCGAACGCAAGTCCATCACCCCCACCCACCACTACCGCAACAACGACAAGCTCATCGGTGTGGGCAACACCTTCTGGAACATGTCCGAGGAGCACGGGGTCGCCGGTATCGTCGGCGACCTCTCCGACGGCGTGTTCCGGATGGCCGACGGCCACGAGTTCGTCAACTTCACCGTCTGCTCCTACCTGGACCTGGACACCCATCCCAAGGTGATCGACGGGGCCGTCGCCGCGCTGCGCCGCTTCGGCGTGCTGGACCACTGCATCCCGCGCACCCGCGTCCAGACGTCGGTGCTGCTGGAGCTGGAGGAGTCGCTGGGCGAGCTGTTCGACGCCATGGTGATCAGCGCGATCTCCACGGCGGCGGCCAGCACCGGCCTGCTGCCGCTGATCGCGTCGGGGCACCTCGGCAACGGCACCCGACCGTTGATGGTCTTCGACAAGAACGCGCACGTGTCGATGGCCAACGCCAAGCCGAACTGCGCCGACGAGACCGAGGTCGTCACCTGCCGCCACCACGACCTCGACTACCTCGAGGACATGTGCCGCACCTACGAACGCGTCTGCTACGTCGTGGACGGCTCGGACAGCCTCGGCGGCTACGCGCCCGTCGAGGAACTGGCCGTGCTGCAGGACAAGTACAACCTGCTGGTCTTCTACGACGACTCGCACTCGCTGTCGGCGTACGGCGAGCGCGGCATCGGCTACGTCCGCTCGCACTGCCCGGTGCGCGACGACCGCACCATCACCGTCGCGACCCTGAGCAAGGGCTTCGGGGCGGGCGGCACGGCGATCCTGCTCGACGGCTTCCCCAAGGAGACGCGGCGGATCGTCGAACGCTTCGCGGGGCCCCTGGGCTACTCGCAGAAGATGAACGCCGCCGCCGTGGGCGCCGCGCTCGCCTCGGCGGAGATCCACCGCACCGAGGAGCTCACCCAGTTGCAGGGGCGGCTGCGGGCCAACATCGCGCTGTTCGACTCGCTGCTGGCCACCGAGCAGTCCGGCAGCACGTACCCGATCCGGGTGGTGCCGATGACCGACGAGACCGTCGTCGAGGCGGCCCAGCGGGTCTTCGCGGCCGGGTTCTACACCTCGCCGGTGTTCTTCCCGATCGTCGCCCGCGGCACCGCCGGCCTGCGGGTCATGCTGCGCGCGGGCCAGACCGAGGAACAGATCACCAGGCTGTGCTCCGTGCTCGTCGAGGCGGGCGCCCGCCCGGCCGCCGAACGACCCGAGCCGGTGACCCGATGACCGGCGCCGCGCGGGCGATCCCGCGCAGCATCCTCTACACCCCGGCGCTGTCGCTGGACCGGGTCGTGAAGGCCTGGTCCTACGACGCGGACGTGCACCTCATCGACCTGGAGGACTCCGTACCGGCGGCCGAGAAGCCGGCCGCGCGCACCGTGTGCCGGGCCGCCCTGGAGAAGGCGCCCCGGCCGGAGAACGTCGCGGTGCGCATCAACCAGCTGGGCAGCGTCGCGGCGGTGCAGGACCTGGTGGCCCTCACGGAGTGCTCGGTGCGACCCGGCATCGTCATGATGACGATGGTGACGTCGGCGGCCGAGGTGGCCCTGCTGCGGCAGATCCTGGCCAGCACGGACGCGCACCCGGAGATCTACGTGACGGTGGAGACCGTGGAGGCGGTCACGGAGATCGACGCGATCGCCGGGGCGAGTGACGGGCTGGTCCTCGGCTCGGCCGACCTGGCCGCCACGCTCGGGGTCGAGATCACCTGGGAGGCCATGCTCGCCGCCCGGCAGGCGATGGCGCTGGCCTGCGCCCGGCACGGCACCGCCTGCATCGACACCGCCAACTTCCGGCTCGCCGAGCCGGCCGTGCTGGCGCAGGAGACCGCCCGGGTGCGGGCGCTCGGCTTCCACGGCAAGGCGACGGTGCACCCGGGCGAGCTCGACGAGATCAACCGGGTGCTGCGCCCCCAGGCCGACGACCTGCGCCTGGCGCGCAGGGTGGCCGACGCCGTACGGGCGGCCAACGGCGGGATCGCCGTGCTGGACGGCAACATGGTCGGCCCGCCGTTTGCCCGGATGGCCCGCGCCACCGTGTCGCGCGAGGACGCCTGGGCCGCCCGGTTCGGCACCGACGGAGCTGCCGGATGACCGGGCCGGTGACGGTCGACGCCGCACAGATGGCGGGCACGCCCCAGCTGGTGCGGGTGATCGACGCGCTGGGCGAGATGTTCGCGGACCTGGTCGCCGGTCGGACCGACTCCCCGGCGCGCACCGTCATCGAACACGGCCCCCAGCGGGTCCTGCTGGTCAGCCCCGCGGTCTGGGAGCGGCGCGGGGTGGGCAGCGTCAAGATCACCACGCTCACCCCCGACAACCCCGGGCGCGGCCTGCCGCTGATCCACGGGGTCGTCGCGCTGACGGACCTGACCACCGGGCAGATCACGGCCCTGCTCGACGGCGCGGAGCTCACCGCCGTCCGCACCGGTGCGGTCGCCGCCCTGGCGACCCGCTGGTGCGCCGCCGAGGACGCCGAGGACCTCGCGGTCATCGGGGCGGGGGTGCAGGCGCGGTCGCTGGTGCGCGCGGTGGCGGCTGTACGCCGGATCCGCAGCGTACGGGTGTTCTCGCGGACCCGGGACCGGGCGGAGCAGTTCGCCGACTGGGTGCGCGACGCCGTGCCCCACCCGGTGCACGCGAGCGTCTGCGACAGCGCCAAGACTGCCGTCGCCGACGCGGCGATCATCTGTACGGCGACCTCCACCAGCGACAACACGCCGTTGGTGGAGGCGGACTGGGTGGCGCCCGGGGCGCACGTCAACGTCATCGGCGGCACCCACCCGGACGCGATCGAACTCGACCCCGCCCTGCTGGCCGACGCCGTGGCGGTCGTCGAGGACCGGACCGCGGCGCTGGACGGCGCCGGTGAGGTGCGCGCCGCCCTGGCCGCCGGCCTGCTCGGCGTGGACGACCTGCACGAGCTGGGCACGCTGGTCACCGGCGGGGTGCGCGTCGGCGGGGGGACGTCCGTCCTGCGTACGGTCGGAATGGCCATCGAGGACACCGCCGCCGCGGTGGCGCTGCACGAGGGGGCGGCGTCCGTGGCGTAGGTCAGGCGGAGCTGTCCCGGCAGCGGACCATGAAGGAACGCTCGAAGACGATGACCGTCTCGCCGGTGGACTTCGCGCCCGTCGTCTCCACCGTGACGATGCCCTGGCCGGGCCGGGACCGGCTCAGGCGCTTGTCGAGGATGCGGCTGGTGGCGTACAACGTGTCCCCGACGAACACCGGCTCCCGCAGGCGGACCTTGTCCCAGCCGAGGTTGGCCACCGCCCGCGCCGACAGGGCCTGCACGGTCATGCCGCCGATCAGGCACAGGGTGATCCCGCTGTTGACGAGCACCCGCCCGTACTCGCTGCCCGCGCCGTAGTGCTCGTCGAAGTGCAGCGGGTGCTGGTTCATGGTGAGCAGGGTCAGCCAGGTGTTGTCGGTCTCGGAGATGGTGCGGCCCGGCCAGTGCCGGATCACCATGCCGGGCTCGAAGTCCTCGTAGTCCCCGCCGTGCTCTTCGCGGTACTCGTTGCCCTGGACATGACGCAAGGTCATCGGCGGTTCTCCCGTGTCGGAGGTGGACGAACCGACGCGGTCCCCGTCGGACGTGAATGTTAGTCTATGTCGATCATCGTTTCGGAGATACCGGTCCCGCGGCGAGCACGCACCGGCGCCGGCCCGACGTGCTACTCCGGGGAGCGTCAGATGACCGTGCGCGAGCATGTCGGCAGTGCGGGGCCGGCCGGGCATCCGTGGTTCGGCACCCACCGCGTGGCGCCGGCCGCGCCGGCGGAGACGATCCGCGGGATGCTCCGCCACGAGCTGCGGGACACGGGCTGGCCCTACCAGCGGCTGCTGCCGGCGGCACCGATCGCCATCCCGCGCGCGTCCTACGCCGAGATCTTCCGGGCGGCCGCCGCGCTGGTCGACCTGCTCCGCCGCACCGCCCTCGAGACGGCCCCCACCACGCAGGGCCGGCTGGCGGCCTACCGCATGCCGCAGAGCGAGGACCAGCTGTTCGTGCGGGACCCGTTCGTCGAGGAGCGCTATCCGGACTGCGTCGTGCGGCCGGACGTCGTCATCGGGCCGGACGGGCCCCAGTTCCTGGAGTTCAACGTCAGCGGCGCGCTCGGCGGCGTGGTGGAGACGCGCTGCCGCCTCGAGGTGTGGCGCAGGCTGCACGCCGACGCGGCGGGCAGGACCCCGTTCAGCTCCCCGGACCCGTTCGCCGTGCGCGCCGAGATGTACCGCGCGCTCTGCGCCGAGCTGGGGCTGGCGCCCAGGGTGGCCATCGTCGGCAGCGCCCGGGTCTACGGCGTGCAGAGCCGCTACTTCCAGCTGGAGGCCGACTACCTCAACAACCACGGCCTCACCGCCCGCTTCTTCGAGCCCGAGGAGCTGCCGGAGGCGTGGGACTGCCCGCCCCACCTGCGCTACCCGATCGGGCTGCGCAACTTCACCATCCCGGACTGGCTCGACGCCGGCCTCGACACCAGCTACGTGCAGGACGCGCTGGACAACGGCTGCCTGCTCGTGGGCACCCAGACGTCGACCTTCATGCACAGCAAGCTGACCATGGGCCTGCTCTCGGAGGGCCGGCCGTGGATGAGCGCGGCCGACCGGAGCCTCGTCGACAGGTACGTGCCGTGGACGCGGATCCTCGCGGACCGCCGCACCAGCCGCGCGGGTCGCGAGGTCGAGCTGCTCCCGTTCGTCCTGGCGAACCGGGACCTGCTGGTGCTCAAGGCGGGCCTGGGGGAGAGCGGCAAGCAGGTGGTCATCGGCGGCGAGCTCGACCAGGCGACGTGGGAGTCCGCCGTCGCCGAGGCCGCCGCCGACGGCACCAGCGTGGTGCAGGACTTCGTGGCGCCACGCACGTGCCGGGTCTCGCTCGTCGCCGACGGCGCCGACGAACCCCACGACGTCGAGGTCGCCCCGGTGATCGGGCCGCTGCTGTTCGGCGGACGCGCGGCGGGCCTGTTCTGCCGCTACTACGGCGACGGCTCCGCCGGGATCGTCAGCGCCCGGGGGCGCGACAGCGGCTCCGACAACTGCATGGTGGCCGTCTGACCACACCGGACGCGTCGTCGTCCGCCGAGCGGCCCCGACGATAGGGGTTCGCGGCACGAATGAGGTGTTGTCGCGGTGCGGCCCCCGTGTCACGATCGCTGCCACCGCAAGCGCGTGCCGCGCGACCCCACGGTCGACCGGCGACCTGTCGGCCCGCCGCCGTCGAACCGAAGGGACCTGCCATGCCTGCCGATCCCGAGGTGACCGGACCGCCGACCGGGTGGCACCCCGACCGGGCGGTGCCCGCGCTGATCTGGGCGGCCGCCCAACGGCACGGCCACCGTACGGCCGTCGTCGGCGCGGACGCGACACTGAGCTACGCCGAGCTGCGCCACGCCGTCGCGGGTCTCGCCGACGTGTTGCGGCGCCACGGTGCGACAGCCGCCCCGGTGGCCGTCCTGGCCCACCGCGGCGCCGCCCAGCTGGTGGCGTGCCTGGCCGCGCTGCACGCCGGGGTCGGCTACGCCTGCGTGGACGCCAACCAGCCCCGGGCCCGCGTCGAGAGCCAGCTGCGCGGCTGCGGGGCCGCCGTCGTGGTGACGGATCGCGACGACCCGCCGGTGGCCGGGCAGGTGGTGCTCGCCGTCGACCTGGCCGGCTGGATCGGCGCGGGGGCGGCGGCGGAGCGCGCCGGGGCGCTGGGCGGTCCGCTGCCGGTCGCGGGGGACCAGCTCGCCTACACCGTGTTCACGTCCGGCTCCACCGGCGTACCCAAGGTCGTCGAGATCCCCCACGCGGCCCTGGCCAACTACGCGGCCTTCGTCGCCCGGCTGGTCGACCCGGAACGGGCCGACGGCGAACGGCTGCGCTTCGCGTCGGTGACCAGCCTCGCGACGGACCTCGGGCACACCGCGGTCTTCCCGGCGCTCACCGGGGGAGACACGGTCCACCTGGTGCCCACCGAGACCGCGACGGATCCCGACGACTTCGCCGACTACCAGGACGAGCACCGCGTCGACGTCCTGAAGATCACCCCGTCGCACCTGGCGGCGCTGCTCGACGAGGCGGCGGAGCGGGCCCTGCCCCGCCGCCTGCTCATCGTCGGTGGCGAGGTGTGCCGGTGGGAGCTGGTGGACCAGGTTCGAGAGCTGTCGGACGTGCGGATGGTCAACCACTACGGCCCGACCGAGACCACCGTCGGCGCGCTCACCTTCGAGGTGCCGACCGACCCGGCGGCGCGCCCGGGCACCGCCACCGTGCCGATCGGCCGCCCGATCGACAACGCGCGGGTCGCCGTCGTCGACGCTGACCTGCGCCCGGTCGCAGCGGGCGTCGAGGGGGAGCTGCTGATCTTCGGCGCGGGGCTCGCCCGCGGCTACCGCGACGACCCCGGAACGACCGGCGAGATGTTCCCGACCGACCATCCCGAAGGCCGGTGCTACCGCACGGGTGACCTGGTGACCCGCCACCCCGACGGACTGGTGGAGTTCCACGGCCGCCGCGACGGCCAGGTCAAGATCCGGGGCCACCGCGTCGAGTTGGGCGAGGTGGAACAGGCGGTACGCCGGTGCGCCGGGGTGCGCCGGGCGGCGGTGGTGCCGGTCGCCGGGACCGGCTCCGTCCCGCGCCTGGTCGCGTACGTCGTGCCGAGTGAGCCGCCCGGGCCGACCGCCCGCGAGCTGCGCGACCAGCTCCGCGAGACGCTGCCCGACTACCTGCTGCCCGGCGCCGTGGTGTGCCTCGACGAGCTGCCCCGCACGCCGAGCGGGAAGCTGGACGTGCGCGCGTTGCCGGCACCCGGCAGGCCCGCCGCGCGACGGTAGCTCCCTGCCCGGCCGCCCCGGGCGCAACGCCACCGCGCCCGCGCCGGCGGCCGGGCGTCCGCCGGCCTCAGTCGGCGTGCGGGTCGAGTCCGAGCGCGACCCGCCCGATGTACGGGTAGCCGTCCAGCGATCCGAACGGCTGCATGAAGCCGCCCGCGCGGGCGTCGCGGTACAACCGGGACAGGGGGTGCCGGCTGCTGAAGGACGCCCCGCCGCAGATCGTCATGGCCCGGTCGACCGTGCTCACCGCCGTACGGTTCGCCAGGAGCTTCGCGGTCTGCCACCCCCGTACGACGTCGCGGACGGCGGCCTCGGACCGCTGCGCCGGGTCGTCGGCGGCGAACAGGGCGTCCACCAGGCGCCCGGAGCGCTCCAGTACCCCCCGGGTGGCCGCCAGGTCGAGTTCCATGGTGGCGATCTCGCGCTGCACGGACGGGTGGTGCGCCGGCGCCGCCCGTCCGGGCTGCCGGGGCACCCTGGTGGCGTGTTCCACGGCGATCTGGAAGGCCGCCTCGGCGATTCCCAGTGAGGCGCCCAGCAGGGGGAAGTTGATCGCGCAGGAGCGCGCCAGGTCCGCCGGCGTCGGCGGGCCGACCGGCTCCCCGACCGTGACCCGGCCGGCGGGCACGACGCAGTCCTCCAGCAGGAGGCCGTGGCTGCCGGAGCCCCGCATGCCCAACGCGTCCCAGTCGCCGAGCACGGTCAGCCCGGGCGTGCCCGCCAGGACGACGGCCTCGGCCTGCCGCCACCCGCCGTCGGGATCGGCGACCCGGACCGCGACGTTGAACGAGTCCGCGACCGCCGAGTTGGTGACGAACGTCTTGCGCCCGGTGACGACGTACTCGTCGCCCTTGCGGACGGCCTCGGTGAGCGCGCCGTTCCACGTCGCGCCCGGTTCGGTGGAGGCCCCGGCCATGATCAGGTCGGAGCCGCCCAACGCCTCCAGGATCGCGTCCAGCTGCGCCGCCCGGACCCGGTCGCCGTCCGCCTCGGCCCGCTCCCACCGGCGGACCTGCCCCCACACCGAGGCCATGTGCATGTTCGCGCAGATGGCCGTCGACCCGCAGCCCCGGGCCAGCCGGGAGACGGCCACCAGCACGTCGTGCAGGGAGCGGACCCCCAGCCCGCCGTGCCGGGTTGGGGCGCACCCGGCGAGCACCCCGCTGTCGCGCAGGTCGGCGAAGTTGTCGGCGACGAACGTGTTGTCCCGGTCGTGCCGGCCGGCCCGTTCGGCAAGGGTGTCGACGTGGCCTTCGGCGAGGGAGACCAGTTCCCGGCCGGCGGCGGTCGTGGCGGTGAGCTCTCCGAACACCTACAGCATCCTCAGGATGGTGAGGAACTCCTCCGCCCGCTCGGCATGGGGCTGCTGCGGGCCGTCGAAGCGGGCGCCGGTCTCCGTCGGCACCGGCGTCGGCAGCACCCTCGGGAACAGCGGACCTCCGATGGGATCGCCGGGCCGCAGGCCGTGTTCCCACAGCAGCGGCAGGACGGCGTGCTGCGGCTGGAAGGTGACGCCGTCGCCCACCCACCGGGAGACGAACGCCCGACGCTGCCGCTCGGGGCCGGTGCCGGTGGCGCCGTGCAACGCGGCCGGGTGGAACAGCACGATGTCGCCGGGCGTGAGGTCCCAACTCAGGATCTCGTGGTCGGACACGTCCGGCACCGCCTCGAGTTCCTCGCGCCGGCCGAGGTGGGTGGCCCCCGGGGTGATCGGCACGTAGCGCCGGCCCCAGCGGTGCGAACCGCGCACCACCTGCAACGCGGCGGTGTCGGGGGTGCACGGGTCGAGGGGGATCCACATCGCGCACACCTGGTCGCCCGCGATCGGCCAGGAGCTGACGTCCTCGTGGAACGGCGTCGGGGCACCCGATCCGGCCGGCTTGGCGAAGATCTGGTCGTAGAAGGCGGTGATCGCGGTGGAGCCGAACAGTTGCTGGGCGATGCGCGCCGCGGGGGAGAAGAACATGAAGTCGCGGAAGCCGTCGTGGGTCTTCCACATGAAGGCGTCCCCGGCGAAACCGCCGCCACCCAGCAACGCCGTCGCCTGCGCCAGCACGGTCGGGTTGGCGAGCAGGTACTCGACGCCCTCGGCGATCCGGCCGAGCCACTTGTCGTCGATCATGCCGGAGAGCCGGACCACGCCGTCGGTGTGGAACGCGTCGATCTCGGCCTGGGTCAGGTCGCGCGGTGGCGCCTCGGGAGGGCTGATGTCCATGTGCGGGGTCTCCGTCAGGGAAGGCGTCGCCAGTGGGCGCCGAAGAGGGTCTCCTCGTCCGGCAGGCTGAACGGCAGGGGATGTGAGACGTAGGTGTAGTTGAGGAAGTCGCGCCAGGTCACGTTCTCCGACCGGGAGCAACCGCCCCAGCTGCCACTGGCGATGACCTGGGTGAACGGCATCCCGTTGTCGAAGCTGCCGCTGTTGCCCACGGCGGTCGACTGGTTGACCATCACCCGTCCGGCGCGGGCCCGCTCGGCCAGCCTGACCACCCGGTCGGGCCGGTCGGTGTGGATGCCACAGCTGTGGCCCTGCCCGATCCGGCCCAGCAGCGTCTCCACCGCGGCCAGCGCGTCGTCGAAGGCGCTGAACGTCGACACGGTGAAGACCGGCGCCAGCTTCTCGCCGAGCATCGGGTCGTCGAGCGCCGGGACACCGCCGGGCGCCAGGGGCGGCAGCTGGGCCACCAGGGCGGTGGTCTTGGTCGGCTCGGCCAGGTCGATCCCGGCGGCGGCGGCGAGCGCCGCGGCGGGTCGACCGACGGCGTCGCGGTTGAGCACCCGCCCGTCCGGCCAGAGCAGCGTACGCAGCCGTGCCGTCTCGGCCGGGTCGCACAGGTGGGCGCCCTGCCGGGCCAACTGGTCGCGGAAGGCGGCCTCGATCCGGGCGTCCACCAGCACGTTGCTCTCCGACGAGCAGGAGGTGCCGTTGTTGAAGCTGCCGCCCAGCACGATCAGCTCCGCCGCGGCGGCCACGTCGGCCGAGTCGTCCACGATCACCGCCGGGTTGCCGACGCCCGCGCTGATCGCCGGGGTGCCGCTGCGGTACGCCCGGCGTACCGTGCCGGGCCCGCCGGCGGCGATCACCAGGTCGGCGGCGGCCATCAGGGCCTCGGTGGTCTGTCGGTCGGTGACCGGCAGGCACTGGACGAGGTCCGGCGGGGCGCCGACCGACTCCAGGGCCCGACGCAGCAGCTCGACGGTGCGGGCCGCGGAGTGCCGGGCCCGGGGGTTGGGGGTGATGACCACCGCGTTGCGGGTCTTGAGCATCGGCAGGGCGTTGCCGACCACCCCGGAGCAGGGCGCGGTGGCGGGGCTGGCCACCGCGATCACCCCGATGGGCTTGGCCAGCTTGCGCAGGCCACGCTCCGGCAGCTCCTCGATGATCCCGCTGGTGACGACGCCGTGCAGGTCACGCAGCGTGCCGAGGACCCGGCGCCGGTAGAGCGTGAACAGGTGCTCCTGGTCGCCGAGGCCGGTCTCCCGGTAGGCGAGGTCGGCCAGCGACCGGGCGGTGTCCTCCTGGTAGGCCGCCCAGCCGAGGGCCGCGATGAGGTCGTCGACGCGGTCCTGCGGCCAGAACTCGACCTCCGCCTGCGCCCGGCGGGCACGGGCCATGGTGGCCTCGACGTCGGGCCGGGCCTCCTCGGTGGACACCGTCGCGTCCCGGCGGCCCGGGGCCGGCGCGTCCGGCGCCGCGGTGAGCGTCACGGCCGCGTCGGCCTCGCGGAGGTCACCGCTGGACACTGGCGTGCTCCCGGGTCGAGGGCCGCGCCGACCGCAGCCGGCCGATGGTCTCCTCCAGCATGTCGTCGGTGACGGTGAGGGAGAGCCGCAGGTAGCCCGGCGCGCCCATCACCGAGGCCGGCAGCACCAGCAGGCCGTGCTCCTCGAGCAGGGCCGCGTGTGCCCAGTCGTCCGCGTCCGGCACGCGGGCCAGCAGGTAGAACGTTCCCTCGCTCGGCTGGACCTCGTACCCGGCCTCGCGCAGGGCGTCGACCAGCAGGTCGCGGCGCTGCTCGATCGGCTTGACCTGCAGCGCGTGCTGTTCCAGCTCGGGCAGGGCGAACAGCAGCGAGTTGTTGGGGAACGCCCAGCCGGTGGTGAGCCGGGCCACGGTCAGGGCCCGGCGGAGCACCGCCGGGTCGGGCATGGTCGGCGGGATCGCCACGTAGCCGACGCGCTCCCCGGGCAGCAGCAGCGTCTTGGTGTAGGTGTGCACCAGGAACGTGAACGGGTAGTGCGTCGCCGGGCTGGGACACGTCCGGCCGTCGAACACGATGCGGCGGTACGCCTCGTCGGACAGCAGGTAGATCGGCCGGCCGTTGCGGGCCGACGCCTCCCGCAGCACCTCGGCGAGGGCGGCGAACTCCTCGTCGGTGTAGACGGCGCCGGTCGGGTTGTTCGGGCTGTTGACGATGACGGCACTGGTCCGGGGCGTGATCGCCGCCGCGACGAGTTCCGCGTCGAGTCGCCAGGAACCGGGGGTCAACGCCACCGGCCGGGGGATCGCGCCGACCGAGGCGATGATCGGCTCGTAGTAGAACCAGGCGGGGTCGAGGTAGATCACCTCGTCGCCCGGGTCGCAGACGCTGCGCAGGCAGATGGTGAGTCCCGCGAACGCCCCGTTGGTCAGGGCGACGTCGTCGGCGGTGAACGGCAGGGCGAGTTCCCGGCTGAGGATGGCCGCCACCGACTCCTGGGCCGGCGGGTGGTCCCGGGTGTAGGCGAACCAGTCGGTGTGCTGCGGGCTCAGGTGCCGCTGCAGGACCTCGACCAGGGCCGGCGCGGGAAACTCGTGCGGATCGCCGAAGGCGAGGTCGATCACGCCCGGGCCGCCGCGCAGCCGCGAGTAGGAGGACTGCTCGAGGTAGGCCCCCAAGCGCCGTCCGTACGCGTCGGTCGCGTCGGTCATCTGCCGACTTATCCGGTGCTCCATCCTGCTCCGATCTCCACCCTGATCCGTGGCCGGCGAGGTAGCCGGATTCACACCGTGGCGGGTTGTGCGGCGGGGACTCTTGCGGGCAGCTGACGCACCGACCGCGCGGAGAAGGTCGCGACGGTCACGAGACCGAGCACCCCGCCCGCGATGAGCAGCGTCTGGGCGACGCCGATCCGCTCGGCGACCGGGCCGACGACGGCCAGGCAGAGCGGGCCGAGCACGAACGAGCCCATGGCGTCGTACGAGCTGATCCGCGACAGCGCCTCGTTGGGCACGTGGTTTTGCAGGGCGGTGTCCCACAGGACCTCGAAGATGTCGATGCAGACGCCGTTGACGAGCATCGAGGCCGCGATCAGCCAGACCGGCGCGCCGGCCGCGATCAGCGCGAACGGCGGGAGGAAACCGAAGGTGGCCAGCACCGCCACCCGCATCGGCCGGCGGGGGCGGATCCGCATCGCCACGAGGCTGCCGCCGACCAGGCCCACGGCCTGCGCGGTGACGATCACCGACCAGGCGGTGACGCCGCCCAGCTGCTCCTTGGCGGTCAGCGGGCCGAGCACGTAGATCGCCGAGAAGCATCCGTTGACGAACGCGAACTGCACGACCACCAGCCAGACCCAGGACCGGGAGCTGAACTCCCGCCAGCCCTCCCGCAGGTCGGCGAGCATGGTGCCGGTGGCGGCCCGGCCGGGGTGCGACACCCGGACCCCGGCCAGCAGCAGCGCCGAGCCGAGGAAGGTGGCCGCGGGTACCGCCAGCGCCCAGCCGGCGCCGAACGCGGCCACGAGCACTCCGGCCAGGGCTGCGCCGCCGATGGTGGTGCTGTTGCGCGACAGCCGCAGCAGCGCGTTGGCCGACTGGAGCTGCTCCTGGGCCACCACCTGCGGCACGACGCCGCGGGAGGCCGGCAGGAAGAGCGCGGCGGCGGCGCCGTTGACGGCGGACAGGGCGATCACGACCGGCAGCGAGGGCTGGCCGCTGACGAACACCACGGTCAGGACCGCCTGCGCGGCGAAGGCCAGCAGGTCGGAGCCCACCATCAGGCGGAAGCGGTTCATCCGGTCGGCGAGGACGCCGCCGAACAGCAGCAGCGCGACCTGCGCCAGCGACCGGGCGGCGAGCACGAGGCCGAGGTCGGTGGCGGAGCCGCCCGGCGCGTCGAGGACGGCGAAGGCGAGCGCCACCGGGATCACGGCGCTGCCCAGCAGTGACAGCGTGCGGGCCAGGAACAGCATCCGGTACGACCGGTCGGCCAGGATCCGGAGGTCGTCGCGCACCTGGCATCACCTCCGGTCGGCCGGTCGAACGGGTTGCGTGCTGGCGCGCCGGCGGCGTCACAAGCGTGCCCATCATGTGGCAGGGAAACCGGTTGCCCAACCCCTAGGACTCGGAACAGATGTCATGAATTGTGAGGTCAAACCCCTATTACCGCTCATCATGCTGACTAAGCGCTCAGTCAGCCTGGTAGAGATCGAGGATCGGCACCCGCATCGGTGCGACGCTCGCATCCGGTGGAGGCCCCGGACCGCGGCCGGATCACCGACGGACAACGGAGGACCAGTGGGACGGCAGGAGCATCCGGTCGCGAGTGACGTCACGCAACGTGTGGCGCGGCTGTCCAGTTCGGCGCGGGCGCTGCTCGACGAGCGGCTGCGCGCCAGCCGCTCCGATCCGGCACCCGCCAGCGCCGCCATCCCCCGCCTGGACGCCGCCGAGGCACCCCTGTCCTTCGCCCAGGAGCGGCTCTGGTTCATCGAACGGCTGGAGGACGACGCCGTCCACCACAACGACGCCACCCTGCTGATCCTGACCGGCTCGCTGGACCAGGTCGCGCTGCGCCGGAGCATCGAGGAGGTCGTCCGCCGGCACGAGATCCTGCGTACCGCCTTCTGTCAGCTCGGCGAGCGGGTCGTGCAGGCCGTCACGCCGCCCGCCCCGCTGAGCATCGACGTGGTCGACCTGCCCGGCGCCACCGCGCGCCCCGACGACGCCGTGCTGCGGGCCGCCGTCGAGCGGGAGATGCGGGTCCCGCTCGACCTGGCCGCCGGCCAGAGCATGCGGGCGGTGCTCTACCGGATCGCCCCGGACGTGCACGTGCTCGGGGTCACCGTGCACCACCTCGTCTGCGACCTGTGGTCGTTCACCATCTTCTGCCGCGAGCTGGCCGCCGCGTACGCCGCCTTCGCCGCCGGCGCGACGCCGGACCTGCCCGAGCTGCCGATCCAGTACGCCGACTACGCCGCCTGGCAGCGCACCGCGGTCGGCGAGGAGCGGATGGCGGCGCACCTGCGCGAGCGGGTCGACGAACTGGCCGGCGTGCCACCCCTGCTCACCCTGCCCACCCGGGGCCCACGCCCGGCGGTGCAGCAGTTCGTCGGCGCCTCCGAGTGGTTCCGGCTCGGCGCCGCCGACGCGGACCGGATCCGCGCTCTCGGGCAGCGTCAGGGGGCCACCACCTACATGACCCTGCTCGCCGCCTTCACCGTGCTGCTCGCCCGGCACAGCGGGCAGCGGGACATGGTCGTCGCCAGCCCCATCGCGACGCGGGAACAGCACGAGCTGGAGCACCTCATCGGCTGCTTCCTGAACATGATCGTGGTACGCGCCGACCTGTCCGGCGAACCGACCTTCGCCGAGCTGGTGGGCCGGGTCAAGGCGGCCTCGCTGGACGCGTTCCGGCACCGCGACGTGCCGTTCGAGCGGCTCGTCGCCGCGTTGCAGCCGGAGCGCAGCCGCAGCCACCAGCCGCTCGCGCAGGTCGCCTTCGTGCTCCAGAACGTGCCCACCGGCCGGCTGGACCTGCCCGAGCTGCGGGTCGACGTGCACCAGATGGAGACCGGCCGGTCCCGGATGGACCTGACGGTGAAGATCACCGAGACGGCCGACGGACTCGTCGGCGAGTTCGAGTACGACACCAGCCTCTTCACCGGCGAGTCCGTACGCGACTTGGCCCGGCAGTTCGAGCTGCTGCTCGTCGAGGCGGCGCGGGAGCCCGACACGAGCGTGTGGCGGCTGCCGCTGCTCGACGCCGCGCAGCGCCACCGGATCCTGCACGAGTGGAACGACACCGCCGCCGACCTCGGCCCCGAGGCGCTCGTCCACCGCCTCGTCGAGGCGCAGGCGCGGCGTACGCCGGACGCGGTGGCGGTCGTCGAGGGCAACGTCCGCACGACGTACCGCGAACTCGACGAGCGGGCCAACCGCCTGGCGCACCACCTGCGTGACCTCGGCGTCGGCGTGGAGGACCCGGTGGCGGTGTGCCTGCCCCGCTGCGCCGCCGAGGTGGTGGCGATCCTGGCGGTGCTGAAGGCCGGCGGCTACCACCTGCCGGTCAACCCGCGCGACCCGCAGGCCCGCCGGGACGCGCTGCTCGGGCAGGTGCGCCCGGCGGTCGCGATCTCCGCCGGGGACCTGTGCGACGAGGTGTGGAGCCCCGGCCGGCGGATCATCGACCTGGACGGGGAGTCGTCGCTGACCGCCACGTGTCCCGCCACCGACCCCGCCGTGCCGCTGCACCCGGACAACCTGGCCTACACGCTGTTCACCTCCGGCTCCACCGGGCAGCCCAAGGGCGTGCAGGTCACCCACCGCGGGTTCACCAACCGGATGCTGTGGGCACAGCGCAACTTCCCGCTCGACCCGCACGACCGGGTGCTGCGCAAGGCGGCCTGCACCTTCGACGTCTCCCTGGACGAGCTGTTCCGGGCCCTGTTCAACGGTGCGGCCAGCGTGCTGATGCCCGAGACGGCGACCTTCGACCCGCGCCGGCTGGCGGCGGTGATCGCCCAGCACGGGGTGACCGACGCCGACTTCGCGCCGACCGCCCTGCGCGAGGTGCTGCTCACCGCCGACGCCGCGGACCTCAAGTCGCTGCGGCGGATCGTCTCGGGCGTGGAGGAACTCACCCCCGAGACGCAACGGCTGGTCTTCGACCGGCTCGACGTCACCATGTTCAACCTGTACGGCCCGACCGAGGTGTCGGTCTCCTGCACCGCCTGGCCGTGCGACCCCGCCGACGAGCGGCCCTTCGTCCCGATCGGCCGGCCGATGGCCAACGTCCGGGTGTACGTGCTGGACGACGCGATGCAGCCCGTGCCGCCGGGCGTGGCGGGGGAGGTGTACGTCGGCGGCGCCGGGCTGGCCCGGGGCTACCTCGACAACTCCGCCCTGACCGCGGAGCGGTTCCTGCCCGACCCGTTCGCCGACACGCCCGGCGCCCGCGTCTACCGCACCGGCGACCTGGCCCGGTTCGGCCCGGACGGCGTCCTGGAGTTCCTCGGCCGGGGCGACGGACAGCTGAACCTGCGCGGCTACCGCATCGAGCCGGGCGAGGTGGAGTCCGCGCTGCGCCGCCACCCGGCGGTGCGCGAGGCCGCCGTCGTCGTACGCCGGGACCCGCCCGGCGGCGACGCCCGGCTGGTCGGCTACGTCGTCGGCGACGACCTGCCGGGCACCGCGGACCTGCGCGCCCACCTGCGCCGGCGGCTGCCGGACTACCTGGTGCCGGCCGCCTTCGTCAGCCTGCCCCGGCTGCCGCTGACCAACCACGGGAAGCTCGACGTGGCGGCGCTGCCGCCACCCGGGCAGGACGAGCCCGGCAAGGCCGGGGCCGACGGGCCGCGTGACGAGCGCGAGCGGGTGCTCCTGGACATCTGGTGCGACGTGCTCGGACGCGAGGGCATCGGCATCCACGACGACTTCTTCGACCTCGGCGGCGACTCCCTCACGGCCACCCGGATCGTGGCCCTGGCCGGCGCAAAGCTGGGGGCGGACGTCGAGGTGGCGGTCATCTTCGACGCGCCGACGGTCGCGGAGCTGGCCGCCCGGCTCGCGCCCGGGCAGCCGTGACCCCCGGTCCGACCCCTGTGCAGCGAGTGGAGAGCCAGATGACCGAGCACACCGGCGCCCTGATCCACGAGGCGGCCGACGTCGTCAACCTGGGTGCCGCCCTGTCGCACCAGGCGCGGATCCAGCCCGAGAGCCCCGCCCTGCACCTGGTGGCCGAGGACGGCTCCGCCGACACGGTGGACTACGCGACGCTCGACGCCCGGGCCCGCCGGGTCGGCGCGGCCCTGGCCGGGCACTGCCGCCCCGGTGACCGGGTGCTGATGCTCGTGGGGGCGGGTGTCGACTTCCTCGCCGGCTTCTTCGGCTGCCTCTACGCCGGCACCGTGCCGGTTCCGCTGGCCGCCCGGCTCAACCGGGCCAGCGCCCCGGTCGTCGGGCGGATCCTCGACGACGCGCAGGCCACCGCGGTGCTGGCCGCCCGCGCGGTCACGAGCGCCGTGGACCTGACCACGCTCATGCCCGGTCGTCGGCTGCCGGTCCTGGAACTGGAGTCCCTCGACGCCGCGCCCGCCGGCTGGCAGCCGGCGGTGGCCGAGGGCGGACTGGCGTTCCTCCAGTACACCTCGGGCACCACCAGCACCCCCAAGGGCGTGATGGTCAGCCACGCGAACCTGCTGGAGAACCTGCGGGCCATCCGCCGCTCCTTCGCCTTCGACGACGCGACGGTGATGGCCTCCTGGCTGCCCCCGCACCACGACATGGGGCTGATCGGCACCCTGCTCACCCCCGTCTACCTCGGCGTGCCGACGGTGCTGATGGACCCGGCGACGTTCATCCGTACCCCGGTGCGGTGGCTCCAGGCGATCAGCCGGTACCGGGCCACCATCAGCGGCGGGCCCAACTTCGCCTACGACCTGTGCGTGCGCAAGGTCGCCGAGGCCGACCGTGCCGCCCTGGACCTCAGCTCCTGGCGGGTGGCGTTCAACGGCGCCGAGCCCGTACGCGCGGCGACCCTGCGCGCCTTCGCCGCGGCGTTCGCCCCGCACGGTTTCGACGAGCGGGCCTTCCTGCCCTGCTACGGACTGGCCGAGGCGACGCTGCTGGTCGCCGGGCGGGCCCGGGCGCAGCGGCCCGTCGTGACCACGGTGGCCGACCCGGACCCCGCCGGACCCGCCGCCCACCGCCCCGGCACGGAGGTGGTCGGCTGCGAGATCCTGCCCGAGGCGGAGGTCCGGATCGTCGACCCGACCGGCCACCCCGTCCCCGACGGCACGGCCGGCGAGATCTGGGTCCGGGGCGGCAGCGTCGTCGACGGGTACTGGAACCGGCCGGAGGAGTCCGCGCGGACCCTGCACGCCACCCTCGGCGGCGACCCCGACGACGGCCCCTACCTGCGCACCGGCGACCTCGGCTTCCGCCAGGACGGGCAGCTGTACGTCCGCGGCCGGATCAAGGAGACCGTGGTCATCCGCGGCCAGAACCACTACCCGGACGACATCGAGCAGACCGTCCGCGCCGCCTGCCCCCGCCTCGGCGGGCGGATCGCGGCGTTCGGTGTGGACGTCGCCGACGACGGCCACGGCGTCGGCGAGGCCGTGGTCCTGTGGTACGAGACCCGCTCCGACCGGGCGTCGGAGGAGGCGCCGGCCATCGCCGAGGCGGCCCGCCGGGCCGTGGTGACCGTCCACGGCCTGGACCTGCATCGGGTACTGGCCGTACCGCCCGGCACCATCCCCGTCACCACCAGCGGCAAGACCCGTCGTGGCGACTGCGCGCGGGCGTACGCGGCGGGCAGCGCCACGATCGTCGCGGACGATCCCCTGCGCCCGGCGGCGCGCCCCGCCCCGGCCGCCGCGCCGGAGCAGGCGCAGCGACTGCGCGCCCTGGCCGGCGGGCTGCTCGACGTCGACCCGGAGCGGATCGACCCGGACCGTTCCCTGCCGGAGCTCGGGTTCGACTCGCTGCGGGCCGTGGAGCTGCAACACCTGATCGAGGGGGAGTGGGGCGTCCGCCCGGCCCTGACCGACCTGCTGGGCGACAGCACGGTGGCTGAACTGGCCGCCGCGCTGCCGTCCGCGCCCGCGTCGGCCGACCCGCCGGCCACCCCGGCCGCCGCCGACCGGCCCTACCCGCTGTCGTACGGCCAGCGGGCGATCTGGTTCCAGGGCGCCCTCGCCGAGGACCCGGCCAACCTCAACCTGTGCCGCGCGGTCACCGTCGACGGCGAGCTGGACGCCGGGGCGCTGGCCCGCGCCGTGCGCGACCTCGGCGTGCGGCACCCGGCCCTGCTCACCCGCTACGACGACACCGGCGCCGAGGTGACCCAGCGGGTGGCCGACGACGCCGAGGTCACGCTGGAGGTGCGCGACGCGGCGGGCTGGCCGGCGGGCCGGCTCGACGAGGAGATCGAGGCGGAACTCGGGGTCGGCTTCGCCGGCCCGCCCCTGCTGCGCGCCGTGCTGTTCCGGCACGCGGCGGACCGCCACACGCTGCTGCTCTGCACCCACCACAGCGTGATGGACGTGTGGTCGCTGGCGGTGCTGGTCGAGGACCTGGCGACCGGCTACGGCCGGCACGCCGCCGGGGACGACGCGGCACCGCCCGCACCCGCCGCCCACCCGGCCGACTTCGTGGCCTGGCAGCGTTCCTTCCTGGACGGCCCGGCCGGCCGGGAGCTGACCGCGACGTGCCAGGCCCAGGTCGCCGACCTCGTGCCGTTGGACCTGCCGACCGACCGGCCCCGCCCGTCGGTGCGCACCTTCCGGGGCGCCGCCCACGCCTTCCGGCTCGACGCCGACCTGTGCGCCGGGATCGACGCGCTCGCCGCCTCGCAGGGGGTCAGCCGCACCGCCGTGCTGTTCGCCGGCTACGCGGCGGTGCTGTCGCGCTACGCCGGCCAGGCGACGTTTCCGCTCGGCTTCGTGCACGCCGGGCGGGTCCGCGGCCGCTTCGCCGACCTGGTCGCCTACCTGGTCAACCCGCTGCCGGTGCCGGTGGACCTGTCCGCCGACCCGGAGTTCGGCGCCCTGGCCCGGGCGGCCCACGACGCGGTGCTGGCCGCCTCCGACCGCGCCGAGGTGCCGTTCGGGCGGATCGTCGAGGGGCTCGGGCAGGCCGCCGACGCCAGCCGCGGCGCGCTGCTCAGCGCGGCCTTCGCCTACCAGCACGGGCGCGGCACCGACCGGCTCGGCCTCACGCCGATGGTGCTCAACCACGAGGGGGCGCTGGGGGACTGGGCCGGGCTGCGGGTGCACAGCCGGCCCGTGCGGCAAAGGGCCACCTACTACGACCTCTCCCTCTACCTGGGCGAGCACGACGGCGAACTGCTGGGCACCTTCGACTACAGCACCGACCTGTTCGACGCCGACACCATGGGCGTGCTGGCCGAGGCGCTGACCGCGCTGCTGTCCGCGGCCGTCGCCGCGCCGGCGACCCCCGTCGGCGCCCTGCCCCTGCTCGGCGCCGAGCGGCACCGGCAGGTGCTGGTGGAGTGGAACGACACCACGGCCGACTACGACACCGACCGGTGCGCGCCGGAGATCGTCGCCGAGCAGGCCCGCCGGACCCCGGACGCGCCGGCCGCCATCGACGACACCACCCGGCTCACCTACGCCGAGCTCAACGCGGCGGCGAACCGGCTGGCCCACCGGCTGATCGGGCTGGGCGCCGGTCGGGGCACCCGGGTCGGCCTGCTGGTGCCCCGCTCCACGGTCAGCCTCACCGCCGTGCTGGCGATCCTCAAGACCGGCGCCGCCTACGTGCCGCTCGACCCGTCGTACCCGGTGGACCGGCTGCGGTTCATGCTCGCCGACTCCGGGGCCCGGCTGCTCGTCGCCGCCCCCGGCGCGGCCGTCAACCTCCCGGACGTCGAGGTGGTCGACCCGGCCGAGGAGTCGCTCGCGGCCGAGGACGACCGCGATCCGCAGCCGACCGCCCACCCCGACGACGTGGCCTACGTCGTCTACACCTCCGGGTCCACCGGCACCCCGCAGGGCGTACTCGGCCTGCACCGGGGCATCGTCAACCGGCAACGGTGGATCATGGACCGCTTCCCGGTGTGGCCGGACGAGGTGGGCAGCCACAAGACCTCGCTGAGCTTCTTCGACTCCGGCGGCGAGATGTTCCTGCCGCTCTTCGCCGGCGCCCCGGTCGTCGTGGTGCCCGAGGACGTCGGACGCGACCCGGTACGCCTGGTCGACCTGCTCGCCCGGCACCGGGTCACCCGCCTGGTGGCCGTACCGTCGTTGCTGCGGGCCATCCTCGACGGCGTCGCCGACGTCGGCGGGCGCCTGGCGGCGCTGCGCTACTGCCACTCCAGTGGGGAGGCGCTCACCCCCGACCTGGCCGCGCGGTGGCTGGCGGCCCTGCCCGGCTGCGTCCTGGTCGACCTCTACGGCTCGTCGGAGATCTCCGCCGACGTGACCCTGGACGTGGTCACCGGACCGGAGCGGGTCGGCAGCGTCGGGCGGCCCATCGGCAACACCCGCATCTACGTCCTGGACGAGGCCATGCGGCCGGTGCCGCCCCGCTTCGCCGGCGAGGTGTACGTCGGCGGGGCCGGCCTGGCCCGTGGCTACCTCGACCAGCCGGCGTTGACCGCGGCGCGGTTCGTCCCCGACCCGTACGGCGACGGCGGGCGGCTGTTCCGCACCGGTGACCGGGGCCGGTTCAGCCACGACGGGCGGCTGGAGTTCCTGGGCCGGGCCGACCACCAGGTGAAGGTCCGCGGCTTCCGGATCGAGCTGGGCGAGATCGAGTCGACGCTGCGGGCGCACCCCGGGGTCGCCGCCGCCGTGGCCGCGCTCGCCCAGGCGCCGGGCGGCGGCGAGCAGCGGATCGTCGCGGCGGTCGTGCCCCGGCAGCGCAGCGGGTCGTCCGCGCCGGCCGGAGCCGATCCGGGCGGGGCACCGGCCACCACCCGGGTGTCGGACTGGCGGCTGCTCTACGACCGGATGTACACCGAGGCCGGTCCCGCCGAGGAGGCCCAGCAGGCGATCTGGACCAGCAGCTACACGGGCACGCCGTTCACCGACGTCGAGATGGGCGAGTGGATCGACCAGGCGGTCCGGCGGATCCGGGAGCTGCGCCCCCGCCGGCTGCTGGAACTCGGCTGCGGCACGGGCAACCTGACCCTGGCGCTGGCGCCGGACTGCGAGGCGTACGTCGGCACCGACTTCTCCGCCGCCGGCCTGAAGGTGCTCGAACAGCGGCTCGACGCCGAGGGGGTGGACCGGGACACGGTCACGCTGCTGCTGCGCGAGGCCGACGACATCACCGGCATCGAGGCCGGCAGCTTCGACACCGTGGTGCTGCACTCGGTGACCCAGTACTTCCCCCGCCACGACTACCTGCGCGGGGTGCTGCGCGCGGCGGTCACCGCGGCCTCGCCCGGCGGGCGGATCTACCTCGGCGACGTGCGCGACCTCGACCTGTTGGAGGTGTTCCACGCCTCGGTGGAGCTGGGCGCCGACCCGGAACCCGGCCTGACCGTCGCCGAGCTGCGCCGCCGCGTCACCGCTCGGGTGCTCGCCGACGACGAGCTGGTGCTGGCCCCCGACCTGTTCCTCACCGCGCCGGACTGGCTGCCGGGGGTGACCGGGGTGGAGCTGCACCTCAAGCGCGGCCGGCAGGCCAACGAGCTGAGCGCGTTCCGCTACGACGTCGTCCTGCACGTGGGCACCGCCCCCGACGGTGACGCCGCCGAGCCGGTCGAGCCGGTGCGGCTGGACTGGACGCGCGACGGGCTGGACGTCGCCCGGCTGCGGAGCCTGCTGCGCGGCAACCGCACCCGCCCGGTGGAGGTGCGCGACGTGCCGAACGCGCGGCTGGTCACGGTCGCCGGCCCCGTACGCCGGCTGGCCGGTCTCGCCGACGCCGACCCGGTGACCCGCCCGACCGGCGAGCTGCCGCCCGGGGTCGACCCGGAGGACTGCTGGAGCATCGGCGAGGCGCTGGGCCGACGGACCGCCGTGGTGCCGTCGACCGCGCGCGACCCGTACACGATGGACCTGCGGTTCTGGCCCGCCGCCCGACCGGACGACACGGTCGGCTGGACCCCGCCGCGGGCCCGGCGCGCCGACTGGCCGGAGCTGGCCAACGACCCGCTGGGCGCCACCGCGCGGCGGGACCTGCTGCACGACCTGCGCACCCACCTGCGGCAGCGGCTGCCGGAGTTCATGGTGCCGCTGCTGCACCTGGTCGACGAGCTGCCCACCACGGCGACCGGCAAGGTGAGCCGGCGCGCCGTCGCGGCCGAGGCCACCGAGGCGCTGGCCCGGCTGGGCGCGGGCGCCACGGCCCGGCCGCTCGCCGCGGCGGCCGGCGGGCTCCAGGCCCAGGTCACCGAGATCTGGCTGGACGTCCTCGGCGTCGGCGCCGTCGGGCTCGACGACAACTTCTTCGACGTCGGGGGCAACTCCCTGAGCCTGGTCCAGGTGCACATCCGCCTCCAGGAACTCCTCGGCCGGCAGTTCCCGCTGGTCGACCTGTACGAGCACACCACCGTGCGCAAGCTCGCCGAGCACCTCGGCGAGCCCGCGCTTCCGGCGACGGACCCGCCCGTCGACCCGGGGCCCGACCGCAACGAGCAGGTGGCGAACCGCCGCCGGTTGATGCGCCAGCGTATTCAGGAAGTGGGAAGTCGATGAGCAGCGAGATGGACATCGCCGTTGTGGGGATGAGCGGACGGTTTCCGGGCGCGGCGAACGTCGCCGAGTTCTGGGAGCTGCTCCGCGACGGCGTCGACGCCGGCCGCGAGCTGACCGCCGCCGAGCTGGACGCCGTCCCGGCCGAGGAACGCGCCGACCCGGCGTACGTGCCGGTGTGGTCGGGCATCGAGGGCGCCGACCGGTTCGACGCCCAGTTCTTCGGCTACTCGCCGACGGACGCGACGCTGATCGACCCGCAGCACCGGATCCTGCTGGAGTGCGCCTGGGAGGCGTTGGAGGACGCCGGCTACGACAGCCGCCGCTTCCCCGGCGACATCGCCGTGTACGCCGGCTGCGGCCTGAACCAGTACCTGCTCTACCACCTGCTGCCCCAGCAGGAGCTTGTCGACTCGGCCGGCCGGCTGGGCATGGCCGTCGCCAGCGACAAGGACAACCTGGCCACCCGCATCTCGTACAAGCTCGACCTGACCGGGCCCAGCATGACGGTGCAGACCAACTGTTCCTCGGCCCTGGTCGGGCTGCACCACGCGATCAGCAGCCTGCTCGACTACCAGTGCGACATGGCGATCGTGGGCGCGGTCAGCGTCAAGAACCCGGTGCCCCGCGGCTACCGGCACGAGGCCGACGGCATCAACTCGCCCGACGGCCGCTGCCGGGCCTTCGACGCCGAGGCCGCCGGCTACCACCTGGGCGACGGCGCCGGCGTGGTGGTGCTGCGCCGCCGGGAGGACGCCGAGGCCGCCGGCGACCGGATCTACGCGGTGGTCAAGGGCTCGGCGGTGAACAACGACGGCGCCGGCAAGGTCAGCTTCGTGGCGCCCGGCCGGTCGGGCCAGGTGCGGGTGATCCGCCGGGCGCTGCGGGTCGCCGACGTCCAGGCAAGCTCCATCCAGTACGTCGAGGCCAACGGCAGCGGCACCCTGATGGGCGACTCGATCGAGGTGTCCGCCCTGGAGGAGGCGTACGGCGCGGCCGGCGCGTCGGGCACCGGATGGGCGATCGGCTCGGTCAAGCCGAACGTCGGCAACCTCGACACCGCCTCCGGCGTGACCTCGCTGATCAAGGCGGTCCTCGCCGTCCACCACGGCGAGTTGCCGCCGTCGATCCACTTCCGCAAGCCCAACCCGCAGACCTCCCTCGACCGGGGGCCGTTCCGCGTCAACGACATGCTGCGGGACTGGCCCGAGGTCACCGGGCCGCGCCGCGCGGCGGTCAGCTCGTTCGGCGTCGGCGGCACCAACGCGCACGTCATCCTCGAACAGGCGCCGCCGCCCGCGCCGCCGGGGCCGAACCCGCCGGCCGTGCTGCTCGCGGTCTCCGCGGCCGGCGGCGAGGCGCTGGCCGCCGCCGCCAACCGGCTCGCCGAGCACCTCGGGCGCCACCCGGAGCAGGCCCTCGCCGACGTCGCCTACACCAGCCAGGTCGGCCGTCGCGCGTTGCGCCACCGGGCCTTCGTGGTGGCGACCGACGCCGGCGAGGCGACCCGCGCGCTGGCCGCCGTCGGCGCGGGCGAGGCGTCGCCGGAGACCGCCACGGTGGCGTACGCGTTCCCCGCCACCTGCCCCGACCTGGCCGCGCTGTGCGACGCCCTGCCCCGGCTGCGGGCGGAGGTCGACCGGGTGGCCGGTGAGCTGGGCGTCGACCCGGCTGCCGGCGGGGCGGGCTCCGACGCGGCCACCGTCACCGGGCAGCTCGCGCTCGCCCGGCTGCTGGGCGCCTGCGGCGTGTCCCCGGTCGCCGCCCGCGGCGAGGGTCCGGGCGCCGTGACGGCCGCCGTCGTCGACGGCCGCTGGACGGTGGCGGAGGCCGGGCGCGCCCTGCGCGCCGGCAGCCACCCGCCGGCGCCGGCCGGGGTGCCGGCCGAGGCCGACCTGACGCTGGCCGTCGGCCCGGCCGAGGCGTCGACGCTGGCGCTGACCGACGACGCCGGGAGCCTCCGTGGGCTGCTCGGCGCGCTCGGCGAGCTGTGGCGCCGGGGCGTCGAGGTGGACTGGGCCGCCCTGCACGAGGGCGCGTCGCGGCGTCGCGTCGGCCTGCCGACGTACCCGTTCCAGCGGACGCGGCACTGGGTCGACCCGGTGGCCGTGGCGCCCGTGACCGGCCCGACGTCGGCGGCACCCGCCGCCGACGGCCAGCCCGCCGCCGGCTCGGTCCTGGAGGAGGCGGTGGCCGCCGTGTGGCGCCGCCGGCTCGGGGTGGACCGGATCGGGTTGCACGACTCGCTGCTGATGCTCGGCGCGGACTCGCTCAGCGCCGCCCGGACGCTGCGGGACCTCGCCCAGGCCTTCCACGTCGACCTGCAACTCGGCGTGTTCCTGCAGACCCCCACCGTCGCCGCGCTCGCCGAGGTGATCGACGGCAAGCTGCGCGAGGCGCAGGAGATCCGGGCCGCGCTCGCCGCGGTCACCGAAGAGGGAGCGTGAGGCCGTGCCCGACGTCAGCTTCATCACCGTGGTGCCCCGGGTCCGGGACCTGACCGCGTACGCGGACACGGCGATGTCCGTCATCCGCCGCACCGACGCGGCGGACCTCGACGGGGTGCTCATCTTCACCGGCAGCGGCGCGGTGCTCGACCCGTGGGTCCTGGCGACCGCAGCGGCGGCCGGCACCACCCGGCTCAGCCCGCTGGTCGCGGTGAACCCCGTCTACCAGCACCCGTTCACCGCGGCCCGGATGGTCGCCTCGCTCGGCCTGCTCTACCAGCGGCGGATCGACCTCAACCTGATCACCGGCACGGCCGTGAGCGACCTGGACGCGCTCGGCGACCGGCTGGACCACGACGACCGGTACGCGCGCCTCGCCGAGTACGTCGAGATCATGATGGGGGTGCTGGGCAGCCGCCGCCCGTTCAGCTTCGACGGGCGGTTCTACCAGGTGTCCCGGTTGCAGCTCACCCCCGGTCTTCCCGCGCACCTGCTGCCCCGGCTGTTCGTCGCCGGGCAGTCCCCGGCCGCCCGGCAGGTGGCCGAGCGGGTGGGCGCCACCAGCATCCAGATGCTCACGGCGGCCCGGCCCGACGCCGACGGGGCGCCGGGCGCGCTGAACTTCGGGCTGCTGACCCGGGCGACGGCGGAGGAGACCGAGCGGGTCGCCGAGGCCCGGTTCCCGGAGGACCCGGACGGCGCGAAGATCACCGCGGTCACCATGGCCAACACCGACTCCGTCTGGAAGCAGCGGCTCTTCGCCGAGGCGGAGGCCGGCCAGGGCGCCGTCACCGTCGACCCGGCGTACCGGCTCGCGCCGTTCCGCTCCGGCCAGGCGGACGGGCCGTACCTGGTGGCCGACCACGCCGGCGCCGTCGAGCGGCTGCTGGCGATGGTCCGGGCCGGCGTACGCACCTTCGTGCTGGACACCCCCACCGACGACGAAGACTTCCACCACCTCGCACAGGTCGTCCGGACCGTCCGGGACCGACTGCGTACGGACTCCACCGAGGGAGCGCGATGAACCAGCCCTTCGCCAGCCACGACCTGGTGCACGCCCGCCCCAACCTGGCGCTGGAACCGCTCATCCACCGGTACTACGCCTGGCTGAACCTGGTGTCGCCGGTGCCGGCGGCGATGAACTTCGCCAAGCTGCACGTGCCGCTGCTGCGCTCGTTCCTCGACGCGCCGGCGCTGCACCGCCGCTCGGCCCGCGACCCGAAGCTGCGCGGCGGCATGTTCGTCGACCTCGAGGACGACCAGCTCGACGGGGTGTCCGACCTGGCGGCCCGGCTCGCCGACGGGCCCATGCCGGAGCTGTCGGCGGCCATGGACGAGCTGACGGTCAACCTGGAGAAGCTCGCCGACGGCTTCGACCTGACACCCCGCTACGGCGAGATCCCGCCGG
This sequence comes from Micromonospora sp. DT62, assembly GCF_049847285.1. Classification (NCBI taxonomy): domain Bacteria; kingdom Bacillati; phylum Actinomycetota; class Actinomycetes; order Micromonosporales; family Micromonosporaceae; genus Micromonospora; species Micromonospora sp. DT62. The sequence goes on from NZ_JBNCOB010000008.1 coordinate 238,041, forward strand.
CCCTGCGCGGCTACGTCGAGCTGGTCTACGACCTCAACGACCACGCCCGGATCCGGCTCGCCGAGCGGATGCTCTACCGCTCGCGACACTTCGACGAGACCGCCCACTCGGTGGACCTGTCGCTGGCCACCAGCGACGAGCGGCCCTTCGCGATGACCACCCCGCGGTTCCCCGGCAACGGGCACGTGCAGGCCACCATGCCGCTGCGGGACCCCCGCATCGACCTGCTCTTCTCCACCATGACCACGGCCCGGCCCTTCGGCGAGCTGCGGGAGGCGTTCGACGTCTCCGACGCCGACCTGGCCACCTTCAGCGGGTTGTTCTCCGCCGAGCCGGGCTGCAGCCCGGACCGCAACCTGGACGGCCCGGGGCTGCGGGTGCGCTACTTCGGGCACGCCTCCGTGGTGGTGCAGTCCGGCCCGGTCACCGTGATGACCGACCCGTTCCTGTCCGACGCCCTCGGCGACGGCGACCGGTACGCCTACGCCGACCTGCCCGACGTCATCGACTACGTGCTGATCACGCACGGGCACCAGGACCACCTCGAACTGGCCAGCCTGCTGAAGCTGCGGCACCGCATCGGCACGGTGGTGGTGCCGAAGACCGCCGCCGGGGCGTTGCAGGACCCGTCGCTGCGGCTGTGCCTGGAGGCGCTCGGCTTCCCCAACGTGGTCGACGTGGAGCCGGGCGAGACCATCGAGCTGCCCGACGGGCAGATCGTGGTGTGCCCGTTCGTCGGCGAGCACTGCGACCTCGACATCGCCGCGAAGGTCACCTACTCGGTGCGTACCGGCGGGAAGAACCTCTACTTCGGCGCGGACAACCGCTGCGTCGACCCGGCCCTGTTCGGCCACATCCACGACATGATCGGCGACGTCGACATGGCGTTCCTCGGCATGGAGTGCGACGGCGCCCCGCTGTCCTGGATGTACGGTCCGCTCTTCTCCCGCCGCATCGACCAGAAGATGAGCCGCAGCCGCAAGCTCAACGGCTCCGACGCCGTCGAGGCGATGGGCATCGTGCGGCGGCTGCGGGCCCGGCAGGCGTACGTGTACGCGATGGGCCGCGAGCCGTGGCTGGTGTTCGTCATGGCGACGAACTACACCGACGAGTCGTACCAGCTCAAGCAGATGGCGGAGTTCTTCCAGCGCTGCGCCGACGTCGGGGTGCCGGCGCGGGAACTCTACGGACGGGCCGACCTGGCATGAGCCGCACCTGGACCTGCCGTTCGCAGTACGTGGCCACCCGCGACGGGACCCGGCTGGCGGCGTACGTCTTCCGGCCGGTCGGCCAGCGTGACCCCGCGCCCGCCGTCTGGGCCCACGACCGCTACCACCAGGTGTCGCCGCGCCCCGGGCGCGACGACTTCCTGGCGGTGGTACGCGCCGAACTCGCGGACGTCGACCTCACCGACATCGACGACCTCGGCGTGGCCGAGGTGGCCCCCGGGGAGGTGACGCTGCGGGCCTTCCCGGTCGCGCAGCGCCTGCTGGCCCGCGGCTACGTCGTGGTGGTGGTGGACAGCCGGGGCAGCGGCGCGTCGTTCGGCACCAGCGACGGCCCGTTCTCCACGGCCGAGGCGACCGACACGTACGACGTCACCGAGTGGATCGCCGCCCAGCCCTGGTGCGACGGCCGGGTGGGCATGTTCGGCCGCTCCTACCTCGGCGTCTCGCAGTACCTGGCGGCGAGCACCGCCCCGCCGCACCTGGCGGCGATCTTCCCGCAGATGGCGCTGTTCGACCTGCACCGCTTCGCCTGGGACGGCGGGGTGTTCCGGGACGACTTCGCCCGCGCCTGGGGCGAGGACGTGCGCGAACTCGACAGGCGTGGCCCCGTCGCGCCCCTCGACGACGACCCCGACGGCCTTCTGCTGGCCGCCGCCCGCGACCAGCACGTGGCTAACCGGGACGTCCGGACGATGTTCGCCGGCCTGCCCGGGCGCGAGTCGCGGCTGGCCGACACCGGCGAGGCGGCGTACCTGACCCGCAGCCCGTCGGCGCTGCTGGAGGCGATCAACGCCTCCGGGGTCGCCGTCTACCACCTGGGCGGCTGGCACGACGTCTGGGCGCGCGACGCGACCGAGTGGGCCAGCCGGCTGACCGTGCCGCACCGGGTGGTCATCGGCCCCTGGCCGCACACCGGCGGGGTGCTGGGCGGCGCCGGCTACAACCTGGCCGACGAGCACGTGCGCTGGTTCGACCACTGGTTGCGGGGCCGGGACACCGGGATCATGGACGGCCCGGCCGTCCGGTACCACGTGCTGGGCGCCGACGCGTGGCGTACCGCCCGGTCCTGGCCGCCGGAGCCGGCGACGACCGGCACGTGGCACCTCGGCCCGGCCGGCGAGCTGGGACCGGAACCCCGGGCCGGCGGGGCCCGGCGGTACGAGGTCGACTACGCCACCACGTCCGGCAAGACCAGCCGGTGGGCCAGCGGCTACGGCTCGCCCTTCCAGCGGCCGGACCTGACCGACAACGACACCCGGGCGCTGTGCTGGACCTCCGACCCGCTGACCGAGGCGGTCGAGCTGGTCGGCGCCCCGGTGCTGCGCCTGGCGGCCCGGGTCACCGACGGCCCGGCGGACGTCTTCGCCTACCTGGAGTCGGTCGCCCCCGACGGCACCTCGCTGTACGTCACCGAGGGCTGCGGCCAGGTCGACGGCGCTCCCGGCGACTCCCGCCTGGAGATCGAGCTGCACCCCATCGCGTACCGGTTCGCGGTGGGCGACCGGATCCGGCTGGCGCTCACCGGGGCGGACGCCGACAACGCGCTGACCGTGCCCCGGGACGTCGCGCCCGTGCTGACGGTGCGCCACGACGCCGACGCCGCCCCGACGCTGGAGCTGCCCCGCGCGGCAGCCCTCGAACGGCGCGACGCCGACGCCGGGGCGGACGACGCCACGGCCCCGCTCTCCGTGGCGCAGCGGGCGATCTGGCTGGCCGAGCAGGCCGGTACGAGCGGGGCGGCGTACCACCTCGACGCGGCGGTCGAGCTGACCGGGCCGGTGGACGCCGGCGCGCTGCACGCGGCGGTCGACGAGATCGTCCGCCGGCACGAGGCGCTGCGGACCACCATCGTCGAGGTCGACGAGGAACCGGTCCAGCGCATCCACCCGGCGGCGCCGCTCACCATCGCGCGCCTGGACCTCACCGACGCGCCCGCCGACGGCTGGGCGGGCGACGAGCGGGTGACCGGATTCCGCGACCGCCGGTGGGACCTCGCCCGGGAGTGGCCGATCCGGGTCGCGACCGTGCTGCTGCCCGCCGGCCGGACGGCGCTGCTGCTGGTGGTGCACCACGTCGCCGCCGACCCGACCGCGGCGGAGATCTTCTTCGCGGAGCTGGCCCGGCTCTACCCCTCGTACGCGCGAGGGGAGCCGCTCCGGCTGCCGGACGTGCCGTGCCGGTACGCGGACGTGGCCCGCCGCCAGCAGGCCGAACTCGCCGGGCCGGGCGCGGCCGACCAGCTCGCCCGGTGGCGGCGCTACCTGGACGGCGCCCCGCACGTGATCACCCTGCCGACGGACCGGCCCCGGCCGCCGGTGCTGGACCACCGGGGCGGGTCGGTGCGCTTCACCGTCGACGACGGGCTCGCCGCCCGGCTGGTGGCGGCGGCCGCCGCCGCGCGGACCAGCCCGTTCACCCTGCTGACCGCCGCGTTCGCCCGCACCCTGAACGCGTACGGCGCGGGCGACGACCTGCTGATCGGCACGCCGAGCCTGCAACGCGACGACGAGTCGACCCGCGACCTGATCGGCTGCCTGGTCAACCTGCTGCCGCTGCGGATCCGGGTGGACCGGGACGCCACCGTGGCCCAGTTCCTGCACGACGTACGCGGCAGCGTGCTGACCGCGCTGGAGCTGCGCCGGGTGCCCTTCGACACGCTGGTCGGCGAGCTGCGCCCACGCCGGGACCCGGCGGTCTCCGCGCTGGTGCAGGTCTGCGTCCGGTTCGGCCGGGCGGTGCCGGACCGGTTCCGGCTGGGGCAGGTCGAGGCGGTCCGGCTGGAACCGCCGGAGTGGACGTCGGCGAAGTACGACCTGGCGCTGGCCGTGAACCAGGTCGGCGAGGACCGGATGGTGGGCAGCCTCGACTTCCGGCTCGCCCTGTTCGACCGGGCCACCGTCCAGCGGATCCTCGACTCGATGCTGACCGTGCTCGACCAGCTCGTCTCCGACCAGGAGCGGCCGGTGGGGGAGCTGTCCGCCATGCCCCGCCGGGAGCTGCGGGCCGTGCTCGACGGCTGGAACCCGGCGCGGCTGCCGGACGCGCTGGTCGGCCAGGACGACCTGCCGGCCGTGGCCCGCTGCTACGTCCTCGACGACCGCGCGCGGCCCATGCCGGTGAACACCCCGGGGCGGCTGTGGGTCAGCGGCGTCGGCGAGGTCGACGACCTGTACGCCGGCACGCCGGGGGCACGGATGCGGGACACCGGGGCCACCGTGCGGTGGAGCACGGCGGGACGGCTGGAACTGGTGCCCGCCGCCACCGCCCCCGGGCGGCCGACCGCCCCGCCGGAGGCCGCCCCGGACCCGGCGCAGCCGACCGCCGCGCCGACCGACGACGGCCGCTCCGAGGTGCTGGACCAGCTCGGGCAGATCTGGGCCGCACTGCTCAAGGTCGACGGCGTCGACCCCGGCGACGACTTCTTCGACCTGGGCGGCGACTCGCTCTTCGCGATCCGCCTGATCAGCCGGATCCGCAAGGCGTACCAGGTCCGGCTCTCCCTGCAGGACGTGTTCGCGGCGCCGACGCTGGCCGAGCAGGTCGACCTGGTCCGCGAACGGCAGGCGTCGTGACCGGGCCGGTCTTCTACCCCTGGTCCGCGCAGGAGGAGATCGATCCGGTCCGCGTGGCCGGCGGCGCGGGCAGCTGGTTCTGGGACGAGCAGGGCAACCGGTGGCTCGACCTGCACGCCCAGATGGGCAACCTGCACCTGGGCCACCAGCACCCGGCCCTGGTGGCGGCGGTGACGGAGCAGGCCGGACGGATGTGCACGATCGCGCCGTCGTTCGCGGTCGACGTCCGCGACCAGGCGGCCCGCTCGATCGTCGAGGTGGCACCGGGGGACCTGGAGACGGTCCTGTTCACCACCGGCGGCGCGGAGGCCGTGGAGCACGCGGTGCGGATGGCGCGGGTGGTGACGGGGCGGCCGAAGGTGCTCGCCGCCTACCGGTCCTACCACGGTGCCACGGCGGGTGCGCTGGCGTTGACCGGCGACCCCCGCCGCTGGCCGGTGGACACGGCCAGCGGCGGCGCCGTGCACTTCATGGGCCCGTACCCGTACCGCAGCGAGTTCCACGCCGAGAACGCCGCGCAGGAGGGCGAACGGGCGCTGGAGCACCTGCGCCGGCTCGTCGGGTACGAGGGCCCGGACACGATCGCCGCGATCCTCGTCGAGCCGGTGGTGGGCAGCAACGGCGTGCTGGTGCCGCCGGACGGCTACCTGGCCGGCGTCCGCCGGCTCTGCGACGAGCACGGCATCCTGCTGATCGCCGACGAGGTGATGACCGGCTTCGGCCGCTGCGGTCGGTGGTTCGCCGGCGACCTCTGGGACGTGGTGCCCGACCTGATGACCTTCGCCAAGGGGGTCAACTCCGGCTACGTGCCAGTGGGCGGGGTGCTGCTGTCCCGCGCGGTGGCGGCCCACTTCGCGCACCGCCGCTACCCCGGCGGGCTCACCTACTCCGGGCACCCGCTGGCCTGCGCCTCCATCGTGGCGGCGTTGCGGGTGCTGCGGGAGGAGAACCTGGTCGACCGGGCGGCCGCACTCGGCCGCGACGTGGTGGGCCCGGCGCTGGCCGAGCTGGCCGAGCGCCACCCGATCGTCGGCGACGTCCGTGGCGTCGGCCTGGCCTGGGCCGTCGAGCTGGTCCGGGACCGCGCGACCCGCGAGCCGCTGGCGCCGTACGCGGCCCCGGGGACGCTGGCGCCCGAGATGGCCGCCGTCCTGGCGGCGTGCAAGCGGCAGGGCGTCTGGCCGCTGGCGGCGGGCAACCGGCTGCACCTGTTCCCTCCGTTGACCATCACGGAGGAGGAGTTGACCGCCGGGATCGCCGGGATCGACCGGGCCCTGACCGAGGTGTCTCAGCTGTGAGGAGAAGAAGATGACGGTGGAGCAGACGGAGACGGCCGACATCTGCCGGGTCGTGGTCAACGACGAGGAGCAGTACTCGATCTGGCCGGACGGGCGGGAGATCCCGGCGGGCTGGCGGGAGGAGGGCTTCGTCGGGCCGCGCGCCCGGTGCCTGGAGCACATCGACTCGGTGTGGACGGACATGCGCCCGCTGAGCCTGCGCCGGGCGATGGCGGGCGAGGCACGGTAGAAGACGTCAGGGTCCGGCCGCGCGGCGCGCGTCGCCCGGTCGGACCCGCCTCCCGTCCGCGCCACGATCACTTCCCGCGAGCGTAAAGCGGCGGGCGGTAATTGCGTGCGTGGTCCCGCTTATCGCCGGAAAAACTTCGGGTTGCGGAGCCGGGGCCGAGATATTAACTGTCTATCCACAGTGGACCCCGGCGGTTCCGGAATGGGAGTCAAGATGCGTGCTCACTGCTGCACGGCAACGACTCTGGTGGACATCGACCTCGTGGTTCGGCCCCCGCAAGAGCCGGCTCGCCTGACAGCTGGAAAACAGGAGACCACGGTCTCCGAGGCAATTCTGGTACGACCCTCTGAAATGCGTCTTCCGGAACGTCGGTAGGCGATCTCGTCAGTTCGCAGATCAGTTGATATTTGGTCCGCCGGGGCCATCTATTCTTCCGGGGGAATTCAGGTGCGGGACCATTTCGAGACGAGCGAACATCAGGAATACCTGTGCCGTCTCGACGGCCGGGTCGGTCCCGCGACCCTGATGACCCAGGTGTGCCACCGCCTGGACGGTGACGTCGACGTCGAGGCGTTGCGGCGCGCCGTCGGGCGGCTGGCCGAGGCGCATCCGTTGCTGCGCCGGGCGTTCGCCGAGCGCGACGGATACGTGGTCCTGCGCGAGGGCCGCGATCGGGCCGACCTGGAGGTCGTCGAGGTGCCCGACGACCGGGCCGCCGTCGGCTGGTGCCAGGCCGCCCTGCGGCGGCCGGTGGACCTGTGGGCCGGGCCGTGCTGGGCGGTCTCGCTGACCCGGACCGCCACGGGCAGCTCCTACCTGCTGCTGCGCGCGCACATGGCGCTTCTCGACCACCACTCCCTCGACCTGCTGGTCGACGACCTGGCCGTCCTCTACGGGGCGGAGCTGGGCGCCAGCGCCGGCCAGCCACCCGCCGCCGAGCCGATCGACGACGTCCTCGACCGGCTCTTCGAGTTGGGCGAGGAACAGGCGGAGGAGGACCTCGACTGGTGGCTCGACACGTTCGGCCGGCTCGGCCCGGTGGAGACCGGGGCCGACCTGACCGACCCGTTCGACGCGACACCGGACGGGCCACCCCCGGCCCCCGGTGGCCACCTCGCGCAGGCGCACGTCCCCTCCGGTTCGATCGTGCCGGCGGTGCGCCGCCTGCGGGTCTCCCCGTTCGCCGCGTACACCGCGGCCCTGCTGGGCGCGCTGGGCGAGCCCGCCGCCACCCGGTCGTTCCGGGTGGCGTTCGTCGTGGACATGCGGTCGTTCCTCGACTGCGAACGCGTCGTCGGCCAGCTGAGCCAGGCCGCGGTCCTGCGGGTCGACGTACCGCCGGGGATCGGCTTCGCCGACCTCAGCCGCCGGGTCGCCCACCAGGCCGCCGAGTCGCTCGGCCACCAGGCCGTCCCCTTCGAGCGGGTCGTCGTGGAGCTGAAGCGGCGCGGGGTGCCGGTGCACCTGCTGGCCCCGGTCTCGGTCAACTACTCCCTGCTGCGGGCGATCGACTGGCCGGGCGCCACCGCCGACGCGATCGAGCTGGACAGCACCTCGGCGTTGGACGACACCGCCGGTCTGGGCGGCTACTTCGACCAGCTCGACGGCGAGGAGCGGCTACGCATCAAGCTGTACGCCGCTGCCTCCTCCTACAGCGCCGGACGCACCGACGAACTGCTGGCGCAGACCCGGCGGTGCCTGGAGCTCGGGCTGGCGTCGCCGGATCAGCCCCTCGCGGCCGGCGCCCCCACCGCCTGACGGCGCTCGCCCTCCGTAGGGCCGCCCGGAATTTCCGCCGAGGGCCGGGCGCCGTCGCTCACCGGTCGTCCAGCGCCCGGGCCAGCCAACCGGCGATCCGTTGCACCGTGGGCCGGCGCAGCAGCGAGTAGTGGTCGCCCTCGTACTCGTGGACGGTGGTCCGGGCGCCGACGTAGCGCTCCCAACGCGGCTGCCAGCGCGGCGACGCGGAGGCCTGCACGACGGTCAGCGGCAGCTCCGCGCCCTCCGGCCGGTACCCGGCCACGGCGGTGACGTGCCGGGCGAAGGTCTCCACCCGGCGGCGCACCTCGCGTACCGGCAGCGCCACCGGGGTCACCCCGGCGTCCACCAGCCACCGGCGCAGCAGCATCGTCTGTTCCTCGACCGGCAGCGCGGCGAGCGTCGCCGCCGTCGGCGCCGGGTGGTCCCGGCCGAGGGACGCGGCGAGGTCCGCGGCGAACCGGGCCGCCGTCGCGCCGTCGTCGGTCCCCTCGCCGGCCGGGCGCGCCTGCCCGGGCGCGGTGTCCAGCACCACCAGCAGGTCGACCGGGCTTCCGGCCCGCACCAGCCGGCGGGACATCTCGTACGCGAGCAGTCCTCCCATCGACCAGCCGCACAGCCGGTACGGGCCGGTCGGCCAGCGGGCGACGACGTCGTCCAGGTACGCCTCGGCGAGCGCCTCGATGGAGTCGCCGGTGGCGTCGGCGGCCGACTCGATGCCGACCAGGTGGTACGCGGGCAGCAGCCGGGCGAGTTCGGCGTACGCGCCGACCGTGCCGCTGACGGGGTGCGGCAGGATCAGCGGCGGGCGGTCGGTCGGCCCGCCGAGGTGCACCAGCGTGCCGGACCCCGTCCCGCCCGGCCGGGTACGCACCGCGGGTGGCGGGGTCGCCGCCCGGACGCCCGGCACGGGCCGGCGCACCGGCAGCGCGTCGACGGTGGCGTGCGGGTCGGCGACGACCGCGTCCAGCAGCGCCACGAAGTCCTCGGCGACGGCGGCCATGTCCGCCGGGTCGAACAGCCCGTCGCGCCAGGTCCAGGCCGCCACGAGCCCGCCCGAGGCGTCGGTCAGGACGTCCAACTGCACGTCGAACTTCGCCGTGCCGGTGTCGACGTCGACCCAGGCGGTGCTCAGGCCGGCGAGCCGGGGCGGGGGCGCGGGCCGGCCCTCCACGCTGAACGCGAACTGCGAGAACGGCATCCGGCCCGGCACCCGCGCCGGGCGCACCTCGTCCACGATCCGTTCGAACGGCACCGCCATGTGGGCGTACGCCCCGAGGGTCAGCTCCCGGACCCGGTCGACCACCTCGGCGAAGGTCGGGTTCCCCGCCAGGTCGCCGCGCAGCACCACGGTGTTGACGAAGTACCCGATCCGGCTCTCGTCCGCCTCGCTCGTCCTGCCCGTCGTCGGCGACAGCACGGCGACGTCGCTGCTGCCGGTGCGTACGGACAGCAGCACCAGGTACGCCGCCAGCAGCGTCATGAACGAGGTGGCCCGCCGGGACCGACCCAGCCGGGTGAGGGCGGTCGTCACGCCGCGGTCCAGCGGCACGTCCAGCCGCCGCCCGGCGGCCAACACCCCGGGCACCCGGTCGCGGACGCCGGGCAGGTCCAGGTCGGGCAGGCCGGCCAGCCGCTCGCGCCAGTAGGCCAGTGCCGCGTCCGGGTCCTCCGGGTCGGCGAAGTCGTCCTCGTCGTCCTCGTCGTCGGGCACCGGCGGATCGAGGTCCGGCGTCTTCCCCGCCCGCAGCGCGTCGTACGCCGTGGCGAAGTGCTCCCAGAAGACCGGGCGGGACCCGCCGTCGAAGACGATGTGGTGCACGGTGACCGCGAGCAGGTGCTCGTCGGCCCCGCAACGGATCAGCACCGCCCGCAGCAGCGGGCCGTCGGCCAGGTCGAACAGCTCGTCGTGGGCCTTCTCCAGCTCCTGCCGGACCCGCTGTTCACGGGTCGTGGTGTCCGTCGTGCCGAGGTCGACGACCGGCACCGGCACCGGCGCGGGGGGACCGATCCGCACGACCACCTCGTCGTCGACCATCGCGAAGGTGGCCCGGAGCAGGTCGTGCCGGTCCGTGATCGCGGCGAGCGCGCCGCGCAGGGCCGGCAGGTCCAGCTCGCCCGTCATCCGCACCACCGTCAGGATGTGGTACGCCGTGCTGGTCGGCTCCAACTGTTGCAGGAACCAGAGTTGCCGCTGGGCCACGGTGGCGGGAGCTGTCGGCGCGTTGTCCAGCCGCTCGCGCAGCAGCCGTACCAGCAACTGCCGGTGCTCCTCCGCCGGCCAGCCGGGCGGTGGTCGCAGCAGCGCGGCGACCGGGTCGGGCGACGGGCCGCTCATCGGGGTGCTCCTGTCTCGTACGGCGGGCCGGGGCGGGTGGCGGCGGTCAGCGCTCGTCGGGCCTGGTCCTCGGTGAGCGCGGCGACGGCCTCGCGCAGGCCGGCCACGGTGTCCACCCAGCCGGGCCGGCGCTCGACGCGGCGCAGCTCGCCGGCCAGCCCCGCGATCGTCGGGTCCCGGAACAGCGCCGCGACCGGCAGGTCGACCTCGAACGCGGCGCCGGCCTGCGCGGTGACCTGGGTGGCCAGCAGGGAGTGCCCGCCGATGGCGAAGAAGTCGTCGCGGACTCCGATGCCCGCGACGGGGGTGCCCAGCACCGTCGCCCAGATCCCCGCGAGCTGCCGCTGCACGGCGTCGCCGGGCGGCGCGGAGCGGACGGTGGCGGAATCCGGTGCGGGGAGTGCGTTGCGGTCGATCTTGCCGTTGCGGGTGAGGGGGAAGTGGGGCAGGGCGATGATGGCGTGGGGTACGAGGTGGCGGGGGAGGGTGTGGTGGAGGGTGTCGCGGAGTTGGTGGGTGTCGATGTTGGTGCCGGTGACGTAGGCGATGAGGTGGCGGCCGGTGGGGAGTGTTCGGGTGGTGACGAGGGCGGCGTCGATGTGGGGTTGTGCGCGTAGGGCGGTTTCGATTTCGCCGGGTTCGATGCGGTAGCCGTTGATGGCGATTTGTTCGTCGGTGCGGCCGAGGAATTCGAGGGTGCCGTCGGTGCGGAGGCGGCAGAGGTCGCCGGTGCGGTAGAGGCGGCTGCCGGGTGGTCCGTACGGGTCGGGTAGGAACCGCTCCGCCGTCTGCCCCGGACGGCCGAGGTATCCCCGGGCCAGCCCGTCGCCGGCGATGCAGAGTTCGCCGGGCGCGCCGGGCGGCACCAGGCGCAGCCCGGCGTCGAGGAGGTGTACGCGGGCGCCGTCGATCGGGGTGCCGAGGTCCGGCCGGTGGGTCCCGTCCGGGCGCACCGGCCCGGCGGTGGCGACGACCGCGGCCTCGGTGGGCCCGTAGTGGTTGACCAGGGCGTAGGGGGTGCGCGCGGAGGGCCGGGTGGTGAGGGCGTCCCCACCCGTGAGCAGCGTGCGCAGCGTGGTGGTGGACGGCGTGGGCAGCCGCAGGACGGCCTCGGCGATCGGGGTGGGCACGAAGGCCTCGGTGAGACCCTGCCGGTGCATCCAGTCGTGCAGCGCGGCGGGGTCGAGGCGGTGGGCCGGGTCGGCGATGTGCAGGGTGGCGCCGCTGACCAGCGTCGGCCAGATCTCCCAGACGGCGGCGTCGAAGCCGAGGCTGGCGATTTGGCCGTGGTGCTCGCCGGGCCCGCTGGGATAGGTGTCGAGGTGCCACCGGACGAGGTTGGCCAGCGCGTGGTGGGCGACCATGACGCCCTTGGGAGTGCCCGTCGAGCCGGAGGTGTGGATGACGTACGCCAGCTGCTCGGGGTGGATGTCGACCCGGGGTGCCGCCGGGGAGGCGGAGCGGTGCGGGGCGAGGGTGACGACGCCGGGGGGTGTGTCGGTGTCGTGGGGGTCTTCGGTGATGAGGATGGTGGTGGCGGAGTTGGTGATGAGGTGGTGTCGGCGTGTGGTGGGTGCGGTGGGGTCGATGGGGAGGTAGGCGGCGCCGGCTTTGAGGACGGCGAGCATGGCGGTGATGGCGGGTGTGCCGGGTGGGAGGCTGACGGCGACGGGGTGGTCGGGTCGGGCGCCGTGGTGCAGGAGCTGGTGGGCGAGGTGGTTGGACCACTCGTCGAGTTCGCGGTAGGTGATTGCGCCCGTCCCGTCGACGACGGCGACCGCGTCGGGCTGGCGTCGGGCCGTCTCCGCCACCAGCCGGGGCACGCACCCCAGATCGCCGTCCGGCCGGCCGGCGCCCCCGGCCGTCGGCCGGCGTCGCCGCCCCGTGGACACCGCCGCTAGCCGCCGGCGCTGGTCGTCGGTGACGGCCTCCACGGTGGACAGGAGCCGGTCGGGATCGGCCAGCACGGCGGCGACGAGGGCGCGGTAGCTGTCGGCCAGGTCGGTCATGGTGCCGGGCTCGTACAGGTCGCGGGCGTAGCTGAAGTACACGTCGACGGTGTCGGTCCCCACCTCCGCGTGGACCGTGAGGTCGAACTTCGCGGTTCCCGGCTCGATCGACACCGGCCGCATCGTGGCGGTGTGCAGTGGCATGGGCTCGTCGGCGATGCCCGTGGCGTTCCCGCCGGTGAAGACGGTTTGGATGAGGGGTGGGGTGTGGCGGTCGCGGGTGGGTCGGGTGTGTTCGACGAGTTTGTCGAAGG
>NZ_JBNCOB010000009.1:0-54712 GCF_049847285.1 Micromonospora sp. DT62
TCGCGCGGTGGCCGTCTCTCATCTACGCAACACGCCCATCACGGGCAAGTCGTACACCACTTCCGTGGACGCAACCCGGCTGTCCGGCGGCGTACGGCTTACCGCCCCCGGCCGTCGGGCCGGGGGCGGCCTGCCGTGTCGCCGGCTCTCCGCGCGCCTGGACACCGATCTCCGATGGCAAGCCGCGAAGCGGCGCGGCAGCGATCGCCCCGCCCTCGGCGATGTCCGACCACCTGCGCGATCGTCACGGCCCGGTTCAGCCGATTGACGCGGGACGCGGCCAATCCACGACAGGGCATTCCGGAGCCTCGGTCTCAAGGCATCCGTTGTCGTCGCGCAGCTCCTGCCACTCTTCGTAAGCTCGATAGACCCTGCGCAGGCCGTCGTGTTCCTCTCGAAGCGCAAGGAACTCGTCCAACAGGGAGAACAGCGCGTCGAAGGCTCTGCGATCAGACTCGGGGTCCAGTTCGCGTGCGTTCTTCGGACCGACTGGCTCGGTGAGCCTGAGGACGAGGTGCGGCCAGAAGACGTTCGACCCGCATCCCACCCGTGTGACCAGCCATTCTTGGAAGCCCGTCAGGATCGCCTCGTCGGCGACGTGGCACCCGAGCACGAACGCGGTGGCTGAGCTGAAGTCAGGCCGAATCAGGAAAATCAGGGGCCGCTTGTGCACGGATGCGAACAACTCGCGGTGGCGCCGGATCGTCGACTGCATCGTGACAGTCTCCACCGCCGTCTTCAGGTCCACGTCCCAAAGCAGGGTGCCGCCGGATCTACTGGTAGCGACTTCTCGAACTGTCTTCGGGGACCCGATGGCCCGCCGCGCCGGCCGATGCCGGCCGGAGGCCGCCAGCAGGCCGAGTGCGGCGGGCGGACCGCGCTTGCGCGGCCCCTTAATCCTAAAGAGATCGTTTCGGCAGCGCTGTCGCATGTCACCTTGTCCCGTCACGGGAGATGCTTGACAGTCGCGTCCCACCAGATGCTTGACATGATCAATATTCGGCGTCCTTATCGCGTGGTGTTTGCGGGCATCGCGTGGTGGGAGGCCGGGATTGGCGCTGGTGGAGTTGTCGATCGTCGAGCAGAGGTATCGGGCGGTGTTGGCGGTGCAGGCCGGGGATCCGGTGGTGGAGGTGGCAGCCCGGGTAGGGGTGTCGCGTCAGACGGTGCATTCCTGGCTGGCTCGGTATGCCGAGGCGGGGCTCGCTGGTCTGGAGGATCGTTCTCGTCGGCCGCAGGGGTGTGCTCATCAGGCGTCGCCGGAGGTGGAGGCGTTGGTGTGTGAGCTGCGTCGGCATCATCCGCGGTGGGGTGCCCGTCGGATCGCTTTCGAGGCCGGCCGCCATGGCTGTCCTGATCCTGTGCCCTCGCGGATGACGGTGTATCGGATCCTGGTCCGTCATGGGTTGATCGAGCCGGTGGCGCGGCGGCGGGGGCGCAAGGACTACCGCCGGTGGGAACGGGCTCGGCCGATGGAGTTGTGGCAGATGGACATCGTCGGTGGGGTGTTTCTCGCTGACGGCAGTGAGGCGAAGGTCGTTACGGGGGTGGATGACCATTCCCGGTTCTGCGTGATCGCTCAGGTGGTCAGGCGGGCCACTGGCCGGGCGGTCTGTCTGGCCTTCGCTGACGGGCTGCGGCGGTTCGGGGTGCCTGAGGAGGTGCTGACCGACAACGGCAAGCAGTTCACCGACCGGTTCGGCAAGGGCGGGGAGGTGATGTTCGACCGGATCTGCCGGGAGAACGGCATCATTCACCGGTTGACGCAGCCGGCGTCGCCGACCACGACGGGGAAGGTGGAACGGTTCCACCAGACCCTGCGCCGGGAACTCCTCGACGACGTGTCGGTCTGGCCGGACCTGGAAACCGCCCAAGCCGCGATCGACGTGTTCCGCGACGAGTACAACACCGACCGGCCGCACCAGTCCCTGGACATGGCGTTCCCCGCCGACCGCTTCGTTCCTGCCCTCGCTGGGGAGCAGGTGGTGCCGGTGAAGCTGCCGGCCCGACTGACCGCGTCAGTCGACCAGGCCCTCATCTCACCTGCGGTCGGCGCACCGGTTCCGGTCTCGGCGGTGTCGGGGGCGGTGGAGTTCGAGCGGGTCGTTCCCGCGTCGGGCAACATGCAAGTCTGCGGAAAGCAGTTCTGGCTCGGACCCATCCGGTCCGGGGTGACGGTGACGTTCTGGGCCGACACCGACGTCATCCACCTGCTGATCGCGGGCACCCGCATCAAGTCCGTGCGATCACACCTGTCGGTCAACGACCTGGCCGCCCTGCACCGAGCCGGCGGCCGACCCGCCGGGCTGCCACCCCTGCCGCCAGCACCAGCCGGGCAGCAGTCCGGGCCGGTGGAGGTCGACCGCACTATCGGCGCCAACGGCTGCGTCTCTTTGGGTCAGCATCTGGTCCTGGCCGCCGAGATCCTCGCCGGACGACGCGTCGGAGTCCGCATCGAGGAACACACCCTGGCCTTCTTCGACCTGGACACCCGCGAGCTGCTGCGCACCCGCCCCAACCCGTTGACCCCCGGGCAGGTGGCCCGGCTACGCAGCGTCCGCCCCGCCGGCCCACCACCACAACCGACCACCGAACCAGTCCGAGTGCAGCGGCGGGCCTCCAACAGCGGCGTCGTCATGGTCGTCGGTCAGAAGATCGCCCTCGGCCGCGTCCACGCCCACAAGACCGTCACCATCGACGTCACCGACACCGACCTGGCCATCCACTGCGACGACGGCACCCGCACCATCCGCCGCACCACCGACCACCCCGTCCGGAACCTGAAAGCCAGCCGACCCCGCAAGGTCACCCTCAAGGCCGTCGCGGTGAAGACCAGCCTCACGCGACGTCTCGCACCGTGGCCGGGTCGATCAGGTCCCGCTCGGCCGCGTCGCCCTGCTCAAGCTCCGCGATGGAGCGGCGCAGGGCTGCGGCGTTGGCCGGGTTGCGAAGGAGGTACTCGGTTTCCTTCATCGCCTCGTACTCGGCGAGCGGCACGATGACCACCGGTTCGTGGCCCGACCGGGTCACCACCACTTCCTCGGCGTCGTTGATGACGCGGTCGAGTTCGGCGGCCAGGTTCTGCCGTAGCTGGGTGAAGTTCACGGTCCGCATGACCACCTCCGGGGTAAGTACAGAAAACTGTACCTCGGATGGGTCTGTGTCTCGTCCCTGGCGACCTGGCGGTGAATCCACGGGTCCTGCTGTGCAAGCCAAGATCACGGCGCAAGCGGCCCCACGAAGGGGCCGGTGCCCTGCGGAGGGGTGGGCCGGAGGTGCCACCATGCGAACCACAGTGCGACGATCGTCGGTGGGCCGCTTCCCCTCAAATGGCCGGCCCGAGGGCGTCAGGCCGATGATCCGCGAGCGGCCCCGCCGTCAGGACGCGGCGAGAAGTCGGATCTCGCAGCGGATACCGCTGGCCTTGGCGAGCCGACCGTCACTGGTCACGAGTGGGCAGGCCATCAACTCCGCCGCCGCGACGTAAGCCGCGTCGTACGCCGTGACATTGCCCCGCAACTGCCACATCCGGTCAAGCAGCATAGGAACACCAACCTCATCGATGACCAACGAGGGCAGGGTGTCGATCGCCTCCTCTGCCCGAGCGAGGCCGAGCTTCCCACCGAGGACCTTGCCTCTGACCACGGACATGACCTCGACCAGAAGATGACCCGGAGCGGCCCAGTGCGGATCCCCGGTCAGTTCCGCCCGCGCCGCGTCGCCGACCGGCCCGTCATCGACCAGAGCGTCGGCCAGAACCGACGCATCCACGACGATCACGCGGCGCTTCCCCACGGTCCGCGCTGCTCCCGCTGGTCGTTCAACTCGGCGGCGCTCTCCCCCGGCAGGGAGCGAGCACCGTCCGATCGGCCGGCGAAGCGATCAAGGACCGCCGTGTTACGCAGCCGGCGAGCCTGCGTCTCCACCAGTTCCAGCAGGTATGCCTGGAGGGACTGCCCGCGCGCCTTGGCCTGGGCCGCCAAGGCGTCTCGCACTTCCTCCGGCACGTCACGAATCTGGAGAGCAACCATGCATTCATTATGCATGCAGCATCGTTCACTTGCCAGGGAAGACTCGGCCCCTCGACCAGTTGGTTCGCATGACGACGGTGGTACAGCCAAGAGCCGCAGGTCAGAGAAGTGCGTGGGCCGCCAGGGACTCGAACCCTGAACCTATGGATTGCCGGCGAGCCGGCCTTCTGCGGCGTGGTTCGAGGTCATCCAGGCTGCTGGCGTGCTTCTCGGCCGGGTTCGGCTGGCACGGTTGCTGTACTTCGCTGCTGTACTGCTGGCGTCAGACGAGGCGCTGGATGCGGACCTTGGGCTGCTCGTTTCTGAGGTGGCCTTCCTTGTGCTGGCGGACCTGCTCGTCCCAGACCTCCTGGTCGTAGTCGGGGTCGGGCGGGATCCATTTGTGGGAGCCGTCGCTGTAGTGGAACTTCCCGTCGCCGGCTCTCAGGATGCTCATCGGGTCCAACCGAGGAAGCGGTGGTGCAGGTTGCCGGCGGGGACGTGGGCCAGGTCCTGGGCGGCGTCGACGAGCTGGGCGGCCAGGTAGAGGGCCAGCGACACCGGAGCGCTGTCGTACTCGGCTCGCAGTTCGCGCCGTCGGGGCTGGCAGGGCCAATCGGCACCGCAGCCGCCGCACGTCCAGCCCGGCGTGATCGGGAGGTGGGTCGTCATCGCGACGCGTCCTGGCTCGGCCAGTGGCCGCGGTTGATCGGGATGGGATGACGGCCTCGGCACGGCAGGTCG
Organism: Micromonospora sp. DT62; assembly: GCF_049847285.1. Lineage (NCBI taxonomy): Bacteria > Bacillati > Actinomycetota > Actinomycetes > Micromonosporales > Micromonosporaceae > Micromonospora > Micromonospora sp. DT62. The sequence continues at coordinate 4,755 of NZ_JBNCOB010000009.1, forward strand.
CTTCCGCAGCGGCAGATGCGCCGCCAGTGCCGCCAGGACCAGACGGGCCGGTGGCGGCGGGCGAAGGTCAGCGCCGCCGCCAGGACGTACTCGTCGTAGGACACGCGCCGCCGGCTGTTGTCCCGTCTCTGGTGGTGGCCGGTGTCCCGCACGGCACCACCTGCGGTTGGACCAGTTGCATCGTTGGGTCTGGTCATCACGCCTCCCGCCGACGCTTGGGATCCCGTGGGCGCCCGGCCAGCCGTGTCCGGAGACAGGGCACCCACGGCAGGACGACCCGGCCGCCAAGCTGGGTAGCCCCACGAGCAACTTAGGACGCAATGTGCGCAGGGTCAACAGCTACGACACATAGCGTTGTAAGTCGAGCCCACGATGTGGTCTGCTTGCACCAGCCGCCAAGCTGGGAGCACCACCTATGTCTGAAGCTGCCTACCTACAGGTCGCCCGGGATATCCGAGAGCAGGTCAGCTCCGGCCAGTTGAAGCCGGGCGACAAGCTGCCCTCGTTCGCTGCCCTCTGCGAGCACTACGAGGTCAGCAACACCGTCATCCGCGCCGCCATGCTCCTGCTCAAAGCCGAGGGCCTGATTGACGGCCGGCAGGGCAAGGGCGTCTACGTCGCCAACCCGCTTCCCCGGTAAGCCCGGGTCGCCCTCCGAGGCGTGATACCTCGCTTACAAGTTCTGGGCGCTTCGTCCGGGCATGTCCGCGCCCGTCGCTGACGTCGGCCGCTGATCCACAGGTCTCCGCCCCTGACCCTCTGCGTCCGGCCCTGTTGCTGTCACCGTTGCTGTCGACAGCAACAGGGCCACCCGCGTCACGGGATCCTCGCCGCACTGTCAGCTTGGGAATCGGATTGATCACGGGGGCGAGTGGTCGTTCCACCTGGCTGCCAAGCGCGGAAGGGACCGGTTGATGTCATGCGACAGGCCGTTGTTGACCCCTGCTGACCGCTCCAACGGGCACGGGTCGGGCACGGCGGCGCGTGGAGTGAGCCCTAGCCCCTGCAAGCGCCTTTCCTCCCAGTGAGCGTCAGCTGGCCGACAGCTCCCCGAAACGGATGGATGTTGCGACTACGGCCCCGCTGCCCCAATAATGGCCTCTCGCCCTTAGCAGCAGTTGGCGACACGGCAGGGCAAGCCTTCAGCGGGCGTACCGATGCCTAGCCTGTTCAGGGGCATCGGGGGAGGGGTTGATCCATGTACGTCTCTGTAGCGACACTCAGCGCACCTGGTCATGCGCCTGGTGGCTCCACCCCCGCCGAGTGTGACTCGGCCGGATGGCGGTTCCGCCAACGGTCCGAGCGTGTCACTATTGCAGTACGACCGGCGTTTACCCAGTGACACGGCCTCGTCACGCCAAGGGTGGCGCCTACGAGGACTTGCTGAAGGAGGCAGAGCGGGCTGGTTGGAACGTCACAGGCGGGGGAAACAAGCATTACAAGCTCAAGTGCCCCAACCCCTGCAAGTGCATGAAGACCATGTCGACCACGCCGTCCGACCCGAACTACCTGCGCAACATGCGTGCGCAGCTCCAGCGAGTGACTTGTTGGGAGGACAAATGAAGATCGAGATTCGGATCGCCGCCGAGATGACCTTCTTCGCCGACCAGGAGGGCACTGACGAGCAGTTTGAGGCATTCCTGGACGAGGTGGTGGACCAGTTGGCTGCCATCGGGCGAGGAGACGTCGACCTCGCAGCCCGGCTGACTGACCGGTACGCCGAGTTCGAGACCACCGTTGAGGCGGCGGACTTCAACACCGCATGCGCCGGCTTCATCATGGATCTGCGCACTGCCCTACACGCGGCTGGCTGCAACACTGCGGACTGGCCCCGGTTCGCCCCCAGCCAGCAACACGTGCGCGAACTTCAAGACGCCTGACCAAGCAACCACAAAGCCCCCGTCTCCCTTTTCGGGACCGGGGGCTTTGTCACGGAGTCCGGCAGGTCAACGACTGCCTACGAACAGCGCCGAAGGTGCGCTGTGGCGCACCTTCGTGGGGGACCATCCACTACGCTCAGGCCGCCCGTTGGGTGCCGTGCATCGCGTAGCGACGGCCTGAGCGTAGTGGATGGTGTCAAATCGCGCGCAGGCGGGCAGCACTAGGCTCCGGCGCTCGAACCCAGCATAGCTAGCCGGAGCCTAGTGCTGCCCGCCTGCCGATTATTAGCGACACGCCGGGGAAAAACGTGAGATACATCACTGCCCCTCACGACCGGACCTGCCATCCCGTCTGCCGTCGACCCGCCCTCCTGGGGAGCGGGCCGCCGCCCGGCCCGCCACGTCAAGACGGCCTTGACGCGCGTTCGGACGCTGGCGGGTCGGGCGGTGGTCTGCTCGGCTCGCCCGGGTCGTCGGCTGGCGGGATGGCTCGCGCAACCACCCACGGACCGCAACGTGCCGACGGGTTGCAGCCATCTCGGAGCCCGAGCGCCCCCGCCGGAGGCGCAGTAGCCGCGACCCCGCGACCGCCGCCAGCTCGCCGATGCGGCAGGCGTGCGCTCCCCTACGCCGCGCGGGCTTGAGGCCGCGCGGCCCGGCTGGCTGCCGGCCCACCACCACCCCGTCAACCTGCTGTCGTTCTGCGGCGGCCCCTTGGGCCTCTCGCTTCCGCGCCAGCCGCCGGGCGTGTTGCGTGGCCGGAGTCGGAGCGCCAGCGGAGCGACGGGCGCGCGCCCAGGCGGCGGCGCGTGCGGCCCGTTGCGGGCCGCCTTGATAGACGTACAGAAAGTTCTCCCACATCAGGCCGGTAGCCGGTGTCGTACTCCGCTTGATGCGCGACAGGTTGACTTCAGATGATGCGTGACGCTCCGCCGAGGCACGTCGCTACGTGCCGTGACGCATGCGGTCAGACGAAATCAGGACGGACGATGAGTGTCACATCGCTGCTGGTCGCGATCACCAAGGTGCGGCCGGACGGGGAGAAGCCGGCGGCACGCATTTCGGAGCGTTCGGAATGGAAGACGTGCCACCAGGTCGTGCCCGGTGGGCCCTTATAGGCACCGCCGTCGGCGGACAGCAGAACGCGATGGTTCGGCCACTCGGGCGCCACCACGTCGATGGTCCAGCCGTCGTCGGTCGTGGCGTGCAGGCCGCCGCCGAACAGCCCGGCGATGCGTACCCGCGTGCCCGCCAGCACGCCGATGCCCGGACAAGCCAGGTCTGGCCCGGACGGTTCCGCGTCGTCGGGGTCAGGGTGACGGTCCCGCGCGACCTTCGCACCCGTTGTCGCATCGATCAGGCCAAAGCCGTCCATCGAGACGACCATCAGCAGGTCTACGCCGGTCTGCGGGTGGACACCGAAACCGACGCCTTGCAGCCCACCCACCGGTATGTAGCGCCACGTCTGGTCGAGGTGCCGCCACGGCTCTGGCGGCACGACAACCGGGGCTGCCAGAAACTTCGCCCGCACTTGCTGTTGGTAGTCCGAGAGCATCCCGTTGTCCTCCGACGCCGACGGCCGTGACGGTCTCCCGGCCTTCTGCAGATCCGATCGCGGTAAGTGACGGCCCGGCACTACGCCACCCCACTGGTGTCACGCATCATCCGACGCTAATCCGTAACGGATCAAGTGGAGCCCGACACAGGCCGGTAGCCGGCCGTCACGCCCGCGCGTTTGGAATCACGGCGGGTTGACGTGTCGGTACCCGGTGCTACTCTGGCGCTCGTCGAGCACGCCAGCGCGGCCTTCCTGCCGGATCGCTGGACTCGACGTCGGAGATGCCAAGCGGCCTTCCTGCCGCTGATGCGGGCCACGTCCCGCTGGCTCTCGACCGCACCGGCCGCTGTGCCGGTTCCTCGAATCCGCTGAGCGCTCAGTACGGCCTTCCTTGCCGTCCACGATGGCCCGGATTCGCTCATCTCCACGGGCGGGGGCAGCCTGCGGCAGCTCGCCGGATGCCGACATCCCAGGCACCCCAACCGTGCCGGCCCCACTCATCAGGTCCAAGAGCGCGAAGGACACGACCCATCGGCGGAACGTGGCACCACCACGAATCCGCCCTCCGGCGTCAGCCGCCCTTCCGGCGGTGCCAGGAGACCCGACGAACACCACCAGCGGACAAACGTCCACGGCTGGTGGTGCTTCGTCTTCCGTCCCTGCCACCCGTGAGGAGAGTCGTGTCCACACCCCTCGACCTGTTCCGTCCCGGCGTTGCCAGCGGCCGTGACGCCCAAGCCCTGCACCGTGCCGCCATGCCTGAGTTCTCCGGCTGGCTGGAGCACACCCGCACCGCCGGCGGCTGCGCCCGCCCTGTTCGCCTCACCGGCACCATGGCTGCTGTCGAGCGGCAGACCGGCCGGATCCTGGGCGAGCAGCACACCGACGAGCTGCCCGACGGGGCGCTCTACAAGGCGTGCGGGAACCGCCGCGAATCGCACTGCCCCGACTGCGCCTGGGTCTACCAGGGCGACGCCTACCAAGTTGTGCGCTGCGGCCTGACTGGCGGCAAGGGCGTCCCCGCCTCGGTCGATCGGCATCCGGTCGTCTTCGCCACCTTCACCGCGCCGTCCTTCGGCGCGGTTCACCACCGCCACATCCCCCGGCACACCTGCGCCAACCGGCAGCGCTGCGACTGCCGTCCAGCTCCCTGCCGTGCCCGGAGCAGCGCCGGCACCTGCCGGCACGGGCAGCCGACGGCGTGCTTCGCCCGTCACGACGCCGACGATCCGCGGCTCGGACAGCCGCTGTGCCTGGACTGCTACGACCACGGCCACCAGGTTGTCTGGAACTACTTCTCGGGCGAGTTGTGGCGGCGTACCAAGCAGGCCATCGAACGGCACCTCGCCGTGCTGTGCCGCCGACGCGGTATCTCCTTCGTCCAGGTCGTCACCGACTCCGGCAAGGTGCGCCGGCTGCCGCCGGTTCGGGTGTCGCACGGGAAGGTCGCCGAGATGCAGCGGCGGGCAGCCGTGCACTTCCACGTCCTGCTGCGCCTCGACGGCGTCGCCCCCGACGACCCGGACGCACTCGTGCCGCCGCCGGCCGGCATCACCGTCGACGACCTGGAGGCAGCCGTCCATGCCGCCGCCCGACAGATCACCGTCACCACACCCCCGCACCCCGACCAGCCGCAGGGCTGGGTGGTCGCCTGGGGCGAGCAGGTCGACGTCCGGCGCATCAACAGCGTCAGCGGCGAGCTGACCGACGGCAAGGTCGCCGCCTACCTCGCCAAGTACGCCACCAAGGCCACCGAAGCCACCGGCCACCAATCGACCCGCCTCACCCCTGCCACGATCGACGACTACGCCGATCCGGAAGGTGACCGCCTCGCCCGCCTCATCGACGCCTGCTGGCACCTCGGACGGCCCACCGGCACCGACACCGCCAGCGGCGCCGCAACGGCCGACGACCGTCAAGGCAGCCTTGACACCAAACCGAACGCCTACGCTGGGCTGCGTCGCTGGGCGCACATGCTCGGCTTCGGCGGTCACTTCCTCACCAAGGCCCGCCGCTACTCCGTCACCTTCGGCCTGCTCCGGGACACCCGAGCGACCTACCGCCGCGCCGAGGACGACAACCCCACCGACACCGTGACGGTTGGCGTTCTCACCTACGCCGGGTCAGGGTGGCTCACCGAAGGCGATGCGCTCCTGGCCAACACTGCCGCCGCCCAGCGCCGGCAGGCCAGACGCATCGGCCGGGAAGAACTGGCCCACGAAGCCTGGCTCGTCGGGGTCGCCGCATGAGCCAGAACCTCACCCCGCGCTGGTACTCGCCCGCCGAGGTTGCCGTCCTGCTCGGCTTCGGCATCTCCAAGGTCAAGATGAAGATCGCCAACGGCGAGCTGCGCTCCATCAAGGATGGCAAGTACCGCCGGATCCTCCCCGAATGGGTCGACGAGTACATCCGTGACCAGGTCGAGCGGCAGGAGGCGGCCTGATGCCCGGACGTAGTCGCGCCAACGGGGAAGGCTCGATCTTCCCGTACCGCAACGGCTTCGCCGCGTACGTCTGGGTCGAGAAGCCCGACGGCAAGCGGGGCCGGAAGTGGATCTACGGCAAGACCCGCGAAGAGGTCCACGACAAGTGGATCAAACTGCACGGGCAGGCCAAAGCCGGCCCGGTAGCGACGCGCTCCCCGACCGTCGGCGAGTACGCCGGCTACTGGCTGCGCGAGATCGTCAAGCCGAACCTCGCCCCCGGCAGCTACGTCACCTACGAGGTGGTGGTCCGGCTCTACCTCGTGCCGGGGCTCGGCAGGAAGCGACTCGACAAGCTCCGGGTCAGCGACGTCCAGACGTGGATCAACGAGGTCGGCCGGACCTGCCAGTGCTGCGCCCAGGGCAAGGACGAGCGGCGCAAGCCCGCCCAGCGTCGCTGCTGTGCCCTCGGCCGCTGCTGCAAGGATCTGCCCTCGGCAACGAGCGTCACCCACCTGCGGACCGTGCTCCGGACGCTGCTGTCCCAGGCGATCACCGAAGGGCTGATCACCCGCAACGTCGCGTCCCTGGTGAAGCTGCCTCCGGTGCGGAAGCGCAAGCGGAAGGCGTGGACGAGCGACGAGGCACGCCGCTTCCTGGAGTCGGCCCGCGCCGACGACGACCCGCTCTACGCCGCGTACGTCCTGGTCCTGGTGCTCGGTCTGCGCAAGGGGGAGATGCTGGGACTCACCTGGGCTGACGTTGACCTCGACGCGGGGGAGCTGACCATCGATCGGCAGCTCCAACGGGTTGGTGCCGAACTGCTGCACCGGGAGACGAAGACGGCCGCCTCGGACGCCACCCTGCCGCTGCCGGACATCTGCACCGTGGCACTCGACCGTCGCCGCGCCGCCCAGACCACCGCCCGGGACGCCGCTGGCCCGGCCTGGCACCCCTCCGACCTGATCTTCACCACTCGATACGGCCGTCCCATTGAGCCACGGAACTTCAACCGTTTCTGGGACCGGCGCTGCGACACTGCCGGCGTCCGGCGGATCACCGTGCGAGACGCCCGGCGGACCTGCGCCTCGCTCCTGGCGGACCTGGACGTCCACCCCCGGGTGGCGATGCAGATCCTCCGGCACGCTCAGTTCGCCATCACGATGGAGATCTACACGGTGGTGTCGTCGGCGGCCACCCGCGACGCGCTCAAGCGGCTCGGCAGCGCACTCGACCGGTGAAGGGCCTACTGCTGTACTTCACTGCTGTACCGGCCCGGATCATGGCAAGAGCGACCCCAGAAAGGGCCGCTGACCTGCGTAGGAGTGGGCCGCCAGGGACTCGAACCCTGAACCTATGGATTAAAAGTCCACAGCTCTGCCATTGAGCTAGCGGCCCGCGCGCTCAGATTACCGGAAGGCGGCCGGTTGCGACTCTCGGCTTTCGTGCCGTGGGCGCAACCGGCAGCTCAGGCGAGGAGCACCCGTCCGCGACGGCGCTTCCGGGCGTACGGGAGGAATCAGGCCGGGCGGCGCGGAGGGTGCCGGAAGGTCAACTGCCCGGTCTCCGGAGGCCCTTGATCTTGGTGGCCCGAGGGCCGGCCGTGGTCCGACGGTCGATACCGGAGAAGGCTGGCGAGCCTCCGGTCGGACCTTATCGGAGAGCCAGCGTCCGTGGTGTCCCTCCTTGTCGCCGTGCCTGCTCGCCGGCACGCTGCCCGGGCCCGTCCAGCGCCGTGGTCGGCGGCTCTACCAGGGGTGTTGACTGGCCGAAGCTGCCGCAAAAAGCGGGCCATGGGAATGTAACAACTTGGGAACAACGCGAGCCGCGTTCTTGTCCACGGTTTGTTAGCCGCCTGTACTAACCGGGTGACCTGCATTGATGAGACGGGAACCACACCGCCGGAGCCCCAGGGCCGCGCGGTGGGGACCCTGCGGCGAGACCGGGTTCCGGCCCGGGTCCGTTCCGGCGAGAAGGTGCTCCCGGAGCAGGCCCGCGTGCACAACCGCGAGTTGCTGCTGCGCACGCTCTACCGGGAAGGGCCGCACAGCCGGGCGGATCTGGCGCGACGCACAGGGCTGACGAGGGTCTCGGTCTCGGACGTCGTGAGCGACCTCCTCGCGGACGACCTCGTGGTCGAGGTCGGTACGCGGGCGGGGACGCGGCCCGGGAAGCCGGCCATGATGCTCGAGTTCAACGAGCACGCCTACCAGGCGATCGCCGTCGACCTGAGCCACTCGACGCTCTACCGGGGGGCCGTGCTCGACCTCGGCGGCTCGGTGGTGGCTCGCCATCAGGTCGAGATCGAGGGCAGCACCGGAGCCGACGCGTTGGCGAAGGTCGTCGGTCTCGTCGGGGCGTTGCGCGAACAGGTGACGGCGCCGCTGCTCGGCATCGGCATCGGCATCCCGGGGATCGTGGACCTCGGTGGCGTCGTCCTCAGCGCACCCAACCTGGGGTGGAAGGACCTCAACCTCCGGTCGGTGCTGACCGAGCAGTTCGGCTGTCCCGTGGTCGTGTCGAACGACGCCAACGCCACCGCGCTCGCCGAGCGCAGTTACGGCGAGAGCGCTGCCGACACCCTCCTCGTCCGGGTCGGTGTCGGCGTGGGGGCGGGTCTGCTGCTCGGCGGCACGCCCGTCCTGGGCAGCAGGTTCGCGGCCGGCGAGATCGGCCACGTGGTCGTGGACACCGGCAGCGAGCGGGCCTGTGTCTGCGGAAAGTTCGGCTGCCTCGAGACCTGGCTGTCGACCCGGCGCATCCAGGAAGACCTCTCGGAAGCCCGTACGGACGCGGAGCACACCCGGGTCCTCGCCGCCGCGGGCGAGGCACTCGGTTCGGTGCTGGCCCCGATCGTGGCCGCCATCAACGTCTCGGAGATCGTCCTCAGCGGGCCGCACCGGGTGCTGGAGGGACCACTGGCCGCCGCGGCGATGGAAACCATCCGGCAGCGCGCCCTGACAGAGGTCCACGGCGACATCGTCCTGCGGCTCTCGGAGCTCGGCGACGACATCGTCCTGCGCGGCGCGACCGCCATGGTCATGAGCCAACAACTCGGGATCGCCTGATCCGCTGATCCGATCCCCGTTCATCCGGAGCGACGCCGACCGGCGCTGGCTTTGCAGCAACAGAAGGGAACACGGTGCAACTGACACGCACGCTGACGGCAGCGTTTGCCGTAGTCGCTCTCGCCCTCGCCGGTTGTAGCGGTGGCGGGCAGGCGAATGAAGCAGGCTCGTCCCAGCTCGTCCTGGGCAACAACGGCGACCTGCTGACCTGGGACCCCGCCGAGATGAAGGAAGGCGCGGTCATCCACTACGCGGAGGCCGTCTACGACCCGCTGCTCCGCAAGACGGCCGAGTCGAAGATCGAGGGCAACCTGGCCACCTCGTACGAGTACAACGCCGACCTCACCGAGCTCACCCTGAAGCTGCGCGACGGTGTGACCTTCAGTGACGGCGCCGCCTTCGACGCGGACGTGGTGAAGGTCAACCTCGAGGCGCGCAAGAAGGGGGCGGGCAGCGCCTCCGAGGGGGCCCGGGCGATCGAGCGCGTCGAGGTCGTGGACAAGGCCACGGCGCGCCTGCACCTCAGCGAGCCCAGCCCCGGCCTCCTGGCCGCCCTGGCGACGTACACGGGGTACATGGTGAGCCCCACGGCGCTCAGCGCGGGCAACATCGCCTCGAACCCGGTGGGCTCCGGGCCCTACACGTACGACGCGGGCGCCTCCGAGAAGGGCGTCAAGTACACGTTCAAGGCGCGCGACGGCTACTGGAACCGCGAGGCGTTCCCCTTCGAGAACGTCGTGATCCGCCCGTACGAGGAGTTCACCGCCCGGTACAACGCGCTCGCCACCGGCCAGATCCAGTTCATGTACGGCACCCCCGACATGGTGCCGAAGGCCAAGACCGACGGGCTCACCGTCAAGACGGTGCCCGGCGAGTGGCAGGGCATCATCCTCCAGGACCGTGCCGGCAAGGCGTCGGCGGCACTCGGCGACGTGCGGGTGCGGCAGGCGATCAACCACGCGCTCGACCGCAAGGCCATCCTCGACACCCACTACGGCGGCTTCGGCCAGGTCTCCACGCAGACCTTCAACCCGGCCAGCGAGGCGTGGGTGCCGGAGCTGAACACGCGTTACCCGTACGACCCGGCGAAGGCGCGTGAGCTGCTGGCCGCGGCGGGCTACGGCAGCGGCTTCAAGATCAAGGTTTCGTACAGCGAGGGCTTCATGTCCCCGCTGGTGCCGATCGTCACCCAGTACCTGGGCGACGTGGGCATCACGGTCGAGCAGGTGCCGGTCAACGGCTTCGCCAACGGCGGCCTGGAGACCCTCAAGGGTCAGCCGGCCTTCATGCTCTCGTTCTCCACGAACATCCCGGCGTGGACGGACGTGCTGAACAAGCTCACCCCGACGTCGCTGTGGAACAACTTCAAGTACACCGACGAGACCGTCACCCGGCTGCTCAAGGAGATCCCGGCCGCGCAGGGTGACAAGCAGGCCGCCCTCTACAAGGAGCTGAACACCCACCTCGTCGAGCAGGCCTGGTTCGCGCCGATCGTCACGCAGGAGAACGTCTACCTGTTCAAGTCGGACATCGACGTGACCATGCAGCAGGCGCAGCTCATGCCGAGCCTCCGCTTCTTCGCCCCGGCGAAGTAACCGCCGATCGACCCCGGATGGGTCGGGCAACGGTCCGGCCCATCCGGTGGATCACTACAGCTCATCTAGGAGGTAGCAGGCATGCTGGGCTTCATCGGTCGGCGGTTGGCCACGGGCCTGCTGCTGGCGTTCTCCGTCGTGACGGGGATGTTCTTCTTCCTCATGCTCACCGGCTCCGATCCGGCCCGGGGCGCGCTCGGCCTCTACGCCACCGAGGAACAGGTCGCGGTCAAGCGGGAGCAGCTCGGCCTCGACCGGCCGCTCGTCGAGCAGTACCTGAGCTGGCTGGGCGGGGTCGTACGCGGTGACCTGGGGGTCTCGTCCGCGCAGAACACCGACGTGAGCGACCTCATCGTGACCCGGTTGCCGGTCACCGTCTCCCTCGCGTTGGGCGCCGTCCTGGTGGCCGCCGTCCTCGGTGTCGTGCTCGGACTGCTCGCGGCGACCCGGCCCGGGACGTTCGACCGCGTACTCCAGGTGTTCATGGTGTTCGGCTTCAGCCTGCCGAACTTCTGGGTCGCGATCATCCTGGCCCTGGTCTTCGCCGTGCAGCTGGGCTGGTTCCCCGCCACGGGCTACGTGCACCTGAACGACTCACCCAGCGGTTGGCTCTGGTCCATCACCCTGCCGATCGTCGCGCTGTCGATCGGTTCGATCGCCGCCATCGCCCAGCAACTGCGGAACTCCGTGATCACCGTCAACAGCCAGGACTACGTCCGTACGCTGCGCAGCCGGGGCCTCTCGCAGCGCGAGATCCTGCTCACCCACGTCCTGCGCAACGCGGCTCCGCCAGCGCTGACGATGCTCTCCCTCCAGTTCATCGCGGCGATGAGCGGCGCCGCCATCATCGAGCGCGTGTTCGGCCTCCAGGGCATCGGCGCCGTCGCCATCAACGCCTCGGGCAACAGCGACATCCCCGTCATCATGGGCGTCCTGCTCTTCACCGTGCTCGTCGTCGTACTCGTCAATCTCGCGGTCGACATCCTCTACGCCGCCCTGAACCCGAAGGTACGGAACGCATGAGCGCCGACGTGACGGCCCGCGCGGGCCTGACAGCCAGGAGATTCCGCTCCTTCCTGCGTAACCCGATGGGCGTGGTGGCGGGCGGCGTCCTGCTGGCCATCGTCGCGGCGAGTCTGCTCGCGCCGCTGCTCGCCACGCAGGACCCGAACCTGGTGGTGCTCTCGGAGGCGCTCCGCCCGCCGAGCGGCGACCACCCGCTCGGCACGGACGGCAACGGGCGGGACATCCTCAGCCGCCTCCTGTACGGCGGCCGGGTGAGCCTCCAGGCGGGCGCGATCATGGTCGCCGTCGCCCTCCTGTGCGGGATTCCCGCAGGTCTGCTCGCCGGCTACCGCGCGAAGCGGTTCGACGGGGTGTCGAGCTGGATCTTCAACATGCTGATGTCCCTGCCGGAGATCCTCATCATCATCGTGGTGATCGCCTCCCTCGGCAGCGGCCTCGCCCCGACGATGATCACCCTTGGCGTGCTGGCGTCGCCGGACATCTTCCGGCTGACCCGGAGTGCCGTGATCGCGGTGCGCGAGGAGCTCTACCTCGACGCCGCCCGCGTCGCGGGGCTCTCCGACCTGCGCATCATCTTCCGCCACGTGCTCTCTGTGGTGCTGGGGCCGGTCCTCGTGCGGTCCTCGTTCATCTTCGGCATGGCGATCATCGTCCAGTCCGGCCTGGAGTTCCTCGGCTTCGGCGACCCGCAGCGCCCCAGCTGGGGTGGCGAGCTCAGCAACGCCTTCCAGAACTTCCACCGCGCGCCCGAGCTGGTCATCGCCCCCGGCGTCGCCATCGGCCTCACGGTCATGGCACTCGTGCTCTTCGGCACGGCCCTGGCGGATTCGCTGGGGGTCAGCCGCAAACCCAAGGCCAAGCGGGCCGCGCGGTCCGCCCGCCGGGACGACCCGACGGTCATCCAGGACGAAGCCGACCGTACGCCCGCGACCGCCCTCCCCGCGGACACCCTGCTCCGTGTCGAGGACCTGTCGGTGCGGTACGTGGCCGAGGACGGAGCCGCCAAGGACGTGGTGCGGGGCGTGTCACTGCACGTCGCGCGGGGAGAGGTGCTCGGCCTGGTCGGGGAGTCCGGCTCCGGAAAGTCCCAGACGTCCTTCGCGATCCTCGGACTCCTGCCACCCGACGCCTCCGTGTCCGCCCGGCACCTCTCCCTCGACGGGCGGTCCCTGATCGGGCTGCGCGAGGGCGAGTTGCAGAAGCTGCGCGGGCCGCAGATGGCCTACGTGCCGCAGGAGCCGATGTCCAACCTGGACCCGTCCTTCACCGTCGGCGCCCAGCTGACGAAGCCGATGCGGCGCAAGCTCAACCTGTCCAGGAAGGCCGCGCACGAGCGGGCCCTGCACCTGCTCGAACGCGTCGGCATTCCCGACCCCGCCCGCACGCTCGCCGCCTACCCCCACCAGCTCAGCGGAGGAATGGCGCAGCGGGTGCTCATCGCGGGCGCCGTCTCCTGCGATCCCGAGCTGCTGATCGCGGACGAGCCGACCACCGCCCTCGACGTCACGGTCCAGGTGGAGGTCCTCGAACTCCTCCGTGACCTGCAACGGGAGCGCAACATGGGCCTCATCCTGGTCACCCACAACCTGGGTGTGGTCGCCGACCTCTGCGACCGAGTCGCGGTGATGCGGGACGGCCTCGTCGTCGAGCAGCAACCCGTCGCCGAACTCTTCGCCAACCCGCAGCACGAGTACACCCGCATGCTCTTGGACGCGACCCTGGAGGACGCCCCTCCCCGGCGGTCGCGCGACGACCTTCAGGAGGTGCAGTCATGAGCACCCGCAACGATTCCGACGCCCCGCTGCTCGACGTCCGCGACGTCAACGTCGTCTATCGCGGGTCCCGGTGGCGCAGTCCGTCCTTCCACGCGCTGCACGACGTCTCGATGCAGATCGGGGCGGGCGAGACGGTCGGCCTGGTCGGCGAGTCCGGCTCGGGAAAGACGACCCTGGGCCGCGCGCTCCTGGGACTCGCCCCGATCAGCGCCGGCACGGTCACGTTCGACGGCGCCGACATCACCCACGCGAACCGGCGCGCCCGCCGGGCCCTGAGCCGGGACATCCAGGTCGTCTTCCAGGATCCGTACTCGTCGCTCAACCCGGCGATGTCCGTGGAGAGCATCCTTGCCGAGCCGCTCAGGGCGCAGGGGGTGCCCGGGGCCGAAGCCTCCGCGCGGATCGGTCAGCTGCTGGGCCAGATCGGCCTGGAAGCCGACGCCGGACGGCGGTACCCGCGCGAGTTCTCCGGCGGGCAACGGCAGCGGATCGCCATCGCCCGCGCCCTCGCGCTGAAGCCCCGACTCATCGTCTGCGACGAACCGGTCAGCGCCCTCGACCTCTCCACCCAGGCACGCATCCTCGACCTGCTCATCGACATCCAGGAGCAGACCGGCGTCGCGTACCTCTTCATCTCCCACGACCTGTCGGTGGTCCGCTACATCTGCCACCGGGTCGCGGTCATGCTCAAGGGCCGCATCGTGGAGACCGGTGACGGTGACACCGTCACGTCACGACCGCGCCATGCGTACACGAAGCGGCTGCTCATGGCGTCGCCCATCCCCGACCCGGCGCGGCAGGCGGAACGACGCCGCCAGTACGCCGCGCTCTCCTCCTGACCCCGCCAACCCCGACCGAAGGAAAGTACCCGTGCAGTTCGGCTTCAGCTCCTACTCCTTCTACCAGCACCTGCGCACCAACCGGATGAGCCTCTTCGAGGTGATCGACTGGATCGGCGCCAGCGACGCCACCCACATGGAGATCGCGACGGTGTCGCTCTCCCCGGAGATCTCCAACGACACCTCCACCCTCGACCAGGACCCCGGATTCGTCCAGGAGATCAAGACCCGCGCGGCCGACCAGGGCGTCACCCTGTCCAACCTCGTCGTCCCGGCCGACCTCCTCGGCGAGGGCGCGGAGAAGAGCATGCAGCGGGTCAAGCGGCACATCGAGGTGGCCGCCGCGCTGGACATCAAGCTCTTCCGCCACGACGTCGCCAAGTGGGCCCACCGGGCGAAGGACATCGCCGAGTTCGAGGCGCTGCTGCCCCGCATGGTGGAGGCGTGCAAGGAGATCGCCCAGTACGCCGCCCCGTACGGCATCACCACCAGCGTGGAGAACCACGGGCTGCTGATGAACGGCGGTGAGCGCGTACGCCGGCTCATCCATCTCGTCGACGAGCCGAACTTCAAGACGACCCTCGACGTCGGAAACTTCATGTCGGTGGACGACAACCCGGTGGTGTCGGTCGCCGAGAACGCCCCGTACGCCAGCATCGTGCACCTGAAGGACTTCTACGTCCGCTCGCAGTACCCCGGCGAGGGCTGGCACCACACCCCCGGCGGCAACTACCTGCTCGGCTCCATCGTCGGCTACGGCGACCTCGACATGCGCAGGATCGTGCGGGGCATCGTCGACGCCGGCTACGACGGCTTCGTGTCCATCGAGTTCGAGGGCATCGAGGAGTGCCTGATGGCCAACCCGATCGGTCTGGCCAACGCGAAGCGGCTCTTCGCCGAGGCGGAGGCGGCGAAGTGAGCCGGCTCGGCGTGGGCGTGATCGGCGTCGGGAGCATCGCGGAGATGCACCTGGGCGCGTACGCCGCCAACCCGGACGTCCACCTCGTCGGGGTGTTCGACGTCAACCAGGAGCGGAGCGCGCAGAAGGCCGAGACCTTCGGCGTGACCCGCGTGCACCCGACGCTCGACAGCCTGCTCGCCGACCCCGAGATCGACGCGGTGAGCATCTGCACGTGGAACGACAGCCACGCGGAGATCGCCACGGCGGCGCTCGACGCCGGCAAGCACGTGCTGGTGGAGAAGCCGTTGAGCCGTACGGCCGGCGAGGCCGAGGCGCTCGTCGAGGCCGTCGAGCGCAGCGGCAGGCACCTGGAGGTCGGCTTCGTCCGGCGCTTCGGCGCGAACGCCAAGGTCCTCAAGTCGTTCGTCGACGCCGGGCTGCTGGGCGACGTCTACCACGCGCGCGCGACGAACATCCGACGGCTCGGCAACCCCGGTGGCTGGTTCGCGGACCACAAGCGGTCCGGTGGGGGACCGCTCATCGACATCGGCGTGCACGTCCTCGACCTCTGCTGGTACTTCATGGGCACCCCGAAGGCCGTCACGGTCAGCGCGGTCACCCACACCCGGCTGGGCAACCGGGCCAACGTCACGTCGTTGTCGCGGTACAAGGTCGCGGACTACGACCCGACCCAGAGCGACGTCGAGGACTTCGCGGCGGCCCTCATCCGCTTCGACAACGGGGCGTCCCTGACGCTGGAGACCAGCTACTCCCTGCACGCGCTCGAGGACCGCCTCGAAGTGGCGGTGTTCGGCGAGCGCGGTGGCGCGGAACTCGAACCCCAGCTTCGGATCGCCACCGAGATGCACGACACCGTCCTCAACGTGGGACCCCAGATCGACCACCTCAGCTTCGACTTCGCCGAGGGGTTCGCCAATGAAATCGCGCACTTCGTGGCGCTGTGCCTGGGAGAGGCCGAGCAGGTGGCCCCCGTCTCCCACGGCACGGAGGTCATGCGCATGCTCGACGGGATCTACGAGTCGGCGCGGGCCGGCCACGAGATCAGGCTCTCCTGACATGGTCCACGACGGAGGGTCCGTGCGGGTGGGGGTCGTGGGGTGCGGAAACGTCAGTTCCCGCTATCTGGCCAACCTCGCCGGGGACCCGGCGGTCACCGTCGTCGCCTGCGCCGACGCCGACCCGGCGCGCGCGCGGGCGCTCGGCGCTGCCCACGCGGTGCCGGAGGTGCACCCGGTCGACGCCCTGTTGACCCATCCGGACATCGACCTGGTCCTCAACCTGACCCCACCCAGGGCGCACGCCGAGGTGACCCTGCGCGCCCTGGAGCACGGCAAGCACGTCTACACGGAGAAGCCCCTGGCGACCACCATGGCCGACGGGCACCGCATCGTCGAGGCCGCCCGGGCGCGGTCGTTGCAGGTCGGCACCGCGCCGGACACCTTCCTGGGCGTCGGGGCGCAGACCTGCGCCGCGCTGCTCGCCGAAGGCGCGATCGGCACCCCGACCTCGGTGAACGCCGCCATGATGAACGCCGGGCCGGAGCGGTTCCACCCCGAGCCGGAGTTCCTCTACCAGGAGGGCGCCGGACCCCTGTTCGACATCGGTCCGTACTACCTCACGGTCCTGACCGAACTCATGGGTTCCGTCGTCCGGGTGGGGGCGCTGGGCGCGACCGCGCGTACCGAACGCGTCGTGTTGGCCGGACCCCGCGCGGGGTCGACCTTCAGCGTGCAGACACCCACCCACATCAACAGCGTCCTGGAGTTCGCCAGCGGGGCCATGGGCATGCTGGTGACCAGCTTCGACGTCGTGGCGACGCGTACGCCGCACCTTGAGATCCACGGCACCGAGGGCACAATCGTCGCGGCGCAGGCCAACTCGTGGGGCGGCCCCGTGCTGCTCAGGGCAGCGGGCAGCACCGACTTCGTCGAGGTGCTGCCCGGCCCACGGGACTCCGACGGATTCATGGGGATGGGCCTGGTCGAGATGGCCAGGGCCATCCTGGCGGGGCGGCCCGCGCTGGCTGCGGCGACCCGGGGGCTCCATGTCCTCGAGGTGCTCACGGCCATCGCCGACGCCGCCCGCTCCGGCGGAGGTTTCACGACGATCAGTTCGAGGCTGGAGACCCCCGGTCGACGTGACACGGGCGCCGCCGGGTGAGGGCCGGCCGGGTGCAGGCAACCGCCGCCGGAGACGCCCTCCCGTCGTGGGCGGGCGTCTCCGGGCGTACGGGATGAGGCAGGCCCGGTACGGGCACCTCCGGGCGTACGGGAAAAGGTCAGGCCTGACCGGCGGTGCGGGCGACGAACGGTGGGGGTGGGGGGTGGGGGTGCAGGCATGGCGGGGGCGCGTGGGGGAATCGTGTCCGTATGAGGATGAGCAGCAACCCGGCCGTGGCGGCGTCGAGCGAGGGGGCGGGCCCGGACGGCGTACGGGAACCGGCCGGCGAGGTGCACGCCTGGTTGCCGGGTCAGAACCAGACCGTCTGCGGGCTCCCGCTCAGCCGGACCCGGCTGCGCCGCTTCCCGCACGTGCGGTTCGAGTACACGTCGACGGACGTGCTCACCGAGGCGGACCCCGTCGGCCGGATCTGCCCGCGCTGCCTCGCCGCCTCGCAGGGTCGCCGCCGGGGCGGGCAGAAGAACTGGGTCCGCCACTCGCCCCGCCCCTGACGGGCGCGCCGCTCGCCCTCCTCCCGACGGTGGCCGTGATCGGCGGTTGAGCCGGGGCTGACCGGGTACGGGGCGGGCATGCGGATCGTGGTGGTGGGGGCGACCGGCAACGCGGGCACCGCCCTGTTGCGCCGGCTGCGGCGGGAACGCGGAGTGGAACTCGCCGGGGTGGCCCGCCGGCTGCCCGGGCCGGACTGCGGCGAGCCGTACGACCAGGTGGAGTGGCACTCCTGCGACGTCGGCCTGCCCGGGGCGGCCAACCAGCTCGCCGAGGTCTTCGCCGGAGCCGACGCGGTGGTGCACCTGGCCTGGCAGATCCAGCCCAGCCACGACCAGCGCGTGCTGCACCGGACCAACGTGGGCGGCAGCGCGGCCGTGATCGACGCCGTGGTCCGCGCCGGCGTGCCGGCCCTGGTGTACGCGTCGTCGGTCGGCGTCTACGCGTCCGGCCCGAAGGACCACCCGGTCTCCGAGCGCTGGCCGGCGACCGGGGTGCCCGGCTCGTCGTACAGCCGGGACAAGGCCGAGGTGGAGGCGCTGCTCGACCGGGCCGAGCGGGAGCACACCGGGCTGCGGGTGGTGCGGCTGCGGCCCGGCCTGAACTTCCAGCGGGCGGCGGCCACCGAGATCACCCGCTACTTCCTCGGACCGTTCGCGCCCGTCCGGCTGCTGCGCTTCGGCCGGATCCCGCTCGTGCCGACGAACCCTCGGCTGCGGATGCAGGCGGTGCACACCGACGACGTCGCCGACGCGTACGCCCGGGCGGTCCTGGGTGACGCGCGCGGCGCGTTCAACGTCGCCGCGGACCCGGTGCTGACCCCGGAGCTGGTGGCCCGGCACTTCCACGGCTGGACGGTGCCCGTCGCCGCCCCGGTGCTGCGCGTCGCCGCCGCCCTGACCTGGCGGGCGCGGCTGCAACCGATCGACGCCGGCTGGGTGGAGCTGGCGCTGCACGCGCCGCTGATGTCGAGCGAGCGCGCCGAGACGGAGCTGGGCTGGCATCCGCGCCACGACGCGCTCAGCGCGCTGAAGGAACTCTTCGCCGGCATGGCCGACCGGGCGCACACCGCCAGCCCGCCGATGTCGGCGGCGCGCCACCTCCCGGGCCGCCCCACCGCCCTGCTCCGCGGTCGCGCCGCCGGCCACGGCAACCCCTACTGACCCACGCCCGCCGGGAGGCGGGCGTGGATCAGAAGTCGGCGAAGACGTACGGATTCTGGCGGGGGAAGAGGCGGCGCAGTTCCGCCGCCGCGTCCGTCGACACGTCGCCCAGCCCCCGCAGGCCCACCTCGACCGGATCCAGGACCCCGTACGCCAGGGCGGAGAGGCCGGCGGCCGTCAGCGTGGCGGTCGGCGGCGAGCCGGCGGTGGCGGCGGCCCCGGTGACCAGCTCCAGCGCGCCGGTCGTGCCGTCCAGCAGGTACGACCCGGTCAGCCACCGGTCGCCGGTCAGCTCCACCCGCACCCGGCCCGGCCCGACGGGCAGCCCGGCCAGCGCGTCGATCGACAGCAGCCGGGCCATGGGCGCGGAGTAACCCGGTCGGGCCACCCGCGCCTCGACGTGCACGGCCAGGTCGGTCAGCCACAGCTCCGGCACCTCGTCGACGGGCACCTGCACGGTCACCCGCTCCACCTGGTCGACGTGCCGCCCGAAGAACTGCAACATGAGTGCCCGGGCGAGCGGGTCGGCGGCGAGCAGGTCGCTGGCGGCGAGCGTGCCGCCGTGGTCGTCGATGCGGTAGAGCACCGCGCCGGTGACCGTACCGCCCGTGCGGGCCGTCAGCAGCCAGTGCTCGTCACGGTCGCGTAACCCCACGTCCCGGTAGCCGGGGAAGATCGCGAAGCCGTGCCGCTCGTTCAGGCACCGCTCGGTGAACGCGCGCCAGTCCCGGTAGCCCTCGCCGATCCGCTCCCAGCCCACCTCGCCGGGCAGGTCGGCGCCGAGCAACTCGCCCAGGTCGGCCGGCGAGAACGTGACCGTACGCGGCTTCGGCAGCCCCACGTAGCCGAACCGGGCGTAGAACGACGGCCGGAACGGGTAGAGCGCGCTCAACTGGTGCCCCTCGTCGCGCATCTCGTCGAGGAGTTGGTGCATCAGCGTGCGTACGTGCCCCTGCCGGCGGGCCAGCGGATGGCTCGCCACCCCGGCGACGCCGGCCATCGGCAGCACCTCGCCGCGCAGGTTCTGCCGCATCGGGATGGCCGAGGCGGCGGCCAGCGTGGTGCCGCCCTCCTCGACGACAAGCGTCCGGTTCCCCTTGTTGTAGGGCAGGTAGCCGCGGAACTCCTCCGCCCGGGCCACGCTGCGCGGCGACGCCTCGAAGGCGTACGCGCCGAGCGCGAAGCTGGTGGACAGTCTTTCTTCGGCGTTCACCCGGCGGACGGTCATCCGCCCATCCCATCCCGGCCCGGCGGTCGCCGCAACCGCAATCGCCGGTGACCGCGGCGACGCCCGGTCAGCCGATCGGCAGGTGTCGGAGGTGCCGGCGGCGGCGCAGCCGGACGCTGAACACGGCCGCCACGGCGCCGATCAGCAGCGCGGTGACGGCCAGCCCGTGCAGCGAACCCCGCGCCAGGTAGCCGGAGTCGGCGTGGTCCACCGCCCAGGTGGCGATCTCCCGGCTGGACCAGAACGGGGTCAGCTTCGCGCCGGTGCCGGCCGGGTCGATCAGCATCTGCACCGCCACCACGGTGAGCAGCAGCAGCGTCCCCTCCAGCTCGCGGGGGAGCAGCGCGCCGATCAGCATCCCGAACGGCGCGGCCACCCCCACGCAGCAGAACAGCGCCACCGCCACCCCGCCGTGCCGCAGCTCGGGCGCGTCCACGACGGTGAGCACGAAGAACGGCACGGACAGGATGAGCCCGGCCGTCCACAGGCCGAGCAGCCGGCCGAGGTAGAGGTCGTGCGGGCGGTAGCCGGCCAGCCGCAGCCGGGGCTCCAGCTCGCGGGCCGCGCCGGTGGCGAAGAGGGCGGCGGTGCTGACGGCCCAGCTGATGCCGAGCAGCAGCGAGCGTACGGACTGCCCGACGTGCGAGTCCCGCCGGATCAGCCAGAACGCCAGCGGCATCAACAGCAGCAGCAGGAGCACGCCCCGACGGCGCAGCAGCTCCCGCAGGGTCATCTCGGCGACGGTGACGAGGCGGTTCACGCACGCCCTCCCTGGGTGGCCGGGGTCAGGTCGAGCACCAGGTCGACCCGGTCGAGCTGGTTGAGCAGGTGGGTCACCACGACGATCGCCCGGCCCTCGTCGCGCAGCCGGGCGAGCTGGTCCCAGAAGTTGACGTACGTGCCCTGGTCGAAGCCCTGGTAGGGCTCGTCGAGCAGCAGCACGTCCGGCTCGCTGAGGGTGGACATGGTCAGGTTCAGCTTCTGCCGGGTGCCGCCGGAGAGGTTGCGGGCGAGGACGTCGCCGTCGGCCTCCCAGCCGAGGTGGCGGGCCGCCGCCCGACCGGCGCGGCGGGCCGGCCCCCGGGCCACGCCCCGGCCGGCGCCGATCAGCACGAAGTGCTCGTCGGGCAGCAGGAAGTCGGCGGTGCCGCCCTGCTGGGGGCAGTAGCCGACCCGGCCGGAGACGGTCACGTCCCCGGCGTCGGGGGAGACCAGCCCGGCGCAGACGCGCAGGAAGGTGCTCTTGCCGCAGCCGTTCGCCCCGATCACGGCGGCGATCTGCCCGGCCCGGACGGTCAGGGACGCGTCGCGCAGGACGGTGCGTCGCCCGTACCGCTTGGTGATGCCCCGGGCGTGCAGCCGAACCGGTCCGGGACGCGCGGCGGGCGAGGTGCCGATGGTCTCGACGATCGCGGCGGCGTAGTCCTGCGGCCGGCCGAAGACGGCCCACGGGTCGCCCCCGCTGTCGCGCAGGTGCGTGGCGGCCTCGGCGACCACGTGCCGGGCGGCGTCCGCCCGGACCCGGCGCCGGTCCAACTCGGCCGCGAACACCCGCAGCCACTCGTCGGCGTTCATCCGTCGACCCCCTTCGTGACGAGGCCGGTCACCGGGGCGACGAACGCGAGCCAGGCGCTGCCGCCCTGGCGCAGGGTCGCCCGCCCGCTGTCGGTGAGCCGGTAGTACTTGCGGGCCGGACCTGACGCGCCCTCCCGCCACTCGGCGGTGACCAGGCCGGTGCGTTGCAGGCGCAGCAGCACCGGATAGAGCGTGCCGCCCTGGATCGGCCCGATGCCGGCGGCCTCCAGCGCCTGGGCGAGCTGGTAGCCGTAGGACTCGCCCTCGCGCAGCAGGGCCAGGACGCAGAGGTCGAGCACCCCGCGCAGCCACTGCCCGCGCCGGTCGGAATCCACCCGAGGAACATAGCGGCACTACCTAGATGGCACAACTACCTAGATGGCGGCGGCTGCCCGCGACAGGAGCCGGGACGCGCTCAGTTGGCGACGACGTCCGAGACCACGACGGTCACGTTGTCCGGCGCGCCGGCCTGGTGGGCGAGCTTGACGAGCTGCTCGCCGCACTGGTGACGGTCGCCGTACGTGATCAACGTCGCGGCGATCGTGCCGTCCTCGACGTAGTCGGAGAGGCCGTCGCTGCACAGCAGCAGCCGGTCGCCGGCGACCACCGTGAGCACCCCGACCGCAGGGGGAGTGTCCGAGCCCTGCACCGCCCGGGTCACCAGGGACCGCTGCGGGTGGTGCCGTGCCTGCTCGGGCGAGAGCGCCCCCTGGTCCACCAGCGCCTGGACGAAGGTGTCGTCGCGGGTGAGCTGGGTCAGCTCCCCGTTGCGCAGCAGGTAGCAGCGGGAGTCACCCACCTGGGCCAGCACCAGCGCGTCCCCGGCGAGCAGGGCGGCGGTCAGCGTCGTACCCATGCCGTCGCGCGCCGGGTCGACGGTGATGGCGGCGTGGATGCGCCGGTTGGCGGTGCTCACCACGGCGCGCAGCGCCGCGGCCGCCTCGTCGGGGGTGGTCGGCGGGCTCAGCTCGTCCAGGATGCGGATGACGATCTCGCTCGCCACCTCGCCCGCGGGCAGGCCGCCCATGCCGTCCGCGACCGCGACGAGGCGGTCACCGGCGAGGGCGGAGTCCTCGTTGTTGGTGCGAACCAGGCCGATGTCGTTGAGGATGGCCGAGCGGAGGATCAGCGTCATGGGGTCAAGCTTGCCAAGAACACCCTGCCGCCGTCTCTACGCACTACTGCGTAGGGTTGGGGAATGATGCCGGTGTCGATGGTCGGACGCGCCGGCGAGCTGGTCGAGCTCGACCGGGCGTGGTCCACCGTGGTCCCCGGCCGACGGTCCGCGCCGACCGTCGCGGTGATCACCGGAGCCGCCGGGGTGGGCAAGTCCCTGCTGGTCGCGGCCGCCCTCGACGCGTTCGCCCCCCGACCGGCGGTGGTGCTCTCCGGCGCCGCCCGCGTGCACGACCCCGCCCCGTACGACTGGCTGGCCGCCGTTCTCACGGGCCGGGACACGAGCCGGCTCGACCTGCCGCCGGACGCGCTGGCCTGGCTCGCCCAGCAGCCGACCGCGCCGCGCGAGCGCTACGCGCCGGGCACCCTGCTCCGCCTCGCGGTGCGGGTCGTCCGGCTGCTCGTCGGCGCCGGCCCGGCCGTACTGGTGGTGGAGGACCTGCACGCCCTCGACCCGGCCAGCCTGAACCTGGTCGGCGAGCTGGCGACCGCCGCCGACCTGCCGGCGTTGCTGGTGGTGGCGAGCCGACCCGCCGAGGACGCCGTCGCGCCGGACCTCGCGGTCCGCGCCCTGGCCCGGCTCTGCGGCGTCCGGGGCGCCGTCCGCCAACACCTCGGACCCCTGCTCCCGGCCGAGGTCGCCGAGGTGCTGACCCAGGTGTACGCGGACCCGCGCCCGTCCGGCCGGCTGGTGCGCGCCGTCTGGCAGCGCACCGGCGGCAACCCGTACGCGCTGACCGAGCTGCTCGCCGCCCACGCCGGCCGGGGGCCCGAGGCGCTGCTCCGCCCGCCGCCCGCCCCGCGCCCGCCGAGGATCGCGTCGCAGCGGCCGGTGGATCCGGTGGACGCCGAGCTGACCGGGCGGGAGATCGAGGTGCTGGGCTGCCTGGTCGCCGGGATGTCCAACAAGCAGGCGGCGCGGGCCCTCGGCATCTCGGTGCGGACGGTCACCGTGCACGTGTCCAACCTGCTGCGCAAGACCGGGTCGGCGTCGCGTACGGAGGCGGCGATCTGGGCGGTGCAGCGGCGGCTGCCGGTGCCGACCCCCGTCGACGGCTGAGCCGACGCCCGACGGGGCCGGTGCGGGCCACGCGCGCGGTCCGGCCGGCGGGTGCTCAGGGGCGGGGGTAGCGCAGCAGGAGGCTGGCGGCGACCTCCTCGTCGCCGACGGCGGCGTACACGTGCGGCACGTCGGACGCCCAGCGCAGGTGCCCGCCGGCGGCGGCGGTCAGCGGCGCGTCGACCGGGCCGGCGCGCAGCACGCCCGAGAAGACGGTGACGTGCTCGGTGACCCCCTTCTGGTGGGCGGGGGAGAGCTGCTCCGGACCGGGCGCGACCAGCATCCGGTACAGCTCGTAGGTGGCGTCGCTGTCCTCGAAGACCTCCAGCAGGATGGCGCTGACCGCGGCGCCGCGGACGACCGGCCCGGTCGCCGGGCCGGAGAGCACGGCCGTCAGCGGTACGCCGAGCTGCGCGGTGATCGCGTAGAGCGTCTCCAGGGTCGGGTTGCGGGTGCCGTTCTCCAGGCCGGAGAGGGTCGCCTTGCCCACCCCGGCGAGCCGGGCGAGGGCGGACAGCGACATCCCGCGCTCCTCGCGCAGGGCACGTATCCGGCGACCGACGGCTTCGGCGCCCGGATCGGGGGCCGATCGGTGGACTGGTGACGTCTGCGGCACCCCGCTATGGTGCTACAGGTTCTTGTTCCGTAAACGGAACGGCCGGGGGAGGCGGGGATGGCGGGACGGTCGCAACCGGTGCTGGCGGGCGTGGTGACCGCGCTGGTCGGGTTCGCCAGTTCGTTCACGGTGGTGCTGGCCGGCCTGCGGGCCGTCGGCGCCTCGGACGCGCAGGCCGCCTCCGGGCTGCTGGCGGTGTGCGTGGCCGCCGGGATCTCCGCCGTCTGGCTGGGCCTGCGCCACCGGATCCCGATGAGCGTCGCGTGGTCCACCCCCGGCGCGGCGCTGCTGGTCGCCACGGGCACGGTGCCCGGCGGCTGGCCCGTCGCCGTCGGGGCGTTCCTCGTCTCGGGTGCGCTGATCGTGGCCGCCGGGCTGTTCCCCGCCCTCGGGCGGGCCGTCGCGGCGATCCCCCGGCCGATCGCGGGCGCGATGCTCGCCGGGGTCCTGCTGCCGCTCTGCACCGCCCCCGTCCGCGCGCTGGTCGAGGTGCCCCGGCTGGCCGTCCCCGTGGTGCTGGCCTGGCTGCTGCTGCACCGGTTCGCCCGCCGGTGGGCGGTGCCGGGCGCGCTGGTCGTCGCGGTGGCGGCGATCGCGCTGACCACCCCGGTCGCCGGGCTCGGTGGCGCGCGGCTGCTGCCCGCGGTCGAGTTGACCGCGCCGACCTGGAACGTCTCCGCGATGGTGGGCCTCGCGTTGCCGCTCTTCCTGGTCACCATGGCCGCGCAGAACGTACCGGGGATGGCGGTGCTGGTCGGCTACGGCTACCGGCCGCCCTTCGGCGCCGCGCTGCGCGCCACGGGACTGACCACCGTGCTCGCCGCGCCCGCCGGCGGACACGCGGTCAACCTCGCCGCGATCACCGCCGCCCTGGCCGCCGGCCCGGACGCCCATCCCGACCCGGACCGCCGCTGGATCGCCTCGGTCACCGCCGGGGCCGGGCTGGCCCTGCTGGGGCTGGGCGCCGGGGCGGCCACCGCGCTGGTCGCGCTCGCCCCGCCGGTGCTGATCGAGGCGGTCGCCGGGCTGGCGCTGCTCGGCGCGCTGGCCACCGCGCTCACCTCGGCGCTGGCGGAACCGGCGGACCGGGAGGCCGCCGTGGTCACCTTCGTGGTCACCGCCTCCGGGGTGACCCTGCTCGGCGTGGGCGGCGCGTTCTGGGGCCTGGTCGCGGGCGGGGTGATGCTCCTGCTCTTCCGCCACCGCTCCGCCGGGCCGACCGCGCCGGAGCCGGCGCCCGCACCCGCCGCGACGGCGTTGCCGGGCCCGGCGGTGGAACCTGTCACGAGCGGGTCGCCGGGGCCGGCGGTGGAACCTGTCACGAGTGGGTCGGCGGGGCCGACCGGGACCGGGCGGGTGGGTGTCACTCCTCCGGCGGCAGGTCGCGGGCCGGCACGTCGAGGCGTACCTGGTCGTCGGTGACGGCGGCGATCTGCTCGGCGAGCACGTAGACCGCGCCGGTGCGGACCAGGTCGGTGGAGACCTTCAGGTAGCCGCTGTGCAGCAGCCGGGCCGCCAGGTCGGCCGGTACGTCCGGCTCCTCCACGGCCGTCGACTCGATCAGCTCGTCCAGGCTGCTGCCCGGGTCGGCGGTGGGGGCCTGCACGGTCACCGCGTTGGGATCACCCCGCTGGACCAGGTCGACGGTGCCGAACTCGGTGCCGTCGACGTCGATCACCCGCATGCCCGTGGTGACCCGGGAAACTGTCGCCTGCCGCTCGGTGCCCTGCTGCTCCATCCCGGGGCGGTTCCCGGCCCCCGCTCCGGCTAAACCACCGTCGAGATCTTGGACAGTTGTCGCTCGGGCCGAACGCCAACTGTCCAAGATCTCGACGGGTCTCTCACCGCGTTGGGGGGCGGGGGGAGAGTTCGCGCCACGTGTCGGTGCCCTGGAGCAGCGCCCGGACCGTCTCCTCGGCCTCCTCGGCGGTGCCGTACTCGTAGAACCGGGAGACGCCCTCGGAGCCGCCGGCGCGCTGCTCGACGTGCCACCGGTCGGCGTCCACCCGAAGGAAGACGTCGCGCCGGGCCAGCCGGCCCCATTTCCCGTTCCACCAGTGCTTCCGCTGCTCCATGGCGGGACTCTATCGAACAGGCGTACGAAAATGTGCGGCCCCTGCGGGATTCCCGCAGGGGCCGATGTGCGTGCGCCGGGTTCAGCGCGGAGTGGGCGGTTCCTCCCGGCGGCCGAGCACCTCGTCGAGCGCCCCGCGCCGCTGCCCGGGGGTGGTGTGGCCGGCGGCGACCAGGGCGTCGCGGATCTCGGTGAGCAGCCGGACCTCCTCGCTCGGCGCCTTCGGCGGCGGCTCCTCGCCCCGCTTGCGCCGCTCGGCCAGCTTGTTCATCGGGAACACCACGATGAAGTAGAGCGCCCCCGCGGTGAGCAGGAACGTGATCAGCGCGTTCACGAACGCGATCCAGTCGAAGGCGATGCCGCGGAACATCGGGGCAGTGCCGGCCAGGCCCTTGTCGCTGCCCGTGATGAGCAGCACGAAGACCCGGATCAGCGGTTCCAGGAACGACTTGGTGAGCTGGGTGACCACGCCCGTGAACGCGGCGCCGATGACGACACCGACCGCCAGGTCGACGACGTTGCCGCGCATGATGAAGTCTTTGAAGCCCTTGAGCATCCGTACTCCCGAGGTGTCCGGTCTTCCGTCCGGCACAACCTATGCCCCGGGCGAGGGCTCCAGAAAAGCGCCGGCCTCGATCGCCGCCCGGCCCGGGTCGCCGGCCCGGATCGCCTCGACCAGCCGGGAGTGGTCGACGTAGCGTTCCGGCTCCAGCGCGTCGCCCATCGACTGGGTGATCGTGCTGCGCAGCGCCGTCCCGACCGAGGCGTACAGCTCGGCGAGCATGCCGTTGTGCGCCGCCGCGACCACGGCGGTGTGCAGCGCCGCGTCGGCCTCCACGAACTCATTGACCCGGCCGCCGCGCCAGGCCGCCTCGCGGGCGGCGAGCGCGCCGTCCAGGGCCGCCAGGTCCTCGGTCGTACGCCTCAACGCGGCGAGCCGGGCGGCCTCCACCTCGAAGGCGCGGCGCACCTCGACCACCTCGGCCATCCGGTCGGCGGTGAGCCCGCGGGCCACCACCGGGGCCAGCTCGTCGGTCGACACCACGTACGTCCCGGAGCCCTGCCGGCACTCCAGCACCCCGGCGTGCACCAGCGCCCGCACCGCCTCGCGGACCGTGTTGCGGCCCACGCCGAGCGCCGCGACCAGCTGCGGCTCGGTGGGGATCCGCCCGCCGACCGGCCACTCGCCGCCGAGGATCCGCTCCCTGAGCTGGGCGATGGTCTGCCGCACCCGGTGGCCCCTGGGTGGCGCGGCGGCGGAATCAACCGACGGTGGCACTGGTTACAACACCTGCCCGGAATTCATCCCATGATTGTAGGTTCGGACGCATGACCCCGCCAACCACCGCTGCCGTCGACGCCGGAACCTCACCGCGTTCCGTGCGGGAGACGATCGCCGGGCCGGACGACGTGCCCGCACCGGCGGATGCGACGGCCGCCGGTCCCGTCGGCGCCACCCCCAAGCCGGCCGGACCGGTCGCCGGTGGGCTGCTCGTGCTCGTCGGCATGCTGCTCGTGGCGCTCAACCTGCGGGCCGCGATCACCAGCCTCGGCGCCCTGCTCGACGAGGTACGCGGCGGCTTGGCCCTCTCCGGGGCGCTGGCCGGGGTCGTGACCACCCTGCCCGCGGTGGCCTTCGCCGTCTTCGGGTCACTCACCCCCCGGCTGGTCCGCCGGAACTCCCCGGCCCGGGTGCTGGTGGTGGCGATGCTGATCCTCGCCGCCGGGCAGCTCGTCCGGGTCGGCACGGACTCCGCGCTGGTCTTCATCGCCGGCAGCGCCCTCGCGCTGGCCGGGATCGCGGTGGCGAACGTCCTGCTTCCGCTGCTGGTCAAGCAGTACTTCCCGCACCGCATCGGACTGGTCACCGGGGCGTACTCGATGACGTTGACGGTGGGCGCCACGGTGGCCGCCGCGGCGGCGGTGCCGGTGGCGCACGTCTTCGGCACCTGGCGGGCCGGGCTCGCCGTGTGGGCCGGGCTGGCCCTGGTGGCCGTACTCCCGTGGGTGCCGCTGGCGCTGCGGGCGCGCGCGGCCCGACGGGCGGCGACCCCGGCGGCGGTGGCGCCCCGTCCCCGCCGGATCCGGCCGGGGCGGACCCGGCTCGGCTGGGCGATGGCGGTCTACTTCGGGACCCAGTCGCTGGGCGCCTACGCGATCATGGGTTGGCTGGCCCAGCTCTTCCGCGACGCCGGCTACCGGCCGCAGGACGCCGGTCTGCTGCTCGCCGGTGTGACGGCGCTGGGCGTGCCGATCGCCCTGCTGATGCCGACCCTGGCCGGGCGGCTGCGCACCCTGCACCCGCTGGTGCTGACGCTCTCCGCCGCGATGGCCCTCGCCTACGTCGGGATGGCCGTCGCGCCGCACGACGGGGCGCTGCTCTGGGTGGTGCTGCTCGCGATCGGGCAGAGCGCCTTCCCGATGATCCTGGCCACCATCGGACTGCGGGCCCGGACCACCGAGGGGACGGTGGCGCTCTCCGCGTTCAGCCAGAGCGTCGGCTACCTCATCGCCGCGCTGGGGCCACTGCTGGTGGGCATCCTCTACGGGACGACCGGCGGGTGGACCGTCCCGATCGGGTTCCTGCTGGCGGCGCTCGCCGTGCAGACCGGCGCGGGCATGGTGATCGCCCGTCCCCGACACATCGAGGACGAGGCGTGAGGAGGAACCGTCAGGAGGTGGCCGGCGTGGGATCGCCGGCCACGGCCTGGTCGACCGTCGGGTAGGTGTGCAGCACCTCGACGAGACCGCTCACCTCGAGGATGCGCAGCACGCCCCGCTGCGGGGCGGCCAGCCGTACCACGCCGCCCGCCTCGTCGCAGCTGTTCTTGGCACGGACGAACACCGACAGCCCCGTGGAGTCGCAGAACGAGACGTTCGCCAGGTCGAAGACGAGCCGGCTGCGGCCCTTGTCGAGCAGGTCGGTGATCTGGTCCTGAAGCTGCGGTGCGGTCGCCATGTCCAGCTCGCCCGCGACCGATACGACGACCACGTCGCCGCGCTGTTCCGTGTGCACCGTCAAGGACATTCGCCAGACCTCCTGTTATCGGGGAAACGGTATCCCACGATCGGGGTGGTACGCAGAACGGGATGCGGTATCCGGTGGCCGTCCTCATTCGTTTGCCCTGCGACAAGTAGCGCTCCGACCCCCGGTGATAGAGTCCGCCGTCGAGGTCGAAGGGGGTTTCACCATGGCGTTGAACGCTGAGGAAAGCAGCCGGCTGTCCGGTCTGCTGACCAGTCACGCCGAACGGATCACGCACCGCTGGGCAGAGATCGTCGCCGGGTCCCTGCGCGGGCGACTCAGCCAGGGAGAGCTGCGCCGGCAGATGCAGGAGCTGCACTCTAGCATGATCACCGCCTGCGCCCAGGGCGCCGTCGACCTCGACTCCGAGCAGGCCACGGAGCTGCGCGCCGTGCTCTCCGAGCTGTCCCGTGGGCGCGCCCGGCAGGGCTTCTCCGCCTCCGAGACCTCCTTCAGCGTGTTCGCGCTGAAGGAGGTGCTGCTGGAGCTGATGGAGGCCGAGGGCGGCTCCGACACGCTGCGTGACTACGTCGCCTTCACCGGTCTGATCGACGAGATGGGGCTCTTCACCTTCGAGAGCTTCGTGCGCACCCGCGAGAGCCTCATCGCCGACCAGGCGGAGCAGCTGCTGGAGCTGTCCACCCCGGTCGTGAAGCTCTGGGAGGGCGTCGTCGCCGTGCCGCTGGTCGGCACCCTCGACTCGGCCCGGGCCCAGGTGGTGATGGAGCGGCTGCTCCAGACCCTGGTCGACACCGGCTCGCCCTACGCGATCATCGACATCACCGGCGTACCGGCGGTGGACACCCAGGTCGCCCAGCACATCCTCAAGACCGTGGTGGCCGCCCGGCTGATGGGCGCCGACTGCATCATCTCCGGCATCCGGCCGCAGATCGCGCAGACCATCGTGGCCCTGGGCATCGAGTTCGGCGACATCGCCACCAAGGCCAGCCTCGCCGACGCGCTGCGGCACGTGCTCCGGCTCGCCGGGGTCGAGACCGGGCGCCGCCAGCGCCGGGAGGCCTGATGGAGCGGGTGCCGATCCTCAAGATCGGCGACATCCTGCTCGTCTCCATCCTGCTCGACATGTCCGACCAGACGGCGGTCCAGCTCCAGGACGACCTCGCGGAGCGGATCGTCGCCACCGGCTGCCACGGCGTGATCATCGACATCACCGCCCTGGACATCGTCGACTCCTTCGTCGGGCGGATGCTGTCGACCATCGCGTCGATCTCCAAGGTGCTCGACGCGGAGACGGTCGTGGTCGGGATGCGTCCCGCCGTCGCCATCACCCTGGTCGAGCTGGGCCTGTCGCTCAACGGCATCCGGACGGCGCTCAACGTCGAGCGGGGCATGGAGCTGATCGCGGCGGCCCACGCCGACGAGCATGAGCTCGCGTTCGACGACGAACCGGACGCCGAGACGACGGCGTTGTCATGACCGCCGGAGTCGACCTGGGCCAGCCGCAGGCGCAGGCGATCCGCAGCGACGAGGACGTGGTACGCGTCCGGCAGTTGGTGCGTACCGTGTCGGTGGCGGTCAAGCTCTCGCTGGTCGACCAGACCAAGGTCGTCACCGCGGCGAGCGAGCTGGCCCGCAACACCCTGGTGTACGGCGGCGGCGGCTCGGTCGAGGTGGCCATCGTGGACAACGGCCGGCGGCGGGGCGTGCGGATCGTCTTCGCCGACTCCGGCCCGGGCATCGCCGACCTCGACCTGGCGCTGACCGACGGCTACACCACCGGCGGCGGGCTCGGACTCGGGCTCAGCGGCGCCCGCCGGCTGGTCGACGAGTTCGACATCCAGACCGCCGCGGGTGAGGGAACCCGGATCACGGTCACCAAATGGGCCCGATGAACGACGACGTGGTCTCCGACCGCGGAGTCTGGTACCGGGTCGAGAGCGGCAGCGCGGCGAGCACGGCGCGTCGGGCCGCCGAACGGCTCGGCGCCCAACTCGCACTGGGCGACGCCCGTATCGCCGACCTGTCCATCGTCGCCGCCGAGCTGACCAGCAACCTGGTCAAGCACGCCGACGACGGTGTGGTGCTGCTGCGGCCGGTGCGGCGCGACGGGGAGGCCGGCGTGGAACTGGTCGCCCTCGACTCCGGGCCGGGAATGGCCGACCTCACCGCCTCCTTCGAGGACGGGCACTCCACCGTCGGGACGCTCGGCATCGGCCTCGGCGCGATCGTCCGGCAGGCGAGCTGGTTCGACTGCTACTCCCGGCCGCAACGCGGCACCGTCCTCGCCGTCCAGGTCTGGCCGAAGCCCGACGGCGGGCACGAGCGGCCCTGGGCCGGCGCGCTCAGCCGGCCGATACCCGGGGAGTCGGTCTGCGGCGACGGGTACGCGTGGCGGATCGTCGAGGGCCGGCGCCAGGTGCTGGTCTGCGACGGCCTGGGACACGGCCCGCTCGCCTCCGCCGCCACCGACGCCGCGCTCGACGCGTTCCGCAAGGCGCCGGCGGGGACCCCGTCGGCGGTCGTCGCGCACCTGCACCGCTCGATGTCGCACACCCGGGGCGCGGCGCTCGCCGTGGCCGAGCCGGACCCGTCGGCCGGGGTGCTGCGCTACTCGGGGCTGGGCAACATCTCCGCCGCCGTGATCGGCGGCGACGGCAAGCGGCGGGGCCTGGTCTCGCTGCCCGGCATCGCCGGGCACCAGCGACCCTCGGTCCGGGAGTACGACTACCCCTTCGACGCCGACGCCCTGCTGGTCATGCACAGTGACGGGGTGGTCGACCGCTGGCAGCTCGCCGACTATCCCGGTCTCGCCGACCGGTCGCCCCTGATGGTGGCCGCGACGGTGCTGCGTGACGCCGGCACGCGCCGCGACGACGCCTGCGTCCTGGCCGCCCGGGCCTGGTCGTGACCGGGTCCGCCGGGGCGCCGCTGCTGCAGATGGCGCTGCGGGTCGAACACGACATCTTCGTCGTCCGGCAGCGGGGCCGTGAGGTCGCCGCCGCGGTGGGCCTGGAGCACCAGGACCAGGTACGCATCGCCACGGCGCTCAGCGAGGTCGCCCGCGACCTGCTGCACTCGGTCGGCGGGGCGGAGGTGGCTTTCGCCCTCGTCCACGACGCCGTCGACGGCAGGCGGCACCTGCGGGTGGACCTCGTCCCCGTGCGCCCGCTGCCCGGCGGGCGGTACGAGCCGCAGTCCGGTGCGGTGGCGCGGTTGGTGGACAAGTTGGGCGTGGCGACACGCGAGGGGGCTACGGTCGTGAGGATGTCCCGACGTGTCCCGGTCACCGCAGAGGTGCTGACCCCCGAGCGTCTCGCCGAGCTGCGGTCCGAGCTCGACCGGAACGCCCCGGGCAGCGCCCTGGACGAGCTGACCGCCCAGAACGCCCAGCTCATCGCCGCCCTCGACGAGGTACGCAGCCAGCGCGACGAGCTGGCCGTCCTGAACGAGGAGCTGGCCGAGACCAACAGAGGGGTGATGGCGCTCTACAACCAGCTCACCGAGGAGCTGGAGGAGACCAACCGCGGCGTGGTGGCCCTCTACGCCGAGCTGGACGAGAAGTCCGCGCAGCTGCGCGCGGCCAGCGAGTCGAAGAGCCGGTTCCTGGCGAACGTCAGCCACGAGCTGCGGGCCCCGGTCACCGCGATCATCGGCCTGGGCCGGCTGCTCGGCGACTCCGCCTCCGACCCGCTCACCGCCGAGCAGGCCCGCCAGGTCGGGCTGATCCGCTCCTCGGCGGGCGACCTCCTCACGCTGGTCAACGAGCTGCTCGACCTGGCCAAGGCCGAGTCGGGCCGGATCGAGCCCGACTGGACCGAGGTCGACCTGCGGCCGGTCTTCGGCCAGTTGCGCGGCACGCTGCGGGCCCTGGCGACCCGGCCCGACGTCGAGCTCGTGGTGGAGGAGCCGCCCGTTCCGGCGACGCTGCGTACGGACGAGGTGCTGCTCGCCCAGGTCCTGCGTAACCTGCTGCACAACGGACTCAAGTTCACCGAGCGCGGCGAGGTCCGGCTGCGGGCGGAGCGGCAGGACGAGCGCTGGTCGCTCATCGTCTCCGACACCGGCGCGGGCATCCCCCCGGAGCTGCGCGAGCGGATCTTCGAGGAGTTCTACCAGGTGCCCGGCGCGACCCGGGTCGGCGGAACGGGCCTCGGCCTGCCGTACGCGCGACGGCTGGTGACCCTGCTCGGCGGCAGCCTCGTGGTGTCCAGCGAGCCGGGCCGGGGCAGCACGTTCACCGTCACCCTGCCCGTGGGCGGAGCGTGACGTGGAGGGCGGCCCGGCGACAGTACTGGTGGTCGACGACAGCCCCACCAAGCGCTACCTCCTGGTGAGCTGGCTCTCCCGGGCGGGCTTCGCGGTGCTGGAGGCCGAGAACGGCGCCGAGGCGCTGGCCCGGGTCGGGGTGGACCCGATCGACCTCGTGGTGCTCGACGTGCGGCTGCCCGACCTGAACGGCTTCGAGGTCTGCGAGCGGATCAAGGCGGCGCACCCGGCGATGCCGGTGATCCACGTGTCCGCGCACGCGGTGGACGTGGTGGACCGGGCGCAGGGGCTCACCCGGGGCGCGGACGCGTACCTGGCGGAGCCGATCGAGCCGGAGGAACTGGTCGCCACCTCCCACGCGGTGCTGCGCTACTACCGGGCCCGCCAGCGCGCGGAACTCCTCGCCGAACGGCTCCTCGGCTTGGCCGACACCACCCTGGCGGTGCACTCCGCCCCGAACTTCGCGAGGCTGCTGGAGGCGGCGGCGGCTGGCGCCGCGCAGATCTTCAGGAGCCCGGCCGCCGTGGTCGCCGAGACGTTCGACGGCGACTGCATCGCCGGGATCGCGGACGGCCCCGACGGCACGGCCACGATCGTCGGGTGGATCGTCGACGACACCGGGGTGCCGACCGGGACGACGGTCCGGGTGGACGATCCGGCCGTCTGGGGCCTGGTCGGGTGGCCGGCGGACGACACGGTCACGGTGGCCGCCGCGCGGCTGCGCGAGGACCGGGCGCCGCTCTACGTCGTCGTGCCCACCGCCACGCAGACCGCCCACACCCCCGTGCTGCGGCAGCTCGCCCAGGCCGTGGCGGCGGCCGTGGAGGCGCAGCGCTCCTTCGACGAGGAGCACCGCATCGCGGTCACCCTCCAGCGCAGCCTGCTGCCGCGCCGGATACCGCAGGTCAACGGGCTCGACCTGGCCGTGCGCTACGAGCCGGCGAGCGCGCAGACCGAGGTGGGGGGCGACTTCTACGAGCTGGTGATGCTCGACGGCCACCTGCTGCTGGCGATCGGGGACGTGGCCGGTCACTCGCTGCACGCCGCGACGGTGATGGCCGAGCTGCGGCACGCGGTGCGGGCGTACGCGGTGGAGGGGCACCAGCCGGGCGAGATCCTGCACCGGGTCAACGAACTCATGCGCACCCTGCTCCCCGACGAGCTGGCCACGATCTGCGTGCTGCTGCTGCACCCGCCCAGCGGCCGGGTCCGGCTGGCCAGCGCCGGGCACCTGCCGCCGGCGCTCAGCCTCGACGGCAAGGTGGAGTTCGTGCAGCACTCGGCCCCGCTGCTCGGGGTCCGCGCCCCCCGGCCGCCCGACCTGGAGTTCGTGCTGCCGGCCGGGGCGACGCTGGTGTTCTACACCGACGGGCTGATCGAGCGGCGGGACACCACCATCGACGACGGGCTGGCCGCCCTGGCCGTGGCCGCCACCCGGGTCGACGACGACCTGGACCGGTTCTGCGAACGGCTCCTGGTCGAGCTGGCTCCGCCGGAGATCCACGACGACGTCGCCGTGGTGGCCCTCCGCCGCAACTGAGCCGGCCTCGCGCGGGGCGGCGACGGCGGGGCCACCCTCGTACCCTGAGCTGATGGCCACGAAGACTGGTGATCTGCTCGCAGCTGCTGCACCCCGTGCCGTCGCAGTGGTCCGGGGCGTCTCGGACGACCAACTGGACCTGCCGACCCCGTGCAGCGACTACGCCGTGCGCGACCTGCTCAACCACCTCTACGACGTGGTGGTCAACTTCCAGGCCCTCGCCGGCAGGGGGCAACCCGAGTGGGCGGAGAAACCCGACCACCTGGCCGAGGGCTGGCGGGACCGGTTCGAGGCGGAGACCGCGAAACTGGTCGAGGCGTGGTCGGATCCGGCCGCGCTGGAGGGCGTCTCGCCCGGGATGGGGCTGCCGCAGGAGACGGTCGGCACCATGGTGCTGCTCGACCTGACGGTGCACGCCTGGGACCTGGCCGTCGCCACCGGGCAGCCGTTCCGCCCCGCGCCGGAGGCACTGCCCCCGCTGTACGCCCTGACCGAGCAGATGGGCCCGATGGCCCGTAAGCAGGGCGTCTTCGGGGAGCCGGTGGGGACGTCGTCGTCGGACGCCCCGGAGATCGACCGTCTGCTCGCCCTGACCGGCCGGGACCCGGGCTGGTCGGCGGGCGCCTGACCTCGAAGCGCCACAGGCCCGCGCGGCATCCCCGCCGCGCGGGTCTCCTTGACAGTCACTATTCACCGGGTGAATAGTGACGCGGTGTCCACACCGCACGTGTTGCTGGGCCTGCTGGCCGCCGGCAACCGGCACGGCTACGAGCTGAAGCGCGCCCACGACGAGCGCCTGCCGCGCGCCAAGCCGCTGGCCTTCGGGCAGGTCTACTCGACCCTCGGCCGGTTGCAGCGGGACGGCCTGGTGGCACCCGCCGGGCAGGAACGCGAAGGCGGTCCCGACCGCACCGCGTACTCGCTGACCGCCGACGGCCGGGCCGCGCTCCAGCGGTGG
This sequence comes from Micromonospora sp. DT62, assembly GCF_049847285.1. NCBI lineage: Bacteria > Bacillati > Actinomycetota > Actinomycetes > Micromonosporales > Micromonosporaceae > Micromonospora > Micromonospora sp. DT62. The sequence goes on from NZ_JBNCOB010000009.1 coordinate 41,152, forward strand.
CTCGCCGAGGTCGAGCCGCCGATGCCGTACGTCGCCAGCACGCTCTTCGCCAAGGTGGTCGTGGCGCTGCTGGTGGCCGACGTGGACCGGGCCCGGACCTACCTCGTCGCGCAGCGACAGGCCCACACCGAGCGGCTGCGCGAGCTGACCGCAGTGAAGACGGCGCCCTCGGCCAGCCTCGACGACATCGTCGCGGCCGACTTCGCCATCGCCCATCTCGACGCCGACCTACGGTGGTTGCAGACCACCCTGGGCCGCGTCGCCGACTGGCACCGGGAGGTGCACTCGTGACGCAACTTCAGGCTCGCGGCGTGGTCAAGGCCTACGGGCGGACACCCGCGCTGCGCGGCGTCACCGTCGACGTCGCCGAGGGGGAGATCGTCGCCGTCACCGGCCCGAGCGGCTGCGGCAAGTCCACCCTCCTGCACTGCCTCGCCGGCATCCTGCGCCCGGACGCCGGCGAGGTGAGCTGGAACGGGCACCGGATCGACACCTGGTCCGAGGCGGCACGATCCAGGCTGCGGCGCACCGAGTTCGGGGTGCTCTTCCAGTTCGGCCAGCTCGTCGCCGAACTGACCGCCGCCGAGAACGTCGCCCTTCCACTGCTCCTCGCCGGCACCCGGCGGCGGGAGGCGCGGACGGCGGCGCTGTCCTGGATGGACCGGCTCGGCGTGGCCGACCTGGCCGACGTCCGGCCGGGCGAGATGTCCGGCGGGCAGCAGCAGCGCTGCGCGATGGCACGGGCGCTGGTCACCGAGCCCCGGGTGCTCTTCGCCGACGAGCCGACCGGCGCGCTGGACACGCTCACCGGCGAGCAGGTGCTCGTCCAACTGGTCCGGCTCGCCCGCGAGCAGCGGACCACGGTCGTCCTGGTCACCCACGAGCCGCAGATCGCCGCGTACGCCGACCGCGAGGTCATCCTCCGCGACGGCATGGTCGACCACACCGGGCTCGGCCTCGACGCCCCGCTGCCGGGCAGTCGCCGGTGAGACCGTCGACGCTGGTACGCCTCGCCCTGGCCGGCACCCGCACCGACACCGTCCGGGTGGCGCTGACCGCGCTCAGCGCCGCCCTGGCCACCCTCGTCGCCCTCGCCGCGTTCACCGTGCTGGCCATCCCCACCCCGCCCGCCACCGACGGCAACGGCAGCCGTTGGTCCCACCAGTACGCCAACCAGCTGCTCGTCGAGCCGGGGCTGCGCGGCGGTACGGCCTTCGCCCTGCTGCTGCTCATGATCCCCGTGCTGGCGTTGGCCGGGCAGTGCGCCCGGCTCGGCGCCCCGGCGCGGGACCGCCGGCTGGCCGCGTTCCGGCTGGCCGGCGCCACCCCCGGCCAGGTGACCCGGATCGCCGTGCTGGAGGCCGGCCTGGCGAGCCTGCTCGGCACGCTGGCCGGCGCGTCGGTCCACTTCGTCGGCCGGGAGCTGCTCGACCGGCCCGACGCCCAGGGCCGGCTCGTCCTCCCCACCGACGTGCTGCCCACCCCCGGCGTGCTGGTGGCGGTGCTGGCGGGGCTGCCGGTCGTGGCGGCGCTGGCCACCGCGCTGATGCTGCGCCGGGTGAGCACGACCCCGTTCGGCGTGCTGCGTACGCACCGCCGGGAACGCGGCCCCCGACCCTGGGCGGGCGTCCTCATCGGCGCCGGGCTGGCCGCCTTCCTCGCCGTCGAACCGGTCACCCGCCTCTACGACCGGCGCGACACCGACCCGCCGTCGTGGCTGGTGCCGGCGCTGCTGGTCAGCGGCGGGCTGGCCGCGATGGTCGGGGTGGTCGTCGGCACCGGCTGGATCTCCTGGACGGTCGGGCGGATGCTGCACCGCTACGCCCGGGGGCCGGCCGCGCTGCTCGCCGCCCGCCGGTTGACGGCCGACCCGTGGGCGGGCAGCCGCACCTTCGCCGCCCTGCTGGCGGCGGTGCTCCTCGGCGCGGGCGCGGCCGGGCTGCGGGAGTACTTCGTCGCGGCGGGCGAGCTGAGCCGGCGGACCGGCAGCGGACTGGCCGGCGACGACGGCTTCTACCTGCGGACCATGGACCTGGTGGACCTGGCGGTGGCGGTGGCCATGCTGGTCGCCGCCGGTGGGCTGGTCGTCGCGATGGTGGAGGGGATCACCGCCCGGCGGCGCGCGTACGCGGCCCTGGTGGCGACCGGGGTGCCCCGGCCCACGCTCGGCCGGTCCATCGCCTGGCAGTCGCTGGCCCCCGCCGTGCCGGCGGTGGCCGTCGCGCTCGCCGTGGGCCTGCTGCTGGCCCGGGGGCTCTTCCGGGCACCGACCGTGGAGCACTACAACGAGGCCTGCGACGCCACCGCGCAGCTCTGCGCCGACCCCGCCACCCGGGCGCGCCACACCCGGGTCGTGGCGATGCCGGACGTGACCGTGCCGCCCGACGTACCGCTGGAACAGCTGGCCCTGCTCGGGGCCGGCGCCCTGGCGGGGGTGCTGGCGACGGTCGGCGTCGGCCTGCTCTTCCTGCGCGTGAGCACGGCCGTCGAGGAGCTGCGGGTGACCTGAGCCGCGAGGCGGCCCGGTGCCGCGTCAGGCGGCGAACAGGCCGGCGGAGAGCGCGAGCAGCGTCCCGGCGGCGGCGGAACAGCAGCACACCAGCAGGAACGCGACCACCGCGAGGATCGCCCAGACGCGCCGGTCGCCCGCCGCCGCCCGCCACCCCGACGCCGGTACGCCCTCGGCCGGCTCGTCGTCGTCCACTTCGCCGGCCCCGGTCACCCGGGCAGTCTAGGTGCTGCGGGTCAGCCGGTGCCGGCCATCGCCGCGAGGCGGCGGGCGAGCAGGACGACGGACTCCCGCAGCTCCGGAGGCTCCAGCACCTCCGCCTCGAAGCCCAGCCGGGCCGCGTGCATGGCCAGCCAGTCCAGGTCGTCCCCGCCGATGGCGAGCACGCACCACCCGTCGCGATCGTCCTCGACGCGCCCCACCTGGGGCGGCACCAGCTTCCGCACCTGGTCGGGGTGGGCGCGCACCCGCACTCGGGCGAGATAGCGGTACGGCGCCCCGGTCACGGACCGCTGCACGTAGGCGACCGGATCCGGATGCTCCCTCGCGTGGAAGCGCCAGGTCGTCGCCGCCACCTCGCGCATCCGGTCCAGCCGGAAGGTGCGCCAGTCGGCGCGGTCGACGTCCCAGGCCATGAGGTACCAGCGGCGGCCGGTCGTGACCATCCGCACCGGCTCGACCGTGCGCTCGTGCTCCCCGCCGTCGCGGCCGGCGTACCGGAACCGGACCCGCACGGCGTCGCGGCAGGCCCGCGCGAGCGTCACCAGCACCTCCGCGTCGATCTCGACCGCCGGGCCGACGAGGGTCTCGGTGGCGCCGTGCACGGCCCGCACCTCGGCGCGCAGCCGGGCCGGCATCACCTGGTCGAGCTTCGTGAGGGCCCGCAGGGCCGCCTCGCCCGCCCCGGTGACCGTGCCTCCCGAGGCCAGCCGCAGGGAGACGGCCGTCGCGATCGCCTCCTCGTCGTCGAGGAGCAGCGGCGGCAGCCGGGTGCCCGCGCCGAGCTGGTAGCCGCCGCCGACGCCCGCCGTCGCGTGCACGGGGTAGCCGATCGCGCGCAGCCGCTCCACGTCGCGGCGTACCGAGCGGTCGGTGACCCCCAGCTCGGCGGCCAGCTCGGTGGCGGTCCAGGACGGCCGCCGCTGCAACAGCGCCAGCAGGCGCAGGACCCGCTCGGTCGTCGCCTCGACAGTCACCGGCTCATCGTTACACGGATAACGGAACGATCCTGTCCGCTATCCACGGGAGGCTGGGACCATGACCGACCAGACCTGGAATCCCCTGCTCCGTGACCAGCTCGCCTGGCACTGGGCCAACCAACTACGCGACCGCCTCGACGGACTCACCGACGACGAGTACTTCTGGGAGCCGGCACCCGGCTGCTGGAACGTGCGCCCGCGCGGCACCGGTACCGCACCGTTGCAGGCGGGGGCCGGCGGGATGACCATCGACTTCGCGATGCCGACACCCGACCCGGCACCGTTCACGACGATCGCCTGGCGACTCGGGCACGTGATCGTCGGCGTGCTCGCGGTACGCAACGCCACGCACTTCGGTCGCGCGCCCACCGACTACCAGTCGTTCGAGTACGCCCCGACCGCGACCGGGGCGCTCGACCAGCTCGACACGGAGTACGCCAGGTGGCAGGCCGGGGTCGAGTCCCTCGGCGAGAGCGGCCTCGCCCGGCGCTGCGGGGAGGCCGAGGGCCCGTACGCCGAGCGTTCCCTGGCGGAGCTGGTGCTGCACATCAACCGCGAGCTGATCCACCATCTGTCCGAAGTGTGCCTGCTGCGGGACCTCCACCTGCACACTCATGGGCAGACCCGACAGGAGGCGAGCTGAGATGGCGCGCGACGTCCAGATCACTTTCGACTGCGCCGACCCGGCCGGGTTGGCGGCGTTCTGGGCCGATGTCCTCGGCTACCAGTTGCAGGCCCCGCCCGGGGGCTTCGAGACGTGGGAGCAGGCACTGGAGGCGATGGGCGTGCCGCCCGAGAACCGCAACGACGCCTCGGGGCTGGTCGACCCCGAGGGTGCCCGGCCACGGCTGTTCTTCCAACGGGTACCGGAGGGGAAGCAGGCCAAGAACCGCGTACACCTCGACGTGCGGGCCGCCCCCGGGCTGGAGGGTGACGCGCGGATGGCGGCCCTGGAGGCGGAGGCCGAGCGGCTCGTCTCCCTGGGCGCCACCCGGCTCCGGCGCCACGAGCCCGAACCCCCGCTCGGCGCCGGCCACATCGTGATGGCCGATCCCGAGGGCAACGAGTTCTGCCTCGACTGATCGGCCGCGCGATCGGGCAGGATGGGCCGATGGAGCTGGTCTCGATCGACGACGTCCGGAACGCCGCCGCCGACATCGCGGGCATCGTGTCGCGTACCCCGCTGATGCGCACCGGGTGGGATCCGGAGCTGTGGCTCAAGCCGGAGAGCCTGCAACCGGTGGGATCGTTCAAGCTGCGCGGCGCGACCCACGCGGTCGCCCGGCTGACGCCCGAGGAGCGGGCGCGCGGCGTGGTCACCCACTCCTCCGGCAACCACGGCCTGGCCCTGGCGTACGCGGCCCGCGCGGCCGGTGTGCCGTGCCGGATCGTGGTGCCCGAGGGCGCCCCGGCGGCGAAGGTGGACCGGATCCGGGCGCTGGGCGTCGAGGTGCTGCTGGTGCCGCCGCCGCAACGCGGGCCGGAGGCGGAGCGGATCGCCGCGACGACGGGTGCGGTGCTGGTGCCGCCCTTCGACGACCGGCGCGTCATCGCCGGGCAGGGCACGGTCGGGCTGGAGATCGTCGAGGACCTGCCCGACGTCGACGTGGTGCTGGTGCCCGTGGGCGGCGGCGGGCTCTCCTCCGGCGTCGCGACCGCGGTCACCGCCCTGCGCCCGGCAGCGACGGTGATCGGCGTCGAGCCGGAACTCGCCGCCGACGCGCGGGAGTCGCTGGCGGCCGGGTCGGTGGTGGTGTGGGGCGAGGAGCGCACCTACCGGACGATGGCCGACGGGCTGCGCCTGCCCCCGTCCGAGCTGACCCTCGCCCACCTGCGGGCCCGGCTCGACCGGATCGTCACGGTGACCGAGGAGGAGATCCGCGCCGCGATGGGTCGACTGGTCTCCGACGCCCGCCTGGTCGTGGAGCCGAGCGGCGCGGTGGCCGTGGCCGCCCGGCTGTTCCGCGCCGCCGAGCTGCCGCCCGGCCGTACGGTCGCCGTGGTCACCGGCGGCAACGTCGACCCGGCGGTACTGGCGGGCGTGCTGGGCTGAGCGGGCGCCGGGCGTGCTGCGCTGAGCGGGCGTCGGGCGTGCTGCGCTGAGCGGGCGTCGGGCGTGCTGCGCTGAGCGGGCGTCGGGCGTCCTGCGCTGAGAGCGTCAGGAAGGGCACCTTCCTGTGCGGAATCCGTCAAGAAGGTGCCCTTCTTTACCTGCAGGTCAGGCGCGGCCGAGGCGGTCGAGGATCCAGGCGTTGACGAACGCCTCCTCGCGCCAGGAGTCGTAACGGCCGCTGGGGCCGCCGTGGCCGGCGCCCATCTCGGTCTTCAGCAGGTAGTCGCCCTGCGGGGCGACCGCCCGCAGCCGGGCGACCCACTTCGCCGGCTCGTGGTAGAGCACCCGGGTGTCGTTGAGGCTGGTCACCGCGAGGATCGCCGGGTAGTCCACCGCCCGCACGTTCTCGTACGGCGTGTAGGACTTCATGTACGCGTAGACCTCCGGGTCGGCCAGCGGGTTGCCCCACTCCTCCCACTCGGTGACGGTCAGCGGCAGCGACGGGTCGAGGATCGAGGTGAGCGCGTCCACGAAGGGCACCTGCGCGACGATCCCGGCGAACGCGTCCGGGGCGATGTTGGCGACCGCCCCCATCAGCAGCCCGCCGGCCGAGGCGCCCCGGGCCACGAGCCGGTCGCTGGTCGTCCAGCCCGCCTTGACCAGGTGCCGGGCGCAGGCGACGAAGTCGGTGAACGTGTTCTTCTTGGCCAGCAGCTTGCCCTGGTCGTACCAGCTGCGGCCCAGCTCGCCGCCGCCCCGGGTGTGCGCGACGGCGAAGATGACGCCCCGGTCCAGCAGGGAGAGCCGGGCGATGCCGAACCACGGGTCCATGCTCGCCTCGTACGAGCCGTAGCCGTAGATCACGCAGGGGGCGGAGCCGTCCTTCGGGGTGCCGGCCCGGCAGACCAGCGAGATCGGCACCCGGGTCCCGTCGTCGGCGAGCGCCCAGTCGCGGTGCTGCTCGTAGTCGGCCGGGTCGTACGCCCGCCCGTCCGGCCCGGGCTTCACCGGCTTCTGCCGGCGCAGCACCATCTGCCGGGTGACCAGGTCGTAGTCGTAGACCGAGTCGGGGGTGACCAGCGAGGCGTAGCGGAGCCGGATCTGCCCGGTGCGGTACTCCGGGTTGTCGTGCAGGCCGACGCTGTAGAGCGGCTCCGGGAAGTCGATGTCGAAGGCGTCGCCGCCGCCGACGGGCAGCACCCGCAGCCCGGTCAGCCCGTTGGTGCGCAGCGAGACGACCAGGTGGTCGGCGAAGGCGTCGACGGCCTCCAGTCGGGTGCCGGGCGAGTGCTCGATGAGCGGCACCCAGTCGCCGGGCGCGTCCGCCGACGTGTAGGCCAGCGCGAAGTCCTCCGCGCCGTCGTTGTGCAGGATCAGGAAGCGGTGCCCGTGGTGCTCGACGGTGTATTCGACGCCCTGCCGCCGGGGCGCCACGGACGCCGGGGCGCCGGTCGGGTTGCCGGCCGGGATCACCAGCACCTCGCTGGTGATCTTGCTGTGCACGTCGATGAGGACGAACCGCTCCGAGCGGCTCAGCTCCACGCCGACCCAGAACCGCTCGTCGTCCTCCTGGTAGACCACCACGTCCTCGGTGGACGTCGTGCCCAGGGTGTGCCGCCAGACCCGGTTGGGGCGCCACGTCTCGTCCACCGTCACGTAGAACAGCACGGAGGCGTCGGTGGACCAGGCGGTGCCGTAGAACGTGTCGGGCACCTCGTCGGGCAGCAGCTCGCCGGTGGACAGGTCCTTGACCCGCAACGTGAACCGCTCGTCGCCGGAGAAGTCCGTGGAGTAGGCCAGCCACCGCCCGTCCGGGCTGACGTCGAACGCGCCGAGCGCGAAGAAGTCGTGCCCCTCGGCGAGCAGGTTGCCGTCGAGCAGCACCTCCTCGCCGTCGAGCGGCGCGCCGTCCGCGCTGACCGGCGGCTCGGTCTCGCCGTCGCGGACCGCCCGGCGGCACTGCACGCCGTACTGCTGGCCCGCGACCGTCCTGGTGTAGTACCAGTAGCCGCCCTTGCGGCCGGGCACCGACAGGTCGGTCTCCTGGGTGCGCCGGCGGATCTCCTCGAACAGGTCGGCGCGCAGCCCTTCGAGATGCGCCGTCCGGGCCTCGGTGTACGCGTTCTCGGCGGTCAGGTAGGCGATCGTCTCCGGGTCGTCCTTGGCGGTGAGCCAGGCGTACTCGTCGACGACGGTGTCGCCGTGGTGGGTGCGCTCGCTGGGCACCCGCTTCGCCGTGGGCACGGGGGTCTCGGTGGTCACGGCGCCACGTTACCGGCCGTCCGCCGCCCGTCGCGCGGCCTCGTCGGCGACCCGCCGCCCCATCTTTCGAACATGTGTACGATGGCCGGCATGGCGGCTGCAGCGAGTTCCACCGACCGGCCCGGAGCCCTCGACATCACGCGGCGGTTGACGGAGATCTGCGGCCCGCCGTTCGCCCGCTTCGCCGGCCCCGCCGACGAGGTGGCCGGCCGCCCGGCCCGCTGGGTGGCCGTCCCGGGCGGTACGCAGGCGGCGGCCGAGGTGCTGCGGCTCGCCGCCCGGCACGACCTGACGGTGGTGCCGCGCGGCGCCGGCACGAAGATCGACTGGGGTGCCGCCCCCGACCGGGTCGACATCATGCTCGACACCGGCCGGCTCGCCGGGATCGGGCACGAGCCGGTCGGCGCGCCCACCACAGAGGTCGGGGCCGGCACCCCGCTGCGGGCGGTGCAGGCCACTCTGGACCGCACCGGGCAGCGCCTGGCGCTCGACGCCCCCTCGCCCGGGGCCACCCTCGGCGGCGTGCTCGCCGCCGGCGAGGCGGGACCGCTGCGGCACCGCCACGGCAGCCCCTGCGACCAGCTCGTCCGGGTGCGCTACCTCGACGCCGACGGCGAGCTCGTCGACGCCGGGGGCGGCGCGGCCGGGCTGGAGCTGGCCCGGCTGCTCTGCGGCTCGCAGGGGGCGCTCGGCGTGCTGGTCTCCGCGACCCTGCGGGTGCAGGCCGTCCCGGCCGGCCGGATCTGGGTCAGCCGACCGGTGTGGACCCCGCTGGAGGTGCATGACCTGGTCCGCACCGTGCTCGCCGCGCGTCTCGACCCGGCGGCGGTCGAGCTGGACCTGCCGGCCGGCGCGGGACCCCGGCCGCGCCAGGGCAGCCGGGCCGCCGCGATGGCCGCGCACCCGTCCATGGCGGGGCGCGCCGGCGGCGGCCCGGCCGGCGCCGGGCGGCTGGTGGTGCTGCTGGAAGGTGGCCCGGCCGATGTCGCCGAGCGCGCCGACCGGCTCGTCGCGCTCCTCGGCCCGGGCGCGGCCGCCAGCCACGCCGCGCCCGAGTGGTGGCGGCGCTATCCGTTCGGCCCGGGCGACACGGCGCTGCGCATCGAGGTGCCGATCGCCGACCTGCACGCCGCCGTCTACGCGCTGCGGGACGCCGCCGGCGGTCCCGTCCCGGTGCGCGGCTCCGCCGGCCTCGGCGTGGTGCACGCGGCCCTGCCCGGTGCCATGTCCCCCGACCGGGTGGCGTCGATCCTGGCCGCCGTCCGTGGCGTGCTCCTCGCCCGGCAGGGCCGGTGCGTGGTGGTCTCCGCGCCGGCGGCCGTCCGGCGGGCCGTCGACCTGTGGGGCGAGCTGGCCGGGCTGGCCCGGCTGCGCGCGGCCAAGGAACACCTCGATCCCCACCGCCGCCTCGCCCCGGGCCGCCTCCCGGGCGGCCTCTGACCGCTCCGGCCGGCTCCCCGGCGCGAGCGGGGCGGGAGGGCGGCGTGGCTCAGTCCATCCACCATCGGTGCAGGTCGGCGCCGGCCGGCGTGAAACGGCTCGCGGCCACGACCACCGCGCCCACGGTCAGGGCGAGCAGCAGCCGCCACGTGCGGCGGAACATGGCCGACCGGTCCCGGGCCAACAGGACCACGGCGTGCACCGCCAGCAGCGGCCCGGCGCCGGCCCGTCGACGCCGCACGGTGCCGCGACCCGTGCCGGCCCGGCCACCGCTGCTCAGGTCGCGTCGTTGCGGAGCACCAGGATGGCGATGTCGTCGCGGGGCGCCTCGGCCGAGAAGCCGATCGCCGTCGAGCGGAGCCGGGCCGCGATCACGTCGGCCGGGTAGCCGGCCAGCGGGGCGGCGGCGTCGCGCAGCCGCTCGGTGCCGAACAGCTCCCGGCCGCGCCGCCGCTCGGTCACCCCGTCGGTGTAGAAGACCAGCGAGTCCCCCGGGGCGAGTGGCACCTCGGCCGTCGGGGAGGCGATCGAGTCGAGCAGGCCGAGCGCGGTACCGCCGACGCCGACGAAACGCGCCCCGCCGCCGGCGGGCAGCAGCACCGGCCGGTCGTGGCCGGCGAGGTGCAGGGAGACGTCGAGCCGGTCGCCGTCGCCGGGGCCGACCGCCGCCAGGGCCAGCGTGCAGTAGCGTCCGCCGCCCCGCTCGAGCAGCGTCTCGTTGACCCGGGCCAGCGCCTCCGGCAGCGGCTTGCCGTCGCCCACCAGCACCCGGATGACGTCGCGGACCAGGCCGGTGACCGTCGCCGCCTGCACCCCCTTGCCCGAGACGTCGCCGATCACCACCAGCCAGCGGCCGTCCGGCAGGGGCACCACGTCGTAGAAGTCGCCGCCGACGTCGACGTCGCCGCCGGTCGGGACGTACTCGGCGGCGAAGCCGATGCTCTCGACCACGGGCAGCACCGGCGGCAGCAGCGACTGCTGGAGGGTGTGCGCGACGCGCCGGCGCTCGGCGTGGATCCGGGCGTTCTCGATCGCCAGCGCCGACCGTCGGGCGACGTCCTCCAGCACGGCGACCTCGTCCGGGTCGTGCCGGTGTCGCTGGTGCCGGCCGACGGCCAGGGTGCCCAGCCGCTGACCCCGCGCGATCAACGGGACGGCGAAGCCCTCCATCGGCGCGCCGAGCGGCATCTGGGTGCCGTTGCGGGACGCCTCGCGCAGCCGGGCCTGGACCGAGTCCGGACCGGTCTCCGCGAGCACCTGGTGCAGCTGGGGCAGCACCGACTCGTCGGCGTGGCTGGCCGCCGCGAGGCGGAGCCGGCCCCACTCGTCGGTCGTGTGGACCGCGCACCACTGCCCGAGCCGGGGCACCACGAGCTGGGGGACGAGCGCCATGGTCAACTCGACGTCCAGCGACTGCGCGAGCAGCTCGCTGGCCTCGGCGAGGAAGGTCAGCCAGGCCTGCCGGCGGACGTCCGCCCGGCGTAGCCGGTCGTTCTCCAGGTGCAGCGAGAGCCGCTCGGCCATCAGCACGGCCAGCGGCCGGGCGTACGCCGACGGGGCCGCGTCCAGCTCCAGCTCGCCGGCGTACGGCCGGTGCACGGCCAGCGCCACCCGGAGCAGCTCGTTGCCGGGCCGGGGCTGGCGGCCGTACCGGGCCAGCACCTGGGTGCCCTGCCCGTCGCCCCGGTCCAGCCGCACGGCCCCGCCCGCCGCGCCGACCATCTCCGCCACCCGGGTGAGCAGGCTGGTGGCGAAGTCGGGCAGCGGATCCTCGGCGTACGGGTCGGGGGTGGTCTGCATCAGCTCGCTCATGGCCCCGGCGCTCGGCGCGGAACTCTCCGGGGTCGCCGGTGCGCCGCCTCCGGCGGTCGCCGCGTCGGGTACCCGCGCGTGCCGGGTGCCCGTGGCCGGGCCGGGCAGGTCCAGCCGGAACCACACCCCCTTGCCGGTGGGCAGGTAGGTGGTGCCCCAGCGGCTGGCGAAGTGGTCGACCAGCAGCAGCCCTCGGCCGCGCTCGGAGACCTCGTCGATGTCGGTGGCGTCGTTGCGGACCCCGACGGTCAGCTCCTCCACCGGGCCGGCGGCGAAGTCGGACACGGTGACGGTGATCCCGACCGGGTCGGCGACCACCTCGACGTCCAGTTCGGTGCGGGCGTGCTCCACCGCGTTGGTGGAGAGTTCGGTGGTGAGCAGCATGGCCTCGTTGGCCAGTTCATCCAGGTGGGCCTCGGTGAGGACGGACCGCACGAGGGCCCGCGCCGCGGCTGGCGTACGCCGGTCTGCGGGGAGCCGGACGCGCCGGACGTGCTCGTCTCGGCCCCCGGTCGCCGCGGGCCCCGCCTCCGCTGACACCCCCGTATCCTCCACCGCCACCCGTGCGGGTGCCAAGCCGATGCCCGTACGCGCGCCCCCCGCCGCCGCCCTCCCGCCTCGTCGATCATGCACTTGTGGTGGGCGATCGATGCGCTTTCGACCCGATCCGTCAGGCACCACAACTGCATGATCGGCGCCGGGGGCGGGGCCGGCGGGGCGGGGTGGGGGCGGGTGGGGGCGGGTTGGGTCGGGCGCGTGGACGTGGCGCGGACGAGGCCACGGGCACAATGGGGGCATGACCGGTGTCGGCAGGAGCCGGTGGCCCCGAGCTGAGCGAGGAATGATGACCACGAAACAGTCGGCGACCGTGGACCAGTCCGCGCCCGACCACGAGGCGCTCCTCGGCGAGCTGACCGAGGCGCTGCGGCGGGTGCGCGGGGGCGACCTGAAGGTGCGGCTGCCCCGCCGGGCCGGCCGCGCCGGTGAGGTCGCGGACGCCTTCAACGAGGTCGTGTCGCTCCAGGAGCAGCAGTACCTCGACCTGCGGCGGATCAGCCGGATCGTCGGCCGGGACGGCCGGCTCACCGAGCGCCTGGACGACGAGGGGCTGGACGGCTCCTGGGCGGAGGGGCAGCGGGCGGTCAACTCGCTGATCGACGACCTGGGCCGGCCGACCACCGAGATCGCCCGGGTCATCGTCGCGGTCGCCGACGGTGATCTCTCCCAGCACATGGCCCTGGAGATCGACGGCCGGCCGCTGCGCGGTGAGTACCTGCGCATCGGCCGCACGGTCAACACGATGGTCGACCAGCTCTCGTCCTTCTCGAACGAGGTCACCCGCGTCGCCCGGGAGGTGGGCACCGAGGGCAAGCTCGGCGGCCAGGCCGACGTGCGCGGTGTCGCCGGCACCTGGAAGGACCTCACCGACTCGGTGAACACCATGGCGTCGAACCTGACCGGCCAGGTGCGGTCGATCTCCCAGGTGGCGACGGCGGTGGCCAAGGGCGACCTGTCGCAGAAGATCACGGTCAGCGCGCGCGGCGAGGTCGCTGAGCTGGCCGACACGATGAACTACCTCACCGACACCCTGCGGCTCTTCGCCGAGCAGGTGACCCGGGTGGCCCGCGAGGTGGGCACCGAGGGCAAGCTCGGCGGCCAGGCCGACGTGCCGAACGTGGCCGGCACCTGGAAGGACCTGACCGACAGCGTCAACTCGATGGCGTCGAACCTGACCGCCCAGGTCCGCAACATCGCCCAGGTCTCCACGGCGGTGGCCCGGGGCGACCTGTCGCAGAAGATCACCGTGGCGGCGCAGGGCGAGATCCTGGAGCTGAAGGACACCGTCAACACGATGGTGGACCAGCTGTCGTCGTTCGCCGACGAGGTGACGCGCGTCGCGCGCGAGGTGGGCATCGAGGGCAAGCTGGGTGGTCAGGCCCAGGTGCGCGGCGTCTCCGGCACCTGGCGGGACCTGACCGAGAACGTCAACCAGCTCGCCGGCAACCTGACCAGCCAGGTGCGCAACATCTCCCAGGTCTCCACCGCCGTGGCGAAGGGCGACCTGTCGCAGAAGATCACGGTCGACGCCCAGGGCGAGATCCTGGAGCTGAAGAACACCGTCAACACGATGGTGGACCAGCTGTCGTCGTTCGCCGACGAGGTGACGCGGGTGGCCCGCGAGGTGGGCACGGAGGGCAAGCTGGGTGGGCAGGCCCAGGTCAAGGGCGTCTCGGGTACGTGGCGGGACCTGACGGACAACGTGAACTCGATGGCGTCGAACCTGAC
>NZ_JBNCOB010000009.1:54811-222399 GCF_049847285.1 Micromonospora sp. DT62
GAACCTGACGTCGCAGGTGCGCAACATCGCCTCGGTCACCACGGCGGTGGCGAAGGGCGACCTGTCGCAGAAGATCACGGTCGACGCCCAGGGCGAGATCCTGGAGCTGAAGTCCACGGTCAACACGATGGTGGACCAGCTGTCGTCGTTCGCCGACGAGGTCACCCGGGTCGCCCGCGAGGTGGGCAGCGAGGGCAAGCTCGGCGGCCAGGCCCAGGTCAAGGGCGTCTCCGGCACGTGGCGGGACCTCACCGAGAACGTCAACCAGCTCGCCTCGACCCTCACCACCCAGCTGCGCGCCATCGCGCAGGTCTCCACCTCGGTGACCCGGGGCGACCTGACCCAGCGGATCGCGGTCAAGGCGCAGGGCGAGGTCGCCGAGCTGAAGGACAACATCAACCAGATGATCGTCACCCTCCGGGAGACGACCAAGAAGAACGCCGAGCAGGGCTGGCTCGACTCGAACCTGGCCCGGATCGGCGGCCTCCTCCAGGGACAGCGCGACCTCGGCGAGGTCTGCCGCATGATCATGATGGAGGTGACCCCGCTGGTCGACGCGCAGCTCGGCGCGTTCTTCCTGGCGGACACGTCCGAGGGCGTGATGCGGCTGCGGTTGACCGCCTCGTACGGCTACGTCGCCCGGGGGCACGAGGTCACCTTCGGCCCCGGCGAGGGGCTGGTCGGGCAGGCCGCCCTGTCCCGCCGCACCATCCGGATGGGCGGGGCGCCGGACGGCAAGCTGATGCTCCGCTCCGGGCTCGCCGATACCCCGCCGGCCGACCTGGTCGTACTGCCCGTGCTCTTCGAGGGTGAGCTGCTCGGGGTCATCGAGTTCGCCAGCGTGGCGGCCTTCTCCGAGCTGCACCTGTCGTTCCTGGAGCGGCTCGTGCTCACCACCGGCGTCGCCGTCAACACCATCCAGGCCAACCGGCGTACGGAGGAACTGCTCGCGCAGTCCCAGCGGCTCGCCCACGAGATGCAGGAGCAGTCGGCGGAACTCCAGCGCACCAACGCCGAGCTGGAGGACAAGGCGCAGCTGCTCTCGGAGCAGAAGGGCAACATCGAGACGAAGAACCGGGAGATCGAGCTGGCCCGGCTCGGCCTGGAGGAGAAGGCCCAGCAGCTCACGCGGGCGTCGGCGTACAAGTCGGAGTTCCTGGCCAACATGAGCCACGAGCTGCGTACGCCGCTGAACTCGCTGCTGCTGCTGGCCCGGCTGCTGGCCGAGAACTCGGAGCAGAACCTCACGCCGAAGCAGATCGAGTTCGCCCGGACGATCCACGGCGCCGGCTCCGACCTGCTGTCGCTGATCGACGACATCCTGGACCTGTCCAAGATCGAGGCGGGGCGGATGGACGTCGAGCCCACCGCCGTCCGGTTCGACGAGATCCGCGGGTACGTGGAGCAGGCGTTCGCGCCGCAGGCCGAGGAGAAGGGCCTGGACTTCCAGGTACGGATCAGCAAGGACCTGCCGGAGGCGCTGGTCACCGACGCCCAGCGGCTCCAGCAGATCCTGCGCAACCTGCTCTCCAACGCGGTCAAGTTCACCGACAACGGGGCGGTGACGCTGCGGATCGCCCCGGCGCCCGACAACACGGTCTTCGACGTGCCGGCCCTGACCAACGCACAGCAGGTCATCGCGTTCACCGTGGTCGACACCGGCATCGGCATCTCAGACGACAAGCTGTCGCTGATCTTCGAGGCGTTCCAGCAGGCCGACGGCACCACCAGCCGTCGCTACGGCGGTACGGGGCTGGGACTGTCGATCAGCCGGGACCTGGCCCGGCTGCTGGGCGGCAGCATCGTGGTGGCGTCGGCGCCCGGCCAGGGCTCGACGTTCACCCTCTTCGTACCGGACGTGCTCGCCCCGGACGCGGTGGTGGCGCCGCTGCCGCCGTCACCGGCGCGGGCCGGACTGCCGTCCTCGCTGCTCATGCCCCCGCCGGAGCTGCCCGAGCCGGCCTCCACGCCGGCCACCCGGCGGCTGGAGGGCACCACCGTGCTCATCGTCGACGACGACGTCCGGAACGTCTTCGCGCTGACCAGCGCGTTGGAACTGCACGGCCTGACCGTGTTGTACTCGGACAACGGGGCGGACGGCGTCCGCCTGCTGGCCGAGCATCCGGAGGTGGACATCGTCCTGATGGATGCGATGATGCCTGATCAGGACGGGTACGAGACGACCCGACAGATCAGGCGCAACCACCGGTTCGCCGACCTGCCGATCGTCTTCCTGACCGCCAAGGCCATGCCCGGCGACCGTGAGTCGGCGCTGGCGGCCGGGGGAAGTGACTACATCACCAAGCCCGTCGACCTGGACGAGTTGATCGAACTCATGTCGTCCTGGATCAGCGGCAGCCGAACCGAGGAGAGTTCGTGACCCAGATGGCAAAGGCGCTGCTGGTGGACGACCGCCGGGAGAACCTGATGGCACTGGAGGCGATTCTCCAGGGCCTGCCGGTCCAGTCCGTCGCCGTGGAGAGCGGCGAGGCGGCCCTGAAGCAGCTGCTGGTCGACGACTTCGCGGTGATCCTGCTGGACGCCCAGATGCCGGACATGGACGGCTTCGAGACGGCCAGCCACATCAAGCGCCGCGAGCGTACGCGGCACGTGCCGATCATCTTCCTCACCGCCGCCGACCGGGACGCCCAGCTCGCGCTGCGCGGTTACGCGGTCGGCGCGGTCGACTACCTGACCAAGCCGTTCGACCCGTGGGTGCTGCGGGCCAAGGTGTCGGTCTTCGTCGAGCTGTGGGTGAAGACCCGGCAGCTCGCCGCCCAGTCGGATCTGGTGCGGGACCGGGACGCGCAGCTACGGGTGCTGACCGACGCGGTCGACGAGGCCACCGCGATGCTGCGCCTGGACGATCAGGATTCCCGCGACCGCGCGGTGCAGCTCCTGGAACAGGCCCGCTGGGGCAACACCCCCTGACCCAGGTGTCGAGACCACGCCGGGCGGGCTGACGCGCGCAGGCGCGATCCTGGTAGCTGGCGGCCCCAGGGGTCGAAACGCGCCAAGATCGCGCCGCCTGTGCCGCCGCACCACAGCGGGCGGGCGGGAGTCAGCCCGTGGTCTGGTCGTTGCGGATCATCAGGGCGCTGCGCAGGCCGGTGATGTCCAGGACGCGGAGCAGGAAGTCGCCGACGTTGGTCAGGATCAGCAGGCTCTGCGCGTGGCTGGCCTTGCGACTGAGTACGACGAGGGTGCCCAGGCCCTGTGAGTCGCAGAAGGTGACCCCGCCGAGGTCGAGCACGATGCGCGGCGGCGGCTCGGCGAGAACCTCGTTGACGACGGTCGACAGCTGGGCGGCCGTGAGCATGTCGATCTCACCGGCCAGGCGAAGCACAGCTTCGTCGCCCGTCCGGTGTAGCGTGATGGACAGTTCGGCACGATCCACCGGGTCAGCCTAGCGCGATCCGGGCCACCCGGCCCGTCGAGCGGTGGCGACCGAGCCGACCGGGCGCGACGACACGCTCCCGAGGAGGTCTGAACGGGCACGTCCCGCGCCGCGGACGTGACGCCGCCGGGACGGCGGTGAGGGCCGACCCGGGTGAGCCTGGTAACCCCGGTACGGGGTGCCTGCCGATTCGCCGCCCGACGCTGACACAATGGCGGCATCGTGACCGATATGTTTCCCGCCGGATCTGGCCGCTACCCGGCCGAAGCACCGGCCTCCGAGGCCCTGTTCGACCGCGCCAAGGCCATCGTGCCCGGCGGGGTGAACTCTCCCGTGCGCGCGTTCCGTGCCGTCGGCGGCACGCCGCGCTTCATGGTCCGGGGGGAGGGGCCCTGGCTCTACGACGCCGACGACCGGCGCTACGTCGACCTGGTCTCCTCCTGGGGCCCGCTGATCCTCGGCCACGCACACCCGGAGGTCGTGGACGCGATCAGGTCGGCCGCGACCCGGGGCACCAGCTTCGGCACCCCCACCCCGGGCGAGGTCGAGCTGGCCGCCGAGATCGTCGACCGCACGCCGGTCGAGCAGGTCCGGCTGGTCAACTCCGGTACCGAGGCCACCATGTCGGCGATCCGGCTGGCGCGCGGCTTCACCGGCCGCCCCCGGATCGTCAAGTTCTCCGGCTGCTACCACGGGCACTCCGACGGCCTGCTGGCTGCCGCCGGCTCGGGCGTGGCCACCCTCGGCCTGCCCGACTCGCCGGGCGTGACCGGGGCGGCGGCGGGTGACACGATCGTGCTGCCGTACAACGACGTCGCCGCCGTGGAGCAGGCGTTCGCCGCCGAGGGCCAGCACATCGCCGCGATCATCACCGAGGCCGCCGCCGGCAACATGGGCGTGGTCGCCCCGCGCGACGGCTTCAACTCCCAGCTCGCCCGGATCGCGCACGCGCACGGGGCGCTGCTCATCGTCGACGAGGTGATGACCGGGTTCCGGGTCTCCCGCGCCGGCTGGCACGGCCTCGACCCCTCCGACGCCGACCTGTGGACGTACGGCAAGGTCATGGGTGGTGGGCTGCCGGCCGCGGCGTTCGGCGGGCGCGCGGAGATCATGGAGCGACTGGCCCCCGCCGGCCCGGTCTACCAGGCCGGCACCCTCTCCGGTAACCCGCTGGCCTGCGCCGCCGGCCTGGCCACCCTGCGGCTGGCCGACGAGGCGCTCTACCGCAAGCTCGACGACACGGCCGCCGTCGTGGGCAGGCTCGCCGCGGAGGCGCTGGCCGCCGCCGGGGTTCCGCACCGGCTGTCGTACGCGGGAAACATGTTCTCGGTCTTCTTCACCGACGCCGACGTGGTCGACTACGACAGCGCCCGCACCCAGCAGGTGCCGGCGTTCAAGGCGTTCTTCCACGTGATGCTCGCCGGCGGCGTCTACCTGCCGCCGAGCGCGTTCGAGGCGTGGTTCGTGTCTGCGGCGCTGGACGACGCCGCTCTGGAGCAGATCGCCGCCGCCCTGCCGGTGGCGGCCAACGCTGCGGCAGCGGCAGGTCACGGGGGGTAGCGTACGTTGAGCAAGACGGTGGTCCACGTGCTGCGGCACGGCGAGGTACACAACCCGGACGGCATCCTCTACGGCCGGCTGCCGGGCTTCCGGCTCTCCGAGCTCGGCGTGCAGATGGCCAAGGCCGCCGCGCAGGGGCTGGCCGAGCGGGAGGTCGTGCACGTGGTGGCCAGCCCGCTGGAGCGCGCCCAGCAGACGGCCGAGCCGATCGCCGCGCAGTTCGGGCTGCCGGTCGGCGTGGACGAGCGGCTCATCGAGAGCGCCAACTGGTTCGAGGGCAAGAAGGTCTCGCCCGGCGACGGCTCGTTCCGCGACCCGCGTAACTGGTGGGTGTTGCGGGACCCGGTCACCCCGTCCTGGGGCGAGGCGTACCGGGCCATCGCGGAGCGGATGTTCGCCGCCCTGAACGCCGCCCGGGTGGCGGCCGAGGGGCGCGAGGCCGTGCTGGTCTCCCACCAACTGCCGATCTGGACGCTGCGCCGCCACGTCGAGCGCAAGCGGCTCTGGCACGACCCGCGCAAGCGCCAGTGCGGGCTGGCCAGCCTCACCTCCTTCCACTTCGACGGCGCCAAGGTGGTCGGCATCGGCTATTCCGAGCCGGCCGCGCACCTGATCGCGATGTCGCCGACAGCCAGGACGGCCAAGGGGGCCTGATGAACGCCCGGAGGTTCACCGCGGGACTGCTCGCCACCGTCGCGGCGGTGGCCTTGGCCGGTTGCTCGTCGCGGGACCGGGAAGAGGCCTGCGACAACTCCGGCGGCATCATCGAGTGCGCCCCCGACCAGCGTTCCGCCGCCCCGAAGCTCGCCGGTGAGCTGCTCACCGGCGGCAGCCACGACGCGGCCCGGGACCGTGGCCAGGTCGTGGTGGTCAACTTCTGGGGCTCGTGGTGCGCGCCGTGCCGGGCCGAGGCCGACGACCTGGAGAACACCTACCAGGCCACGAAGGGCTCCGGGGTGACTTTCCTGGGCATCAACATCCAGGACCAGCGGGACAAGGCGCTCGCGTTCGAGGAGAGCTTCAAGGTCACCTACCCGAGCCTCTTCGACCCGCCGAGCCGGCTGGCGCTGGCCCTGGACATCCCGCCGAACACCATTCCGGCCACCGTCGTGCTGGACCGCGACGGCCGCATCGCCGTGGTGATCCGCGCGGCGGTGAAGCAGGAGGGCCTCCAGCCCATCGTCGAGCGGATCGCGGCCGAGAAGTCCGCCCCCAACGGTTCCCGCTGATGGGCGAGACGTTCTCCGAACTCGCCCAGTCGGGTCCGCTGCTGCTCGCCATCGGCGCGGCGGCGCTCGCGGGGTTGGTCAGCTTCCTCTCCCCGTGCGTGCTCCCGCTGGTGCCGGGCTACCTGTCGTACGTCACCGGCCTCGCCGGCGCCGACCTCGAAACCCGCCGCCCGCAGGTGGGGAAGGGCTCGTCGGCAGCGGAAGGGCCCCCGTCCGACAGCGCCGGTGGCGGGGTGGCGGTGCGGGAGCGCACCGAACCGACGAGGGCCGCGGTCAAGGGCCGGGTGCTCGCCGGCACGCTGCTCTTCATCGCCGGCTTCACCGTCGTCTTCACCGCCACCGCGATCCTCTTCGCCAGCGTCGGCCGGGTCTTCTTCGAGTACGAGCGGACGCTGGAGATCGTCATCGGCGCGCTGATCGTCGTGCTCGGGCTGAGCTACCTCGGACTGGTCCCCGGGTTGCAGCGGGAGTTCCGGATCCAGCGGCTGCCCGCCGCCGGGCTGCTCGGCGCGCCGGTGTTCGGCGCGGTCTTCGCGCTCAGCTGGGTGCCCTGCGCCGGCCCGACGCTCGGCGCGGTGATGGGCATGGCGACCGTCAACGGGCAGACCGACCGGGCCGTGGTGCTCGCTCTGGCGTACTGCGTGGGGCTGGGGGTGCCGTTCGTCGTCTTCGGGCTGGGCTTCGAGCGGCTGCTCGGGGTGTTCCGGGCGGTCCGGCGCAACAGCCGCTGGGTCACCCGGGTGGGCGGGGCACTGCTGATCCTGATCGGCCTCGCGCTGGTCACCGGCGGCTGGACGAACTTCGTGATCTGGTTGCAGACCACCGTCGGGGTGGGCGAGGTGAGCATCTGATGACCGCCGTCGACGAGCGGCCGGCACCGCCGGCCGAGGCTCCCCGGCGCCGGCCCAACCGCCTGCTGGCCCTGCTGCGCAACTCGTGGCGGCAGCTCACCAGCATGCGTACGGCCCTGGTGTTGCTCTTCCTGCTCGCGGTGGCCGCCATTCCCGGCTCGGTGCTGCCGCAGCGCGGGGTCAACCCGGAGGACGTGCGGGACTACTTCACCGCGCACCCCGACCTGGCCCCGGTGCTGGACCGGATCGGCGCCTTCGAGGCGTTCGGTTCGGTCTGGTTCTCCGCGATCTACCTGCTGCTCTTCACCTCGCTGATCGGCTGCATCACGCCCCGGCTGCGTGACCACGTGCGGGCGCTGCGGTCGAAGCCGCCGGCCGCGCCGAGGCGGCTGGACCGGCTGCCGCAGCACACCGTGCTGTCCGCGCCCGAGGGGGGCGCGGCGGCGATCGCGGAGGTGCTGCGCCGGCGGCGCTGGCGGGTGGTGGTCCGCGGCGACGAGGTCTCCGCCGAGAAGGGCTACCTCAAGGAGACCGGCAACCTGCTCTTCCACAGCTCGTTGGTGCTCGTGCTGGTCGGCGTCGCGCTCGGCTCCTGGTATGGCTGGAGCGGCAACAAGCTGCTGGTGGCCGGCAAGGACAACGCCTTCTGCAACACCCGCCAGCAGTACGCCGAGAGCAAGCTCGGCCCCCGCGTCAGCAGCGCCGACCTGCCCGGCTTCTGCATCCAGCTCGACGACTTCGAGGCCCGGTTCCTGGAGTCCGGTCAGCCTGATTTCTACCAGGCCAGGGTGACCGTGGACGGGGCCGACGGCGAGCGGCGGCCGGCCGAATTCTCGGTCAACTCCCCGCTGCGCCTCGACGGCGCGAACGTCTACCTGCTGGGCCACGGCTACGCCCCGGTGATCCGCTACACCGACCGGTTCGGCAAGAGCCAGACCAGCAACTTCCCGTTCCTGACCACCCGCGACGTCGGGCTGACCAGCGAGGGGCTGGCGGCGTTCCCGGACATCAACGTCGACCCGGCCACGGGCAAGCGGGACGCGAACCTCCAGATGGCCTTCTCCGGTCTCTACCTGCCGACGGCGCCGGCCGCCGCGCCGTTCGTCCGCTCCGAGTACCCGACGGAGCGCAATCCCGCGCTGAACCTCGTCGCCTACCGGGGCAACCTGGGCATGGACGCCGGCATCCCCGGCTCGGTCTACAAGCTGGACCAGCGGCAGGTGAATGCCGGCAAGGTCAAGGAGGTCGGCACGAAGCTGCTCCGCAAGGGCGAGACCTGGAAGCTGGACGACGGCACCACGCTCGAGTTCCTGGGCACCGTGCCGTACGTCACGCTGTCGGTCCGCTACGACCCCGGCTCGACGCTGCTGCTGGTCAGCTCCGCCGTCCTGCTGGTCGGGCTGATGGGCTCGCTGTTCGGGCGGCGTCGCCGGGTCTTCTTCCGGGTGCTGCCGGCCGGTGCCGCCGACCCCACGAGTGGATCTCCGACGAGCGGTAGTAGTTTGGTCGAGGCCGGTGGCCTGCCGCGCACCGACCATCCCGGGTTCGCCGACGAGTTCGCGCAGCTCGTGGCCGCCGTCGGCGGCGACGGGCGGTCGGACGAGGAGGCCGGTGTCGACCGCGACGGCGGCGACCGGGCCGGAGCGCGAGAAGGAGCCGAGTGATGTCCGCACTCTCCGACCAGTTGGTGTCGTTCGCGATCCTGGCGTACCTGATCGCGATGATCAGCCACGCCGTCGAGTACGCGCTGGGCAACTCCCGCGCCCGGGTCGCCGCGGCACCCGTCCGCGAGCTGGTCGGCGCTGGCGTCGGCGCGGCCGGGGGCAGCACCCCCGACGCGCCTGTCGACACCGGCGCGGCGGCGGCCGAGCGTACGGCCCGACGCGCCCGGTCGGGCGGCCTGGTCGCCGTAGCGGCCACCGCGCTCGGGGCGCTGCTGCACCTCGGGGCGCTGGTCACGCGCGGTCTCGCCGCCGACCGGATGCCCTGGGGCAACATGTACGAGTTCGTGCTCACGGGCACCTGGATCGGGGTCGCCGCCTGGCTGGTGGTGCTCTGGAAGCGCCCGCAGCTGCGCCGCCTCGGGCTGTTCATGTCGCTGGTGATGGTGCTGCTGGTGGCGACCGCCGAGCTGGTGCTCTACACCCCGATCGTGCCGCTGGTGCCGGCGCTCAACTCGTACTGGTTCGTCATCCACGTCTCGACGATCGTCTTCGCCTCCGGCATCTTCCTGCTGGGCGCGGTGCCGGCGGTGGCGTTCCTGATGCGCTCCGGCTACGAGCAGGGCCGGCGCAGCTTCCCGTACACGCTGGCGAAGCGGCTGCCGGCGGCGGCGGCGCTGGAGCGGCTGACCTTCGTGCTGCACGCCTTCGCGTTCCCGGTCTTCACCTTCGCGGTGATCGCCGGGGCGATCTGGGCCGAGGCGGCCTGGGGGCGGCCGTGGGGCTGGGACCCGAAGGAGACCTGGTCGTTCATCTCCTGGGTGATCTACGCCGGCTACCTGCACGCCCGGGCCACCCCGAGCGTGAAGCGGAACGTCGCGACCTGGCTCGCCGTCGTCGGCTTCCTCACCATGCTGATGAACCTCTTCGGCGTGAACATCTTCTTCGAGGGCCTGCACTCCTACGGCGGCCTGGACTGAGCCAGCCCCCGCAAGACGTATAACCGCGGCGCGGACGTCTGGCGGCGCTCCCAGCCCCGGTATGCCAGCGTGGTGCCCGTCGCCCGCCCCGGGCTCGACGCGCGAGGCGCGCGGCTGCTGCTGGCCAGCGTCGAGGGGTTCACCGCCGAACTGCGGCAGCTCGCCGTCCACCGACCCGATGTGGTGCTGGTCGATCCTGAACGGCTCTACTCCGGCGCGTAGGCGCGAGACCGAGAAGCCGCGACCGGGCGGTCAGGCCGCGTCGTCGCCGCTGGTCGCCGCGTAGGCGCGCGGGCGTGGGCTCCCCGGGCCGGGGGTCAGCCGCCGAACCAGCCGGGCACGTCGAGGCGGAACGGGTTGGCCGGGGTGACCGCGCGCAGGTCGTCCTCCAGGGCGGCGACCCGGTCGGGGCCGAGGGTGGCGGCCCACCGCTGCCGGAGCTGGTCGAAGACGGCCGCCGAGCGGCGCAGGCCGTCCAGGCCGTGCGGGGTCGCCCGGACCAGCTTGCGCCGGGCGTCGCGCGGGTCGTCGGCGCGCTCCAGGTAACCGAGGGCGACCAGCCGGTCCACCGTCTTGCCGGCCGCCTGCTTGGAGACGCCGAGCCGCTGGCCCAGCTCCGTGGCGGTGGTGCCCTCGGCGCCGACGGCCTGGAGGACGAAGCCGTGCAGCGGCCGCAGCTCCGGGTGTCCCTGCCGGGCCAGCTCCGCGTGCAGGTCGTCGATGAGCGTACGGAAGCCGGCCAGCAGCAGCAGGGGCAGCAGGAAGCCGGGCCGGTCGGGGTCAGCCGTTGCCACGTTCGACAACCCCGTTTACTATTTCGACAACCACGTTGACGATCCTACGTCACGCGCGGCGCGTCGCCGATCGGGCCGCGCCGGCCGTCCCCGACCCCCGAGAGCAGGCTTGCCGTGCCCCCGTTCACCGCGCACACCGCCGACACCGCACCCGCCGCCGCCCGGCCGACCATCGAGGGCGTACGCCGCAGGCTCGGGCACCTGCCCGCCGCGGTCGGCCTGATGGCCGAGTCCCCGGAACTGCTCACCGGGTTCCTCACCGTCAACGGCATTTTCGAGAAGTGCGCCCTCGACCCGGTCGAGCGGGAGGTCGTCGTCATGACGGTCGCCACCCGCAACGAGTGCCACCTCTGCGTCGCCATGCACACCGCCGCCCTCGCCCGGCACGGCGCGACGCCCGAGCTGATCGACGCGCTGCGCGCCGGCACGCCGCTGCCCGACAACCGGCTGGAGGCGCTGCGGTGCTTCACCCTCGCCGTGCTCGACCACCGGGGCGCGGTTCCCGAGGACGGGATCGCCACCTTCCTGGCGGCCGGCTACCAACCCCGGCACGCCCTGGACGTGGTGCTCGGCGTCGGCACGTACACCATCTCCACCCTGGCCAACCGGCTCACCGGCGCGCCGCTCGACGCGCCCCTGGCCGCGTACGCCTGGAAGCCGACCGCCCGCTGACGAACCTGTGCAGCCGAGGGCGGGAAGGCCGGCCACGGTATGCCCGGGGCCGGCCCTACCCGTCGGCCCACCTCCGTCGAGGGGCGCCGTTCTCCGGTCAGCCGAGGGTGACCGGGGCGGCGTTGTCGGCCGGATCGTCGTCCGGACGCGGGTAGTCGTAGTACGACCTGACCTCGCCGGGGGCGCCCGCGGGCCCGTCGATCCGCAGGTCGAACGGAACCGTGAAGCTCTGCCCGGCGGGGAACACCGCCCCCAGCCAGCAGACCCAGGACGTCGGAGCGCCGCCCTCGTCGTCGCCGGTCGGCGAGCAGCCGGGAGGGGTGGCCAGCACGGTCACGCCGGCCGGTGGGGTGAAGAGGAACCCGCCGGCGTTGCCACCGGAGACGGTGCCGTCCGGCACACCCGGACCGTCGTTGCGGATCCCCACGGTCACCCGCACGGTGGCACCGACGGCACCGGTGACGGTGGCGCCGACGGCGACGACGTCGAAGGCTCCGTGGATGTCGCGCAGGTAGGTCCCGCCGCCGGGGCCGGTGGCGGTGACCGGATCGAGCGTCCCGCCGACCGGCCGCAGCCGGAGCGCGCGATCGGCCTCCCGGCGGGTCAGCCGCACATTGCCGGGCAGCGGCCCCGCAGTGGCCAGCGGCTCCACGAACTGGGTGATGCGCTTGTCGCCGAGGGCGGCCGGACCGACCGTGGTCGCGAGGCCGTTCCGCAGTTCGTGCCGGATCCCGGGCGCGAACGTGCCCCGCACGGTGCAGACCACCACCGTGGCGAGCACCGGATCGGTGCCGTACCGGCAGTTCCGGTAGCTGGCCGGTTGCAGGCCGACCGGAAAGCGGAAGGTCACCCGGAGATCCTCGGCCGGCTGGTCACCGGCGTTGACCACGGCCACGGGCACGGCGTGGACGTCGCCGACCTCGGCGCCCGAGACGTACTCGTCGACCAGGTCGAGAACGTCGGCGCCGGACCGCACGCTGACGGTCGCCTGCTGGGTGTACGGCTCCAGCCCGTCGGCCCGCACCGTGTAGTCCAGCGTGCCGGTCGCGCCGTCGACGGCGCCCGAGGCGGCGCGGAACACCACCGGCACCGTGCCGTTGACGGTGCCGTACTCGTCCGGGGTCGCCTCCGGCGGCATCGGGCAGGTCACCGAGGTGCCCTCCGTGACACACCAGTTGGGGAAGCTGGCCGTGGCGACGCCGGCGAGACCGGTCAGGTCGACGGTGACCCGGGGAGCGGTCGCGCCGCTGCTACTCAGGTCCAGCGGTGCCGTCCGGCCGGGCGCACCGGCCGCGCCGACGGTGAGGTCGTTGAGCCAGCCGCTGACCCAGCCGGGGTCGGTCCGCGCGGCGGCCGGGCCGGCCACCGTGCCGACGCCCGCCGTGACGACGGCCAGCACCGTCAGCGCGCGCAGCACGCTGCCGCGCGGGAAGCGCACAGTTGTCATCGATCTCCTTCGTGGGGGTGGGCCGGTCCGCGGAGCCGCGGCGGAGCATCACCGCCGGCCCGGTCGGCGGACCTGATCCTAGTGAGCGCCGGCCGCCCGATCCGGCCCGCTGAAGCGACGATGTTCGATGGCGTGGACTCCGCCGGCAGAAGCGACCCGGCTGTTCCCGCGCCGCCGTACCGGTGGATCGCCGGTGTCACACCACCCGGCGTGGTCGCCGCCCAGGTCCGTGCGGGAGACTGGCAGGCATGGCGGCTCGTGGCTTCCCGTACACCGATCTCAAGGACTTCCTCGCGGCGCTGGAGCGCGCGGGCGAGCTGCGGCGGGTGAGCGCGCCGGTCGATCCCACCCTGGAGATCAGCGAGATCGTCACCCGGACGGTCCGCGCGGGCGGCCCGGCGCTGCTCTTCGAGCGGCCCACCCGGGGCGAGATGCCGGTGGTGATCAACCTCTTCGGCACCGAGAAGCGGATGGCGATGGCGCTCGGCGTCGAGAACCTCGACGAGATCGGCGAGCGGCTCGGCAACATGCTCAAGCCGGAGTTGCCGGTGGGCCTCTCCGGGATGATGGACGGCCTGGGCAAGGTCAGGCAGCTCACGTCGATGCCGCCGAAGAAGGTCAGGACCGCCCCCTGCCAGCAGGTGGTCTACCGGGGCGACGACGTCGACCTGAACCGGCTGCCGGGGTTGCAGGTCTGGCCGGGTGACGGCGGGATCTTCCACAACTTCGGGCTGACCCACACGAAGCACCCGGAGACCGGCAAGCGCAACCTGGGGCTGTACCGGTTGCAGCAGCACTCGCGCAACAGCATCGGCATGCACTGGCAGATCCACAAGAACTCCACGGCGCACCACGCGGTCGCCGAGCGGCTCGGTCAGCGCCTGCCGGTGGCGATCGCCATCGGCACCGACCCGGCGGTGGCGTACTCGGCCAGCGCGCCGCTCCCCGCCGACATCGACGAATACCTGTTCGCCGGGTACCTGCGCGGCGAGCGGGTCGAGATGGTGGACTGCCTGACCGTCCCGTTGCAGGTGCCGGCGCACGCGCAGATCGTCCTGGAGGGCTACATCGAGCCGGGCGAGCGGCTCCCGGAGGGCCCGTTCGGCGACCACACCGGCTTCTACACGCCGGTCGAGCCCTTCCCGGTGATGCACATCGAGTGCATGACCACGCAGCGCGACCCGGTCTACCACTCGATCGTCACGTCGCAGCCGCCGCAGGAGGACCACGGCCTCGGCAAGGCCACCGAGCGGATCTTCGCGCCGCTGCTGCGCTTCCTGATCCCGGACATCGTCGACTACGACCTGCCCGCCGCCGGGGTCTTCCACAACTGCGCGATCGTGTCGATCCGCAAGCGCTACCCGAAGCACGCCCAGAAGGTCATGAACGCGATCTGGGGCGCGCACATGATGTCGCTGACCAAGCTGATCGTGATCGTCGACGAGGACTGCGACGTGCACGACTACAACGAGGTCGCCTTCCGCGCCTTCGGCAACGTCGACTACGCCCGCGACCTGCTGCTCACCGAGGGCCCGGTGGACCACCTCGACCACGCCTCCTACCAGCAGTTCTGGGGCGGCAAGGCGGGGGTCGACGCGACCCGCAAGCTGCCCGAGGAGGGCTACAGCCGGGGCTGGCCGGAGGAGATGCGGATGGCCCCGGAGGTCGTCTCCCTGGTCGACAAGCGCTGGAAGGAGTACGGCATCTGATGGCCACCGCCGTCGAACCGGTGCAGGGGCCGGGCCGGGTGAAGTCCTTCCTCAAGCTGGTGGCGATCGAGCACTCCGTGTTCGCGCTGCCGTTCGCGTACCTGTCGGCGTTCACCGCCATGCAGGTCGACGGCGGGCGGGTCCGGTGGCTGGACCTGCTGCTGATCACCGTGGCGATGGTCGGCGCGCGGACGTTCGCGATGGCCGCCAACCGGATCCTGGACCGGCGGATCGACGCGCGGAACCCGCGTACCGCCGGCCGGGAGCTGGTCACCGGGGCGGTCAGCGTGCGGACGGCCTGGACCGGCGCGGCGGTCGCGCTCGTGGTCTTCCTCGCCGCCGCCGCCCTGCTCAATCCGCTCTGCCTGGTGCTCGCGCCGCTCGCCGTGGTGCCGCTGGTCGTCTACCCGTACGGCAAGCGGTTCACCAACTGGCCGCACGCCATCCTGGCCGTCGCCCAGGCCGTCGGCCCGGTCGGCGCCTGGCTGGGCGTCACCGGCACCCTCGACGGCTCCTGGCCGGCGTGGCTGCTCGGCGTGGCCGTCGGCCTCTGGATCGGCGGGTTCGACCTGATCTACGCCTGCCAGGACGCCGAGGTGGACCGGCAGATCGGCGTGCACAGCGTGCCGGCCCGCTACGGGCTGCGGTTCGCGCTGCACGCCTCCACCGTCGCGCACGTGGTGACGTTCGCGCTGTTCGTCTGGTTCGGGGCGCTGGTCGGCTTCGGCTGGCTCTGGTGGGTGGGTCTGGCGCTGACCGCCGTCGCCTTCGGCTACCAGCACCTGGTGGTCAGCCCGACCGACCTGAGCAAGGTCAACCGGGCCTTCTTCACCGCCAACGGCTTCGTCGGCATCGCGCTGTTCGTCTTCGCCCTGCTCGACCTGGTCGTCCGCCTCGGCCTGCGCGCCTGACCGGTCAGGAAGGGGTCCCTCCGCCGGCGGAAGCCTCGACGAGGCGGCCTCCTCCGCCGTAGCGGGTGCTCTCCAGGGTCCAGTCGACGGTGGCCCGGACGGCGTTCGCCACCCCGTCGAGGTGGTCGGCGACCGCCCGGTCCAGCGCCGGGCCGAACGACGGCAGCCCGGCGCGCAGCTCGACGAAGCGCCGCATCGACGCCCGCCAGCGCTCGGCCGTCAGGCCGACCGCGGTCTCCACCGGCACCCGCTGCTCGGCCGCCGTCGCGAGCACCAGGTTGTGCCCGCCGGAGGTGGCCTCGTCGCGCTCCAGCGAGGCGAGGTCGTTGTACCAGGAGAGCAGGTCGTTGCCGGTGTCGGCGATCTCCCGCAGCAGCGGGTGGTGGTGGACCGGGTCGGGCAGCGGGCGGCCGGTGACGAACTCCACCAGCGGATACGACACGTACGCGGCGGAGGTGGCGCGCCGCAGCGCGACGTACTCGGCGACGCCGGGGCGGCGGCCGGCCGCCTTGTTCGCCGCCTCCCGCCACGTGCCGTCGAGATGGTCGGCGACGGCCCCGGCGAAGCGCAGCCGCCAGCGGGCCGGCATCCGCCGGCGCGGCTCCCGCCACGCGTGCACCAGCAGCCGCCTCAGCGGCCCGGTCAGGCCGGCGTGCCGGAGCCGGGGACCGGCGTGCAGCAGGGTGAGCGCGCCGGCGCGCAGCGCCCGGATCTGGTCGGCGTCGAGCCGGCCCGGCCGGTCGCACGCGTCGTCGACCAGGAAGAACCAGGTGAACAGGGCAGTCAGCGCCCGCAGGTCGGCCTCGGTGGCGCCGGGGTAGAGCCGGCCGGCGTACCGGGCGACGCCGGCGTGCGCCAGCCGTTGCGGCGCCGCGTCGTCAGTCGCCAGGCCGAGGCCCGGCAGCAGGTCGCCGACCAGCCACTCCTGCACCCGGTCGGCGTGCGGCGAGAGCCGGGGCGGGATGGGGCACTCCGACCGTAGCGACCAGAGGACCTCGCCGGTCATCACCGATTCCTCCCCGGGGGCGATCCTGCTTCGCGGGGGAATCGCCACCGGCAGCATGGCAGGCCGCCGGGATGGCCGCGCTCCCGACCCGACATCGCGCCCGTCGGCGCACAACCGACCCCCGAGCGGGACATCACGGACGCTCCGAGCGGGGTGCCCGGCATCGGAAGGGGAGGACCAGGCAGGCTGGAGGGCATGCGCGAACCATGGGTGGTCGGAGTCTCCGGGGCGTCCGGCACGCCGTACGCGGCGGCCGTCGTGCGGGCGCTGCTCGACGCCGGCGAGCCGGTGGACCTGATCGTCTCCCGGGCCGCCCGGCTGACCGTCCTCGACGAGACCGGGCGCCCGTTCCGGGACGCGCACTGGGCCGACGACCTCGCCGCCTGGCTGGGCCGCGACCTGGCGGGAGCCGACGTGCGGCACTGGCCCGCCGGCGACCTCGCCGCCGGCCCGAGCAGCGGCTCCTACCGGGTACGCGGGATGGCGGTGGTCCCGGCGAGCACGGCGGCCTGCGCCGGCATCGCGATCGGGCTCTCCAAGGACCTGTTGCAGCGGGCCGCCGAGGTCAACCTCAAGGAGCGCCGGCCGGTGGTGGTGGTGCCCCGGGAGACGCCGGTGACCCGCAGCCACCTGGAGCATCTGATCGCGCTGCACGACGCCGGAGCGGTGGTGCTGCCGGCCAGCCCCGGCTTCTACGGCGCCGGGGCGGCGGCCTCCGCCCCGCAGCTCGTCGACTTCGTGGCCGGCAAGGTGCTGGACGCCCTCGGCGTACCGCACACGCTGTTCCGTCGCTGGTCGGGTGAGCTGGGCGTGGCGCGGGAGTGACCCGGGCCCGGCTCACCGGGACGCGGACCGGAGCTTCCGTCCGGCCCGCGTGACGATCCGCACCATTCAGTACATGCCGGCGTTGGCCGGGCCCGGCCCGGTCGAGGCGGCCGGCCCCGCGTTACGCGGCTTGCCGACGTCTTCCGCCTCGTCCAACATGCCCTCCCCCTCAAGCAGGGCCCGCACCTCGGATTCCCGAAACCGGCGATGCCCGCCTGGAGTCCGGATGCTGCCTATCCGGCCCGCCGCTGCCCAGCGCGTCACAGTCTTCGGGTCAACCCGAAACAGCGCGGCAACTTCACCCGGTGTCAGCAGGCGATCTCCAGTGTCCACAGCCCCCTCCTCGCGTCGACGAAGCCCCCGGCTGAACACACTGCCCCCGGCCGGTGCGAGCCCAGAGCCGTCATGAGGGACGTATGGCAATTACAGCACCAGCGACCTGGCCTGTCCGCCAAACGCGAAAAACGCACTGAGTGGGAAGTTAGGAAATATTACCTGCGCGCGGCCCCCTTGACTGACGGTTTGCAAGCGACTACACCCTGTCATGTCCAACGCGCGCCGGATGCCCGACGTTACGCCCGGACCGCTAGGGTCACAGTCCGTGGACGCCATCGACCTGAGCCTCGTGGAGTTGCTGCGCGGCAACGCCCGCCTGTCCTACGCCGAGCTGGCCCGGCAGGTAGGCCTCTCCGCGCCCGCCGTGCACGAGCGGGTCGGCAAGCTGGAGTCCAGCGGCGTGATCCGGGCCTACCGGGCGGAGGTGGAGCCCGAGGCGATCGGCTTTGCCGTCACCGCGCTCATCGGGATCGTCGAGGACTCCGGCGGCGACACCGACGACGTGCTGGAAGCCTTCCGGCAGATGCCCGAGATCGAATCCTGCTACTTCATGGCCGGCGTCGAGTCGTTCCTGCTCAAGGCCAGGGTCGGCACCATCGCCGAGTTGGAGCGGCTCATCGTGCGGCTGAACCGGACCCCGGGCGTCGCCTCCACCCGGACCGGCATCGCCCTCTCCACGAAGTGGGAGAACCGGCCACAGGCCCCGGTGCCTCCCACCGCCTGACCCGCCACCCCCGCCCTCCCGACCGCCCCGAGGGCCGCGTCCCGCCACCTCCGGCCGTCGGTCGCCGCACGGCCGCGTTCCGCCACCTGCCCGTCGGCCACCGCACAGCCGCGTCCGGCCGGCCCTGGCGCGCGGTCGCGGGCGGCGATAGCGTGCGCCGATGACGAAGCCAGCCCCCGGGACGGCGGTGGTCACCGGCGCGGCCGGCGGCCTCGGCCGCGCCATCGCCGCCGCGCTGCACGCCGACGGCTGGCCGGTGCTCCTCACCGACCACGACGACCAGGCGGTGGCCCGTGCCGCCGCCCCGCTGGGCGGCTGGTCGCGCCGGCTGGACGTACGCGACGAGGACGCCTGCGCCGCCGTCGCCGCGGAGGCCGCCGGCCGGGGCGGGCTCGGCCTCTGGGTGAACAACGCGGGGATCCTCGTCACCGGCCCCTCGTGGGAGCACGACGCGGCGACCCGTCGCCGGGTAATCGAGGTCAACGCCCTCGGCGCGATGAACGGCACCCTCGCCGCGCTGACCGTCATGCGGGAACAGGGGCACGGGCACGTGGTCAACGTCGTGTCGTTGGCCGGTCTGGTGGCCGCGCCCGGCGAGACCGTCTACGCGGCCAGCAAGCACGCCCTCGTCGCGTTCAGCATCGGCACCCTCGCCGACCTGCGGCTGGCCGGGCACCGGGGCGTACACGTGTCGTGCCTGTGCCCGGACGGGATCTGGACGCCGATGCTGCACGACCGGCTCGACGACCCGGGCGCCGCGGCCTCCTTCACGGGGACGCTGCTGACCCCCGAGCGGGTGGCCCGGCGGGCCGCGCGGCTGGCCCGGCGGCCCCGCCCGGTGGTCAGCGTCCCCCGCTGGCGCGGCGCGCAGGTCCGGCTCCTCGACGCGCTGCCCGGCGTCGCCGTGCGCCTCGCCCCGCTGATCCTCGCGGCCGGCAGGGCCGGGCAGCGCCGCCAGCGCCGCCGGATCGGGGCCGATACGCGGTGAGTCGGCTTGCTAAGTTTCGAACGTGACTCACATCGACCGGTGCGACGAGGCCAGCCGGCGCTGGGTGACCGAGGCGATCGCCGCCGTGGAGGCGGACGCCAACCGCTCCGCCGACACCCACCTGCTGCCGTTCCCGCTGCCCCGGTCGTGGGGGATCGACCTCTACCTCAAGGACGAGTCGGTGCACCCGACCGGCTCGCTGAAGCACCGGCTGGCCCGTTCGCTCTTCCTCTACGGGCTGTGCAACGGCTGGATCGGCCCGGAGACCACGATCGTGGAGGCGTCCTCCGGCTCGACGGCGGTCTCCGAGGCGTACTTCGCGCGGATGCTGGGGCTGCCGTTCATCGCGGTGATGCCCGCCTCCACCTCGCCGGAGAAGATCACCCAGATCGAGTTCCAGGGTGGCCGCTGCCACCTCGTCGACGACCCGGCCAAGGTGGTCGTGGAGGCCCGCTGGCTGGCGGAGGACTCCGGCGGGCACTTCATGGACCAGTTCACCTACGCCGAGCGCGCCACCGACTGGCGGGGCAACAACAACATCGCCGAGTCGATCTACGCGCAGCTGGCCCTGGAACGGCACCCGGTGCCGGCGTGGGTCGTGGTGGGCGCCGGCACGGGCGGCACCAGCGCCACCATCGGCCGGTACGCCCGCTACCAGCGGCTGCCCACCAAGTTGTGCGTGGTCGACCCGGAGAACTCCGCGTTCTATCCCGCCTGGCAGGCCGCCGACTGGTCGGTGCGCACCGGGCGGGGTTCCCGCATCGAGGGGATCGGCCGGCCGACCGTCGAGGCGTCGTTCGTGCCGTCGGTGGTGGACCGGATGGTCCAGGTGCCCGACGCTGCCTCCCTGGCCGCCATGCGCGCCGGGTCGGCCGTGCTCGGCCGCCGGGTGGGCGGCTCGACCGGCACCAACCTGTGGGGCGCCTTCGGGCTGATCGCGGAGCTGCTCGCCGAGGGCCGCACCGGCTCGGTGGTCACGCTGATCTGCGACGCCGGCGACCGCTACGCCGACACCTACTACTCCGACGACTGGCTGGCCGCCCAGGGACTGGACCCGACCCCGCACCTGGCGACCGTCGAGCGCTTCCTCAGCACGGGCGCCTGGCCGGCCTGAGCCGCCTCGCGGGCCTGAGCCGGGCGGGATGGCTGAGCCGGCGGGGGGTGGCTGGGCCAGCCTGGCCGGCCCGGGTCGTCGGGGGAGGCGTCCGCAGCCCGGTCAGCGCGGGTCGACGCGCTCGGCCAGCCCGGGGTAACGCACCACGTAGCCGTCGCCGTCGAGGTCGATGTCGGCGGTGAAGGTGTCGCTGGTGAAGCGGACCCGGCCGGGGCCGAGCGGGGTGTAGACCTGCTCGGCGGGCAGCACCAGCAGGCTGGGCACCAGCACCCAGGCGACGTCGATCCGGTGCGGGGTGTCGGCCGCGGCGCGGGGCAGCCCGAGCCGGCGCACCGGTAGCGCGTTGAACAGCGCCGCCCCGCCGAGGTCGACGTCCACCGCCCCGGCCAGCCGGTCCGGGTCGTCGGTGCCGGGCAGCCCGACCGGCGGGTGGCCGGCCGCCCGCAGCGCCGCGTCCAGGTCACCCTGCTCGGCGGTGGTCACCCGCCACCCGTCGGTCACCCGCTCCAGGCGTACGCTCCGCAGCCACCCGGTGCCCTCCGCCTCGACCTCGGCGCGGAGGGTGGCCCACTCCGGGTCGGTGGCGAGCTGGTAGCGGCAGGTGTAGGGAATCGGGTCGACGGCCGTGAGCGTGCCCCGCGCCGTCAGCCCACGGCCGTCGTCGAACAGCGCGTGCTCCGCGCCGGCGGTGTCCGTCCGGGTCCAGAAGAGCGACTTCGGCATGGTCGGCATGAGCCGGACGTTACGCGACCCGGCCGACACCGGCAGCGGATGCGCGAACGCCGTCGCGGAGCCTGGGCCCCGCGACGGCGTTCGTGGATGACGCTGTCAGTCAGTGGGTACGCGCCGGCGGACGCCCGCCGAAGCCCCGCCGGTCGTCGCGCGGCCGGTCGTCGCGCCCCCGGCCCTCGGGCCGGAAGCCGCCCCGGTCGCCGAAGCGCCGCTCGCCCTGGGGCCGGTCGCCGTAGCCACGGCTGTCGGTCGGGCGGTCGCCGTAGCGCCGTTCGCCCTGCGGCCGGTCGCCGTAGCGGCGCTCGCCCCGGGTGTCGCGGTCGCCGTAGCGGCGCGGGCCACCCGGCCGGTCGCCGTGCCGGCGCGGCTCCTCGATTTCGATGCGCACCGGGACGCCGCTCGGCTCGCGGGCGCCGATCAGCTCGGCGAGCGCCGGGTCGCCGACCCGCACCCGGGTCTCGGCCGGTGCCACGCCGGCCTTCTCCAGCATGGCCAGCGTGGTCCGCCGCTGCTTCGGCAGCACCAACGTGGCCACCGCGCCGGACTCGCCGGCCCGGGCGGTACGCCCCGCACGGTGCAGGTAGTCCTTCGGGTCCTTCGGCGGGTCGACGTGCAACACCAGCGTCACACCGTCGACGTGGATGCCCCGGGCCGCCACGTCCGTGGCGACCAGGACGTTCACCCGTCCCTCACGGAACTCGGCCAGCGTGCGGGTACGCATCCGCTGGGTCTTGCCGCCGTGCAGCCCGCCCGCCCGTACGCCGACGGCGGCCAGCTGCTCGACCAGCCGGTCGACGCCGAGCTGGGTGCGGGCGAAGACCATCGTCCGACCGTCCCGGGCCGCGATGGACGCGGCGACCGGGAACTTCTCGTGCGGCGGGATCAGCAGCATGTGGTGGTCCATGGTGGACACCGAGGCGGTGGACGGGGCGGTGGAGTGCGTCACCGGGTCGGTCATGAACCGCTTGACCAGCGCGTCGACGTCGCCGTCCAGGGTGGCCGAGAAGAGCAGCCGCTGGGTGCCGGCCGGCGTCTTCGCCAGCAGTTCGGTGACCTCGGGCAGGAAGCCCATGTCGGCCATCTGGTCGGCCTCGTCGAGGACCGTGACCTCGATGTCGTCCAGGTGGCAGACGCCCCGGGCGATCAGGTCGCCCAGCCGGCCCGGGGTGGCCACGATGATCTCCACCCCGCGCCGCAGCGCGTCGATCTGCCGGTCGTACGGCACGCCGCCGACGGCGGTCTTCAGGAACACGCCGACGGCCTTGCCGAGCGGCATCAGCGCGTCGTTGACCTGCATCGCGAGTTCCCGGGTCGGCACCAGGACCAGAGCCCGGGGGCGCAACGGCCGGGCCCGGTTGCGGTCGGCCACCAGGGCCAGCAGGGGCAGGCCGAAGGCCAGGGTCTTGCC
This sequence comes from Micromonospora sp. DT62, assembly GCF_049847285.1. Lineage (NCBI taxonomy): Bacteria > Bacillati > Actinomycetota > Actinomycetes > Micromonosporales > Micromonosporaceae > Micromonospora > Micromonospora sp. DT62. The sequence goes on from NZ_JBNCOB010000009.1 coordinate 77,156, forward strand.
GGAGCCGGTCTGGCCCCGGCCGAGGACGTCGCGGCCGGCGAGCGCGTCCGGCATGGTGGCGCGCTGGATCTCGAACGGAGTGGTGATGCCCTGCCGGGCGAGCGCCTGGACCAGCGGCTGGGGCAGCCCCAGCGCGGCGAAGTCGGTGGCCTCGGGCGTCACCGGGGCGGCCGGGGCCTGGACAGTGCCGTCCCGCTCGACGGCGGTCTGCGCGTCGGCGGTGTCGAGGGCGGGCAGGAACGTGCTGGGTTCAGCAAAGGTCGTCAAGAAATACCTTTCGAGCGGGGCGCATCTTCGCGATGGCCTGCCGCAGCTGAACGCCGCCGAATCGCCCGCAAGATCGCCCATGGGCGCGCAGGGCGCGCCGGGTCAGTGATCCCCACCAGTGTACGGCGACACGGCGAACCCGCCACCCGACCACGGACGGGTAGTGGGCGGGCTCACCATCGTCGTCGTACGCGGCTCACTTGTTCAGGACGCCGCCCACCAGCCCACCCACCGTGTCGTTGGCAAGCAGCACGACCAGCACGCTGATCGCCACGAGCAGGCCCAGCGAGGCGGCCAGGACGACCACCACCTTGGTCGTGCTGGAGCGCTGCTCGGTGGGGGTCTCCGTCCAGCCCTGGGCCAGGATGTGCCCGGTCAGCGAGCCGGAGTTCTCCACCGGGTTGTTCGGGAACGAGACGGTGCTGAAGCCCGGGCCCTCGGTGGCGGCTCCGGCACCCGCGCCGTAGATGGTGCCCAGGTCGGGTCCGCCGTCGTAGCGGCCCGCGGGGGCGCCCCCGGCCTGCCCGACGCGCGTGGCCGAGCCGCCGTCGACGCGACCGCTCAGCCGGCGTGCCTCCCGGGGCGCGGTGGCCGGCTCGGCAGCACCTGGCCGGCGGTCACCCGGGTTGGTGGGCGGCGGCCAGCCCGGCAGCGCGGGAGCGGGCACGGCCGGCGGCCCGGACACCGACGGCGAAGAGAACGGCGGCGCGGATGCCGGCGGCGCGGAGAACGACGGCGTGACCGCCGGGGGCGCGGAGAACGGAGGCGCGGAGAACGAGGGCACGACCGCCGGGGGCGCGGAGAACGGCGGCGCGCCCGCGACGGGGCCGGCGCTCGCGGCGGCCGTGAGGGGCGGCGGCGGGAACGGTGGCGCCGGCGTCGGGCCGGGCGGGGGCGGCGGGGCGGGCACCGGCGGCCCGGGTGGCGGCGTGGGCGGACCCGGCACGGGCGGTACCGGGGCCGGCGGCCTGGGCCCCGGCCCTGGAGGCACCGGGCCGGGCGGGTAGGGACCGGGGACCGGCGGCGTCGGGGACGGGACCGGAGGGGCCGGCGACGGCGGGTTCGGACCCGGCACCGGCGGAGTGGGGGCCGGCTCGGGCTCCGGGACGGGCGGGGTCGGCGGCTGCGCCGGCTCCGGCGGCTGGGCGGGCTCCGGCGGCTCCGGGTTGACCGGCGCCGCCCGGTAGATCCGGGCCTCGCCCGTCCGGGAGCGGACGGCCCCGGCCTCGTCGGCCGAGATTCGCCGCATGCCCGGTACGGCGGCGCTGGCCCGCGCCCCCGCCGTGCCCCGCTGCCCGGGGACCGGAGCGGCCGCCGGGGTGGCCGTTCCGGCGGCCCGGTAGGTGGTGCCGGCGCTCGGGCCGGTCGGCGGCACCGCGTCGCTCTCACCGGGCGCGGCGGCGGTGGCCACGGACACCCGGCCGCGGGCCGGCGCCGCGGGCTGTCGGCGTACGTCGTCGGCGGGTGGCACGGTCGACGACCCGGACGACCCGGCTGCGCCGTCGGCTGTGGCCGGCGTCGGTGCGCCGACGGACGTCAGGGGACGCGGTGCCCCGGCACGGCTCCGGTCGGGCGCGGATCCGTGGTCGACCGGCTCTGCCGGAACCTCTTGCTCGGCCATGCTCGCCCTCCGCGCACGCTCGCGCCCGGATCCGCGACATCGGACCGGGCGTGCCTGTCTGTCACCGTGCCACATTCCGGCCCGGCGGCACAGCCGGAGCGTGTTCCGGGGGCGATGTCGGGCCGATCCCGGCGGTCGGCCCGGGGGCCTTGCTCAGCTGCCGGTGCTCGCCGAGGCGGTGGTCGACGTGCTGGCCGAGGTGCTGGCTGCCGGATCGGAACTGCTCCGCGCCGTGGTCGGCGCCACACTGCCGGCCGAGGCGCTCGGCGACGAGGCGTCCGATCTGCTCGGGGACGGCGACGGCGAGGTCGACGTGCTGGGCGTGGCCGTGGGCGAGGGGGTGCCGGTCGGCGTCGGGGACGGCGAGGTCGACGGTGACGTCGACGGGCTCGGCGACGGTGAGGTGGGCGACGGGGTCGGCTTCGGGCTGGTCGGCGGCTTCGTCGCGGGCGGCTTGCTCGGCGTCGGCGTCGGCGAGGGGGTGCTGACCGGCGCGGGCACCGCCCCGATGACGCGGGTGGCGGCGTAGAGGCGCGACCAGCGCACGGTGGAGATCTTCACCACGTCGCCGGTGGTCGGCGCGTGGATCATCTTGCCGCCGCCGACGTACATGCCCATGTGGTGGATCGTCGTCCAGCTGGTGCCGGAGGCGAAGAAGAGCAGGTCACCGGGGAGCAGCGCGGTGCGGGACACGGTGCGGGACCGGGTGGCGTAGTACTGGTCCCGGGAGACCCGGGGCAGCCCGTAGTAGCCCGCCGACCGGTAGGCGGCGTAGATCAGGCCGGAACAGTCGAACCGGTCCGGCCCCTCGGCGGCCCACAGGTAGGGGTCGCCGAGCTGTGCCCTGGCGTACGACAGGGCCTTCAGCGCCGTCGGGTGGGCGGCCAGTCCGTTGGCGGTCTCGTTGCCGAGGTAGCCGGCGCCGAGGCGCTGCTCGGCGGCCTCCTGCTGGCGTTCGATCTCGACGAGCTGGGCGGCGTTGTCCCGCTTCAGCTTGTCCAGTTTCTTCTCGGCCGCGCGCAGGGCCTTCTCGCCGGCGGAGTATTCCGTCCGGGCGCCCGTGAGGCGGGAGTCGGCCGAGACCATCGCCTGGCTGGCGGCCTGCTCGCCGGTGCGGGCCCGGAACACCTCGCCCTGGGCGGCGGTGGTGCCGCCCTCGGCCTTCTCGCCCCGGATGATCCGGGAGAGCCGGCTCAGTTCGTGCAGGTCGTTGGCGAACTCGCCCGGCGGGAGGGCGGCGGCGGCCTTGAAGGCGCCCGCGGCGGCGGCGTCAGCGCTCTCCTGGGCGCGCGCCACCGCGTCCCGGGCGAGGGCGAGGCCGCGCTCGGCGGTGGCGCGCTGCGTCTCGGCCTCGGTGCGCTTCTGCTGGAGCAGGAGCAGCTGGTCACGGAGCTGCCCGACCTGGGCCTCGGCGGCGTAGATCTGGGCGGCGAGCGGGCCGTTGCCGACCGGCACGCCGGGGACCGTGCCCGGCAGCCCCGGGACCGTGCCCGGCAGCCCCGGGACCGTGCCCGGCAGCCCGGGGGCCGGCGTGCCGCCGGGGAGCTGGAGCTGGCCGCTGTAGGACGGCCGGGACCCGGTGTCGGGGACGCTGGTGGGCAGCGACGGGTCGGCCTGGACCGGGTTGGCGAGGACCGTGGCGGCGACGGCGCCGAGCAGGGCGGACCAGAGCGCCGGGCGCAGCACCGGCGAGATCACCGGACTCCGCCGTCGCTGCCGTCGCCCGTGCCTGCTGTCGCCCATTCCGCTCCCCGTCCGGCCTGCGTCGCCGCGCCGGGTGGGCGCGGCCGTCGGGACGCTACCAGTGTGTGGTGAACGTCCCACCCTGTCTTACCGCACCCAGGCAACGATGTCGATGCGTCGGCAGGTAACGGGAGCCTGTGAGTTCGGTGAACCGGCGTACGGGGCCGACCATGCTGCGGCGGCGTCGGCGGGCCGACGTACGCTCGATTCCTACCGCAGGTGGAAGGGACGTGGCTTTCGATGGACGCCGGACTCAAGCGTGAGCTCGAAGCGAAGGTGTACGCCGGCGAGCGGCTGACCCGTGAGGACGGGATCGCCCTCTACGACAGCGACGACCTCGCGTGGCTCGGCCGGCTGGCGCACCACCGGCGCACCGAGCTCAACGGCGACCGGGTGATGTTCAACGTCAACCGGCACCTCAACCTGACCAACGTCTGCTCCGCCTCGTGCGCGTACTGCTCGTTCCAGCGCAAGCCGGGCGAGAAGGACGCGTACACGATGCGCATCGACGAGGCGGTCCGCAAGGCCAAGGAGATGGAGGACGAGCAGCTCACCGAGCTGCACATCGTCAACGGCCTGCACCCGACCCTGCCCTGGCGCTACTACCCGAAGGTGCTGCGCGAGCTGAAGGCGGCGCTGCCGAACGTCAAGCTCAAGTGCTTCACCGCGACCGAGGTGCAGTGGTTCGAGAAGATCAGCGGGCTGAGCGCCGACGAGATCCTCGACGAGCTGATGGACGCCGGCCTGGAGTCGCTGACCGGCGGCGGCGCGGAGATCTTCGACTGGGAGGTCCGCCAGCACATCGTCGACCACGCCTGCCACTGGGAGGACTGGTCGCGGATCCACGCCCTGGCGCACAGCAAGGGCATGAAGACCCCGGCGACGATGCTCTACGGCCACATCGAGGAGCCCCGGCACCGGGTGGACCACGTGCTGCGGCTGCGCGAGCTCCAGGACGAGACCGGCGGGTTCGCGGTCTTCATCCCGCTGCGCTACCAGCACGACTTCGTCGACTCGGCGGACGGCAAGATCCGTAACCGGATCCAGGCCCGCACGACGATGGCCTCGCCGGCCGAGTCGCTGAAGACCTTCGCGGTCTCCCGGCTGCTCTTCGACAACATCCCGCACGTGAAGAACTTCTGGGTCATGCACGGGCTCTCGGTGGCCCAGCTCTCGCTCAACTTCGGCGTCGACGACCTGGACGGCTCGGTCGTCGAATACAAGATCACCCACGACGCCGACTCGTACGGCACCCCGAACACGATGCACCGGGACGACCTGCTGCACCTGATCTGGGACGCCGGCTTCCGTCCCGTCGAGCGGAACACCCGCTACGAGGTGGTCCGCGAGTACGACGCCCCCGCGTCCCTGGCCGAGCGCCGCGCCGAGCCGCAGCAGGTCTGGGCCTGAGCGGCACGTACCCTTCCAGACCATGACCGAGCAGCGGAGCGGATTCCCCCGGCGGGACGCCGAGGGGCGCATCCTCACCCTGGGCGACCTGCTCGGGGTGAGCCTGGCCGGCCTGGTCATCGGCGTGCTGGCGGTGGTGCTGTTCGACTGGGCGTTCGCGCTGATCGGCAGCGGCGAATTCGGGCGGTCGAACGGCTGGCTGGCGATCATCCTGCCGGCCTGGCTGTTCTGGGACGACTTCCGTGCCTGGGAGTTCGGCGCGGCCCGGGTGGTGTCGGCGCTGGCGGCCGCCGCGGTGGGCGTGGTCGCCGGGCTCGTGGTGGCCGGCCTCGCCGCCGGTCTCCCGCCGCTGCTCTCCGGTGGGCTGGGGGCGGCGACCTTCACCCTCGGGTACGCGGTGGTCTGGTTCCACGGCGTCCACTGGCTGGCCCGCCGGACGGGCTGAACCTGCCGCCGGGGCCCGGCGGCGGAGAACGGAGTGCGGAACGTGAGCGCGGCGGTCAAGTACACGCTGGGCCGGCTCGGCCTGTTCGTCGCCGTGCTGGCGGCCCTCTGGCTGGTCGAGATGAACATCTTCATCAAGCTGATGGTGGCGCTGGCCTTCTCGGCCGCCCTGTCGTTCTTCCTGCTGAAGGGCTGGCGGGACGAGATGGCCGAGGAGATGGCCACCGCCGCCGAGCGTCGTCGCGCCGAGAAGGAGCGGCTCCGCTCCGCCCTCGCCGGCGAGGACCAGGACCAGGAGACGCCGGGGCCCTCCAACTAGCGCGTCGGCGATGATCCCCGCCTGCTCCGGGCCGACGTCGGCGGGCGCATCACGGCCGCGCTGGAGTCCACTGTTGCCATCGATTCCGGCCTGATCTCCAATCGCACAGCAGCAGGACGAGCGACGGTGGGATCCGCCGTGTCGGCGCTGCGGTGGTGTCACCAGGTGTCGAGGTTGTCGAGGTCGCGGACCGGCTGGTACCCGCTCAGAATCGTCAGGCCTTCCGGCTCGGTGTAGCCGTTCCCCCAACCCTTGAGGAACGCCTCGACGACGCATGGCTCGACGAACATCTCCAGCACGTCGCTGCCCTGCCGGCGTGCCCGGTAGGGCCCTGCGACGAGGTCGGCTTCCCTGGCGTCGCGCCCCGGCACGGGTTGCGCCCGAACCGTCAGCCAGCGCCCGGAATCGTCCCCTACCGTCAGCGAGGCCTCGTCGAAGGAGCCGTGCTCCGTCCGGGAAAGCGTGACCGAGCAGCCGAGCAGCCGCCCACCCGGCGGCAGCGACCGCAGGCGGAACGGCACCACGCAGCGGTGGGCGCCGTCGAACCGGACGCGACTCGCCGCGTCCGTCGCCTCGTCGCGGCCGGTCGCGTAGATGTCGAGCTGAGCCCAGAGCCCGTCGACGGGTTGCCAACGGACGAACCACAGCTTCGTATCGAGCCACGCGACCCCCGGGCGGCCGCCGACCCGCACATCGACCGGCGGCTGGGGTCGCCCCGCCGACGACAGCGTCTGCTGTAGCCCGTCGAGCGTCGCGACGCTGCGCGCCAACGCGAACCGGGCCTGCCCGGTCGGGCCCCGGAACTCGACGCTCTCGACCCCGCGGCCGGCGCTCCAGGTCGCGGACGAGGCGCCGCTGACCAGGCTGTCGGTCGTGAAGTGCACCACGCCGGGGTCGGCCCCCACGACCTCGGGCCGTGCGATGGCACCGGGCTGGCCCGGTGCGTCCGGCAGCACGAGTGCCGTGGCCGACATGGTCCCGCCATCGGGTGCCCGACCGGACGGAATCACCATGACCACCGCGGCCAGGACGACGCACGCCGCTGCCGTCCCCCCGGCGGTCAACCAGCGGCGGCGCAGCCGGAGGTGGTGGCCGCGACGCCGGGCGTGTTCCACGATCGGCACGGGGTCGATGTCGCCGCCCGCGTGGTGCTTGAGCGTCGTGGCGAGCTGCTGATCGAGGTCGCTGGACATCAGAACTCTCCTCCTGTCCGGGCGGAGGCGGATGCGGTTGCTTCCTGCCGCTCGCGGAGTGCCGTCAGGGCCCGCTTCGCGTGGGTACGAACTGTGCCGGTGGAACAGTCCATGATCTCGGCGATCGACGCGTCGTCGAGATCCTCGTAGTAGCGCAGGACGATCACGGTGCGTTGACGCGCCGGCAGGGTGCGGACGAGCCGCCACAGCGCGTCGCGTTCGGCGACACCGGCGGCCTCGTCCATGGCGCCCGGCCGGTCGTGCACATCGGCGACGGAGATCTCCTGGCTGCTGCGCCGGCGCCACCACGAGTGGTGGGCGTTGACGAGCATCCGTCGGACGTACGCATCGGGTCGATCCGTCCGGGAGATGCGCGCCCAGCGGGCGTACGCCCTGGCGAGGACATCCTGAACCAGGTCCTCGGCCCGATGCTCGTCACCGGTCAGCAGCCGGGCGAGCCGCACCAGCGCCAAAGTGCGGGCGAACGCGTACTCCTCGAACGTCACGCCCTATCAACGTTGCAAGTCGGCCAACCCGTAGACATCCGGCGAGCACCTCTCGAAGGAGAACCTCAGGGCGTGGCCCCTCCGGCGCCCGCAGGCTCGCGCCTCGCCGGATGGGGGAACGGCCGAGGGGCCCGGTCGCCGGCCTGAGCCGGGCGACGCGGACCCCTCGATCGGGTCGGTGTCAGGTCACCAGTTGGTGGAGCCGGCCACCTTCGGCCACGGCTTCGTCGTGGGCTTGATCAGGTAGACGACGCCGCCGGGGCCGCCGGACACCCCGCCGCTGGCGTTGATCCGCTTGGTCCGCAGCCAGATCTGCTCGAACTGCTCACGCTTGTAGACGTTGCGCACCACGTCGTTGCTCGACGAGGCCGGGTCGTTGACGATCACGTCGCCCTCGGCGGTGAAGCCGACGATGACGAACAGGTGCCCGGAGGTGCCGTAGTTCGCCCCGTCCAGCTCGCTGGCGAGGAAGGACTGGCTGGTCACGACCGGGATACCGGCGGCGATGAAGCGCTCCACCTCGTCCAGCGAGTGCAGCCGGGTGACCCGTCCCTCCAGGCCGGGGAAGCTGGCCGCGTACGCGGTGTTGAAGGGCCAGTTGCCCGCGCCGTCGTACTGGTAGTCGTAGACCATCCGGGCGGCGTGGTTGACCGTCGGGTCCGGGTAGGTCGGGTCGACCCAGGAGGTCTCCTCCTCGGACGCCTTGCGGCCCCAGTACTCGATCACCATCGTGGTGGAGGTGGGGGAGCACCAGGCCTGGCCGCCGCCGTCGTACTCGGGGTAGTGGCCGGTGTGGATGTTCTGCGAATAGCGGGGCACGGCGAGCTCCTTGCCCCAGGCGATGCCACCGGCGCTCGGCTCGACGGTGAACCGGTCGGGGACGTTCGAGCTCATCGCGCCCACGGTGTGCACGACCGGCGCGGCGCGCTGGCCCGGGGCCTTGTAGAGGGTGAGCCGCAGCTGGTAGTCCCGCAGCAGCACCCCGACGGAGGCGTCGTCGATGCTGAAGGTGTCGGTCCAGATGGTCGACCAGGGGTCGCCCTGCCGGTTGACGCTGGTGCGCTTGATGTCGGCGTCGCCGGAGGCCCAGCGCCCCATCACGTACCACTTGGTCTGGACGCCGGTGTTGTACGTGCCCTGCATCTCCACCTGGATCCAGGTGCCGGCCGGGGTGTTCGCGTTCCACGAGGCGATCAGCTCGGTGGCGTCGAAGCCGATCCGGGTGACCGGGGAGGTCCAGGTCGCGTACTCCCAGCTCTTGGTGACGCCGGTGTGCGGGTCGGTGTAGTCGGTGGTGCCGAGCGGTCGGGCCAGCGTCACGCCCGGCCGGAGGCCGGGGACGGCCTTGGTGCCGGCGTGGGTGCCGCGACGCCAGTCGGGGTAGCGGGACCAGTCCTGGAAGGTGATCTGCTCGTCGTGGACCACCGGTCGTTTGGTCGACGGGGCCGCGACGGGTGCGGCAGCGACGGCGGGTGCCGCGGTGCCGAGAAGGGTGAGTGCGGTGGCGGCCGCGAGGGCGGCCGTACGCAGGCGTGTTCTGGCCATGGGTCCTCCGCAGGGACGGACGATCGTTGCGGGTCAGTGTCCCGCCCGGAAGGAACTTTCGCCAGAGGTCGACAGTTGGAAAATCCTTGCCGATGTGAGGATCAGGATGACATGCAAAGTGGGCAGCGATGGATGTTGATATGACCATGTGAGCGGTGGTGAAGTGTCCTCCACCGAGCGGGATCTCCTCCCGCCCCCCGAGGAGGTTGTCCATGGCCTTCCGCAACACCACCCTCCGCCGTCGCCTGGCGGTCGCCGTAGCAGCCGGGTTCGCCCTGCTCACGGTCGCCGCCGCGCCGGCCACAGCCCGGCCGGCCCCGGACCGGGCCGACTCCGCGGCGGCGTCGTACCGGGTGCTCGGCCCGCGTACGGTCGACGACCGCACCGCCGTCGCCGGCACCGGCGCCGCCATCGACTTCGTCGAGCACGGCGTGCTGAACGTCTCGGCCACCCCCGCCGAGGCGGCGGCCATCACCCGGCTCGGCTTCCGGCTGGAGGCGGTCCCCGCCCCGTCGGCCGACGGGCACCACCACGCCGAGGGGGACGTCGGCACGGCAGCCTTCCCGCCCGCCGACTCCAACTACCACGACTACGCCGAGCTGACCGCCCTGGTGAACAAGGTGGTCGCGGACCATCCCTCGATCGCCCGGAAGATCAGCATCGGCTCCTCGTACGAGGGCCGGGACCTGATGGCGGTGAAGATCTCCGACAACGTCGCCACCGACGAGAACGAGCCGGAGATCCTGTTCAACTCCCAGCAGCACGCCCGCGAGCACCTGACCGTCGAGATGGCGGTCTACCTGCTCAACCTCTTCACCGACAGCTACGGCAGCGACTCCCGGATCACCAGCATCGTGAACAGCCGGGAGATCTGGATCGTGCCGACGGTCAACCCGGACGGCAGCGAGTACGACATCGCCACCGGCTCCTACCGCTCCTGGCGCAAGAACCGGCAGCCGAACAGCGGCTCGTCGTACGTCGGCACCGACCTGAACCGCAACTGGTCCTACCAGTGGGGCTGCTGCGGCGGCTCGTCCGGCTCCACCTCGTCGGACACCTACCGGGGCCCGTCGGCGTTCTCCGCGCCGGAGACCGCGGCGCTGCGCAACTTCGTGAACAGCCGGGTCGTCGGCGGCACGCAGCAGATCAAGGCCAACATCGACTTCCACACGTACTCGGAGCTGGTGCTCTGGCCGTTCGGCTACACGTACAACAACACCGCCCCCGGGATGTCGACGGACCAGTACAACACCTTCGCCACGCTGGGCCAGCAGATGGCGAACACCAACGGCTACACCCCGCAGCAGTCCAGCGACCTCTACATCACCGACGGGGACAGCATCGACTGGATGTGGGGCCAGCACGGCATCTGGGCGTACACCTTCGAGATGTACCCCGGCTCGGCCGGCGGTGGCGGCTTCTACCCGCCCGACGAGGTGATCCCCGCCCAGACCTCGCGCAACCGGGAGGCGGTCCTGCTGATCAGCGAGTACGCCGACTGCCCGTACCGGGTCATCGGCAAGCAGGACCAGTACTGCGGCGGTGGCGGCGGCACCACGGTCTGGTCGGACACCTTCGAGACGGCCACCGGCTGGACCATCAACCCGAACGGCACCGACACCGCGACCGCCGGGGCGTTCGAGCGGGGCGCCGCCCAGGCGACCAACTCCAGCGGGGCGAAGCAGCTCGCCCCGTACGCCGGCGCCAACGACCTCGTCACCGGCCGGCTGGCCGGCACGGCGGCCGGTGACTACGACCTCGACGGCGGCGTGACCAGCGCCCGGTCGCCGGCGGTGACCCTGCCGTCGAGCGGCACGCTGACGCTCTCCCTCGCCTGGTACCTGGCCCACGGCTCGAACGCCTCGTCGGCCGACTACCTCCGGGTGAGCGTGGTGCACAACGGCGGCACCACGGCCCTGTTCACCCAGTCCGGGGCGGCCACCAACCGCAACGGCGCCTGGGCGGTGGCCAACGCCAACCTCACCCCGTACGCGGGTCAGTCGGTGCGGATCCTCGTCGAAGCGGCGGACGCCTCGGGCGCGAGCCTGGTCGAGGCGGCTGTGGACAACGTCACCATCACCAGTTCCTGACCCGGTGGGGCCCCGTTCCGTCCCCGGCGGGGCCCCACCCCCTCTCCGCAGACGTCGATCCAGGGCGTGTCGCCGCCGTCGGTGATCAGCGAGCGCCGATGCGCCCTGGATCGTCGAGGCATGTCCGGGGCGTGCGCTACGGTTCTACCGACCACGCGCAGCGAAGCCGGTGTGAAACCGGCGCTGTCCCGCAACTGTGATGTCCCGCCACCGCCGCACCCGGGCGTGGCGGGGACGAGCCAGGTCGCCTGCGTCCGTGGTCGCGACTCGCGCTCTCGAGGAAGGGCGCCTCGCGGACGGGCGCCATTGCTCCCTGTCGGCGAAGCACCACGCTCCTCGACCGACAGGAGGACCCGTGCTCAGACGTACCCCCCGGCTCTTCGCCGCGACCCTCGCGGTGGCCGCGCTCGCCCTCGGCGCCTGCGCCGAGAAGAGCTCCGACGACACCCCCGCCGCCGGCGCCAGCTCGGCCGGCGCCGCCTTCCCGGTGACCGTCGGGAAGCTGACGCTGGAGAAGCGGCCCGAGAAGATCGTTTCGCTCTCCCCGTCGGCCACCGAGATGCTCTTCGCCATCGGCGCCGGCAAGCAGGTCACCGCCGTCGACGACCAGTCGAACTTCCCGGCCGACGCGCCGAAGAGCGACCTCTCGGGCTTCACCCCGAACGCCGAGGCGATCGCCGGCAAGAGCCCCGACCTGGTGGTCCTCTCCGACGACCGCAACAAGATCGTCGATCAGCTCACCGCGCTGAAGATCCCGGTCTACCAGACCCCGGCGGCGACGACGCTCGACGACACCTACCGGCAGATCACCGAGCTGGGCGCCCTCACCGGGCACGCGGACGAGGCCGCCGACGTGACCAAGCGGATGAAGGACGACATCGCCAAGCTGGTCGCCGGCCTGCCCAAGCGCGCCGAGAAGCTCACCTACTACCACGAGCTCGGCCCGGAGCTCTACACCGCCACCAGCAAGACCTACATCGGCTCGCTCTACGCCCTGGCCGGCTTGGAGAACATCGCCGACGCGTCCGACGCCGACGGCAAGCAGGGCGGCTACCCGCAGCTCTCCCAGGAAGTGATCGTCAAGGCCGACCCGGACTTCGTCTTCCTCGCCGACACCAAGTGCTGCAAGCAGAGCGCGGAGACGGTCAAGGCGCGCGCCGGCTGGGCGGGCGTCACGGCGGTCAAGAACAACCAGATCGTCGCCCTCGACGACGACGTCGCCTCGCGCTGGGGCCCCCGCGTGGTGGACCTGCTCCGCGTGATCGTCGACGCCACCGCCAAGGTCCCCGCGTGACCCGCACCCGTTCATGAGCCGTCCGCTCGTAAAGGCGCCGCCCGCCCGGCGGGCCGGGACGCTCCCCGCGTCCCGGCCCGCCGGGCTGCGGCCCCGCTGGCTCGTCGCCGGGGTCGCCGCGGTGCTCGTCGCGCTGGTCGCCGGGGTCTCCCTCGGCCCGGTCAGCCTGCCGCCGGGCAGCGTCGCGGCCGAGCTGCTGAACCTCATCCCGGGGGTACACCTCGACAGCGGTCTCTCCGAGCGCGAGATCGCCATCGTCACCGAGCTGCGGCTGCCCCGGGTGGTGCTCGGGCTGCTGGTCGGCGGGCTGCTGGCCCTGGCCGGCGGCTGCTACCAGGGCGTGTTCCGCAACCCGCTGGCCGACCCGTACCTGCTCGGGGTGGCGGCCGGCGCCGGGCTCGCGGTCACGGCGGTGATCACCCTCGGCGCCGGGGCGGGCGGCGCGCTGACCGGGCTGCCGCTCACCATCCCGCTGGCCGCGTTCGTCGGCTCGATCGGCGCGGTGGCGATGACCTATCTGCTGGGCGTCTCCGGCGGGCGCGGCCGCTCCACCGCCACACTGATCCTCGCCGGCGTGGCCGTCTCCGCGTTCCTCTCGGCCGGGCAGACCTACCTGCTGCAACGCAACTCCGACAGCATCCAGCAGGTCTACTCCTGGCTGCTCGGGCGGCTCGCCACCGCCGGCTGGCACGACGTGCGGCTGGTGCTGCCGTACTTCCTGCTCACCGCGTTCGTGGTGCTGCTGCACCGACGGGAGCTCGACGTGCTCTCCGTCGGCGACGACGAGGCCACGAGCCTCGGACTGCACCCGCAGCGGTCCCGCTACCTGCTCATCGCCGCCGCCTCGCTCGGCACCGCCGCCGCCGTCTCCGCGTCCGGCCTGATCGGCTTCGTCGGGATCATCGTGCCGCACACCGTCCGGCTGCTCGCCGGGTCGAGCTACCGGGTGATCCTGCCGCTCTCGCTGCTCTTCGGCGGGGCCTTCCTGGCCCTGACCGACGTGGTGGCCCGTACCGCCGCCGCCCCGTCGGAGATCCCGATCGGCGTGGTCACCGCACTGCTCGGCGGCCCGTTCTTCGTGCTGGTGCTGCGTACCTCCCGCCGGATGCTCGGGTGAGGGCGCGGCGCGTGCCGGCCGCGCGGCCGGCGGACGGTGGGGCCGTGCGGGCCCCCGACGTGACCGCCGTGCCCGCCGTCGAGGTGCGCGACCTGCACGTGCGCCTGGACGGCACGCCGGTCCTGGCCGGCGTCGACCTGACCGTCGCCGCCGGCGAGTGGGTCACCGTGATCGGCCCGAACGGCGCCGGGAAGTCGACCCTGCTGCGCGCCGTCGGCGGCCTGCTGCCGGCGCCGGGCGCCGTCTCCCTCTTCGGTACGCCCAGCGAGGCGCTGCGCCGCCGCGACCGTGCCCGGGTGGTCGCCACGGTGGCCCAGTCCCCGGTCGTGCCGGCCGGCATGTCGGTGTTCGACTACGTGCTGCTGGGCCGCACCCCCTACATCCCGACGCTGGGCCGGGAGTCCGCCGCCGACCTGGCCGCCGCCCACGAGGTGCTCGACGGGCTGGACCTGGCCGGGTTCCACGACCGGGAACTGGTCACCCTCTCCGGCGGCGAGCGGCAGCGGGTCTTCCTGGCCCGCGCGCTGGCCCAGGGCGCGACCCTGCTGCTGCTGGACGAGCCGACCAGCGCCCTGGACATCGGCCACCAGCAGGAGGTGCTGGAGCTGGTCGACCGGCTGCGCCGCGAGCACGGCCTGACCGTGCTCGCCACCATGCACGACCTCTCCATCGCCGGCGAGTACGCCGACCGCATGGTGCTGCTGGCCGACGGCCGGGTGGTGGCCGCCGGCACCCCCCGCGAGGTGCTCACCGAGCAACTCCTGGCCACCTGGTACCGCGCGACGGTCCGCGTCATCCCCGGCGCCCAGGGCCCCCTGGTGGTCCCCATCCGCCCCCACCCCCACCCCCGCCCACCGAACTCCTCCCGTTGATCATGAAGTTGTTGTCGCTCCGCTCGGCGTGTCGCCGCAACAACTTCATGATCAACGGGGTGTGAGGGTGGGGCGGGTGAGGATGTTGAAGAGGGCGCCGTGGGGGTCGCGGAGGGCGGCGTAGCGGCCCGCCGGGGCGGTCTGGGGCGGGACGAGGATGGTGCCGCCGAGTTCGGCGGCGCGGGCGGCGACCGCGTCGGCGTCGGTCACGGCGAAGTACACCGACCAGTACGCGGGCGTGTCCGCGGGGAACCCGTCGCCGAGCGGTGGCACCATGCCGGCCACGATCCGGGTGCCGAGCCGCCAGCCGGTGTACGTGACCGGGCCCGCCTGCTGGTCGTCCGGTTGCCAGCCGAAGACCAGCTCGTAGAAGACCTTCGCGCCCTCCGGATCGGGGGTCACCAGTTCGGTCCAGGTCAGCGCCCCCGGGACGTCGAAGACCTCGGCCCCGGGCATCGACATCGGCTGCCAGACGCTGAACGCCGCCCCGGCGGGGTCGGCGAAGACCGCCATCCGTCCCTGGTCGAAGACCTCGAACGGGGGCACCACGACCTGCCCGCCGGCCCGCTCGACCCGGCCGGCCACCAGCTCCGCGTCGTCGGTCGCCAGGTACGTCGACCAGATCGGCACCTGGTCGGGAATGGCCGGTGGGCCCGCACCCGCCACCGCCCGCCCGCCGAGCAGGAAGACCGTGTAGCCGCCCGCCTCGGGCTCCGGGTCGATCCGGCCGGTCCAACCGAACAGCTCGGGGTAGAACCGCCGCGCCTCGGCGAGGCCCGGGGTGGCGAGGTCGACCCAGCAGGGTGTGCCCGGCGGGACGATGCTCACGTCGACCCCCCTCTCGGCGGGGGACGGCCACGCCGGCACGCCCCTGCCGGAATCGTGGCACCGACCCGCCGCGCCACGTGGCGGATCGGCCGAAACGTCAGCTGAACCGTCGACCCTCGTCGCGCCGGTACGCCCACCCGGCCAGCAGCGCCAGCAGCACCACCCAGACCCCGAGCATGCCCATCGACAGCGGGTTGACCGGGTAGTCGCCGACCGCCGCCCACATCAGCTCCACCGCGCCTCGGGTCGGCAGGAACGGCGCGACGGCCTCCACGAAGCCGGGCGCCTGGTCCGGTGCGGAGAGCAGCCCACCCCCGAAGGCGAGCGGAAAGAAGACGACCTGCGCCACGACGATCGCCGCCTTGCTGGGCATCGAGTAGCCGATGGCGAGACCCAGCAGCGTGAACGGCACCGAGATCACCGTGACGATCGCCAGGGCCAGCAGGAACGCCGGTGCGCTGACCCGCGCCTCGGTGAACGCCGCCCCGATCGCCACCACCGGCACCAGCGAGAGGTAGGTGAGTGCCAGCCCGGCCAGCACCCGCCCGGCGAAGCGGGGCGCGGGGCCGGCCGGCAGGGTCCGGGTGTACGGGTTCCAGGGCTGGTCGCGGTCCTCGGCGACCCCGACGCCGTACTGGAAGATGTTCGCGCTCATCACCGAGAAGGTGACCATGGCGGCGGTGGCGTAGGTGGCGGCGACCGGGTCCTTCCTGGCGAACGGCACCACGAAGAAGAGCATCGCGACGGCCGGGAAGAAGGCGCTGCCGACGACGGCGACCGGGATGCGGACCGTCTCCAGGAGCTGGTAGCGGGCGTGGACCAGGGCGAGGCGCATGGGAGATCCGTCCCCTCAGGCGGTGGCCGGCGGGCCGGCCACGGCGGTCGTCGGACGGTCGGCTCCGGAGCCGGGCGCGGTGATGGCGAGGAACGCCTCCTCCAGCGAGGTGGGGCGGACCTCCAGGTCGGCGAACGCCACCCCGGCGGTGACCAGGGCCCGCACCAGCTCGTCGGCGTCGGTGGTGAGCAGGTGCGTGCGGCCGTCGACCCGCTCGGTGCGCACCACGCCGGGCAGCGCGGGCAGCGCGTCGGCGACCAGGCTGACCCGGCGTACGCCGACGATGCCCCGGATCGCGTCGACCGTGTCGTCGGCCAGCACCCGGCCCTGCCCGATGACCACCACCCGCCGGGCCAGCGCCTCGACCTCCTCCAGGTAGTGGCTGCTCAGCAGCACCGTGCCGCCGTCGTCATGGAACGCCCGGATCGCCTCCCACAGGGTGTGCCGCGCCGCGACGTCCAGGCCGGTGGTCGGCTCGTCGAGCAGCACCAGCCGGGGCCGGCCGACGAAGGCGAGCGCCACCGCGAGCCGGCGGCGCTGCCCGCCGGAGAGGCCCCCGGTCTGCCGCCGGGCCAGCTCGCCCAGGCCGAAGCGGTCGAGCAGCTCGCCCCGGGGGACCGGGTCGGGATGGTGGGCGGCGACGAAGTCCACCACCTCTCCGACCCGCAGCGTGCCGGGCAGGCCCGTCTCCTGCGGGGTGACCCCGATCTGCCGCCGGCTCGCCGGGTCGCGCGGGTCGCCACCGAACAGCTCGACCCGGCCGGCGGTGGGCCGGCGCAGCCCGACGAGCAGGTTCAGCAGGGTGCTCTTGCCGGCCCCGTTCGGGCCGAGCAGGCCGACCAGCTCGCCGGCGGAGACCTCCAGGTCGACCCGGTCGAGGGCGAGCACGTCGCCGTAGCGGCGGCTGACCGCCTCGGCGCGGGCGAGGATCACGGGAGACTCGTCGACGGCGTCACGGACACCTGTCTACCGCCCCGGCGCAAGTCCGGGTCACCACAGCGGGGCGGGCAGCGGCCGGGCGTGCAGCACGGCGAGTCGGGAGACCGCCCGGGTGAGCACCACGTAGAGCCGGTGCAGGCCGCGCGGTTCGGCGGCCACGATCGCCGCCGGCTCGACGACGATGACGTGGTCGTACTCCAGGCCCTTGACCAGGGTCGCGGGCACCACCGTGACGCGCGCCGCGGCGGCCGGCTCGTCGACGGTCGCGGTGTCGACGCCGGCGGCCTCCAGCGCCGCCCGCAGCCCGCCGACCGCGTCGTCGGCGGCGATCACCGCCGCCGAGCCGTCGAACGCCAGCGCCGCGCGCACCTCGGCCACCGTCGCGGCGGTCAGGTCGTCGACGGTACGGATGTCGAGCGCGCCGTCGCGGCGCAGCGACTCGGCCGGGGGCACGTCGACGGCGAGCGCCGGCAGCAGCCGGTTGGCGAACGCGACCACGGCGGCGGGCACCCGGAACCCGACGGTCAGCGGCACCACGACGGCGTCCGGCTTGCCGAGGTGACGCAGGGACTCCCGCCAGTCGGCGGCGGCCCACGGGGCGGTGCCCTGGGCCAGGTCGCCGAGGAGCGTGATCGACCCGTGCTCGCTGCGCCGGGCGATCACCCGGCACTGCATCGGGGAGAGGTCCTGCGCCTCGTCGACGACGACGTGCCCGAAGCCGCCCGGCCGCTCGATCAGCCCGGCCGCCTCGTCGATCAGCACGGCGTCGGCCGCCGTCCACTTCGTGGCCTTCGGCGTACGCCCGAGCTTCGTGCCGGCCGGGGCGGCGAGCCCGCACAGCCGGGCCTGCTCCTCGGCGTCGAGCAGCCCGTCCGCCGCCGCGGCGAGCCGCTGCGGGTCGCCGAGCAGGGCGTGCACCAGCCCTTCCGGGGTGAGCGCCGGCCAGACCGCGTCGAGGAAGGCGGTGACCGGGGTGGCCTTGCCCATCCGCCGCAGCCAGGCGTCGCTCGGCGACTCGGCGCGCCGCGCCTCGGCCTGCCGTTGCAGCAGCGCCACCACCCGGGCCCGGACGCGCTCGCGCCCCGTGGCGTACGGCAGCCGCTCCCGGCGGGTCTCCTGGACCACCCGGTGCAGCGGGTCCAGGCCGATCCGCCAGCGGAACGAGCCGTCCGAGACCATGATCGGCTCGGTCGGCTCGCCGATGTGCGCGTCGACTGCCCGGCGCAGCACCTCGGCCATCCGGGCGTCGTGCTTGATCGCGGCCACCGCCGGGTCCCCGACGGCCCGCACCGGCACCCGGCCGACCAGGTCCTCCACGGTGGCCTGCTCGACCTCCACCTCGCCGAGCGCCGGCAGCACCGCCGCGATGTACGACAGGAAGGCCCGGTTCGGCCCCACGATCAGCACGCCGGAGCGGCGCAGCCGCTCCCGGTGCAGGTAGAGCAGGTACGCGGCCCGGTGCAGGCCGACGGCCGTCTTGCCGGTGCCCGGGGCACCCTGCACGCAGATCGAGTCGGCGAGGTCGGCCCGGACCAGCTCGTCCTGCTCGGGCTGGATGGTGGCGACGATGTCGCGCATCGGCCCGACGCGCGGCCGTTCGATCTCGGCGGTCAGGATCCGGCTGGTCGTGCCCAGTTCCTCGCCCCGGTCGAGGCGCTCGTCCTCGAAGCTGGTCAGCGCCCCGCTGCTGAAGCCGAAGCGGCGCCGTACCGCCACGCCCTGCGGGTCGCGCGCGCTCGCCCGGTAGAACGACCGGGAGACCGGGGCCCGCCAGTCCAGCACCAGCGGCTCGCCCCGGTCGTCGGTGACGTGCCGCCGGCCGACGTGGTAGCGCCGCCCGGCGTGGTCCGCGTGCCAGCCGTCCGGACCGTCGCCGGGGTCGCCGGGCGGGTCGCCGGCGGGCGGGGCCCCGGTCGCCGGGCCGAAGTCGAGGCGCCCGAAGAAGAGCGGCGTGGTGGGGTCGTCGGCGAGTTCGGCGACCCGGCGGGCCAGGGTGCGCCCGAGGGTCTCGGCCGCGTACGCGTCGCCGGCCACCTGGTCGCCGGTGGAGAAGAGGGCCTGGGCGCGTTCCCGCATCTGGGCCAGGGCGGCCCGGGAGGTGGCGAGGTGCTCGCGTTCTGCGTCGAGGTCGAGATCGAGGTCGGTCACGCTGAATCCCGTCGGGGTCTACTGCCGGTCGCTCGCGTGTCCGGCGGGCGGATGGGCCGGCCCCCGGCGCGGGACGTCCGATGCGGTGGTCACCTCACCCTGGCCGTCAAGCGACCTGACAGCCTACGCGCCGGGCGCGTGACGCTCCACCGGATTTCGACCGTGGCGCCGCCGCCCGCCGCTGTACCTCCGGTGCCGGTCGACCGGCGACCCACGGCGGGCGGGCGACCAGCAATCATGGACGCATGACGGAGGCGCGTCCCGAACAGCGCCGGATCACGATCAGCGACCCGCAGGTGATGCGGGCGCTGGCCCATCCGGCCCGAATCGCGATCATGGAACACCTGGGCGTCGTGGAGGGCGGCGCGACCGCCACCGAGTGTGCGGAGGTGGCCGGGCTGTCGCCGAGCGCGACCAGCTACCACCTCCGGGCGCTGGCCAGGTCGGGCCTGGTGGAGCAGGCGCCGAGCCGGGGGGACGCGCGCGAGCGGCTGTGGCGCACGGTCGGCCGGGGCCTGATGGTCGACGCGGGACAGTCCGCCGGCCCGGAGGCGCGCGCGGCCGAGCAGGCGCTGGTGGAGGCGCACGCGGCCCGGGACATGGAGCGGACCCGGGACTGGCTGCGCCGCGCCGGGGACGAGCCCGCCGAGTGGTACGACGTCGCGCTCTTCAGCGACACGCTGCTGCTGCTCACCGCCGACGAGCTGGCCGGGCTGAACGAGGCGGTGAGCGCGTTGTTCGAGCCGTACCGGCAGCGGAACCGGCAGGCGGATCCGCCGGCCGGGGCGCGCACGGTGGCGGTGCAGTACCGGGCGGTGCCGCTGGCGTAAGGGGGTTGCTTCGATCGGTTGTGAAGGATTATTTTCGAAGCATGTCCTTCGCAACTGACGGGTCGCGCTGGTCGGACGTCTGGCTCGCCGCCACCGCGCGCGGCACCTCGATGTGCGGTGACTTCCTCGCCGCCACCGCGCTGGCGCTCGCCCTCCAGTCCGCCGGCGCCAGCGGCATCGCCGTGTCCGGACTGCTGTTGGCGGCCACCCTGCCGCTGGTGGTGCTCGCCCCGCTCACCGGGCGGCTCGCCGACCGGGTGGACAGCCGGACGCTGCTGGTCACCGCCGGCCTGGGGCAGGCCGCCGTCTGTGCCCTGCTCGCCTTCGCCACCCACCCGGCCCTGATCATCGGGCTCGTCGCGCTGCTCGCCTGCGGGCTGGCCGTGACCCACCCCTGCCTGGCGGCGCTGCTGCCGGCGATGGTGCGCCCCGCCGACCTGCCCCGGGCGAGCGCGATCAGCCAGACGGCCAGCAGCCTGGGCGCGCTCGGCGGCCCGGTGCTCGCCGGGCTGCTGGTCGGGCAGTTCGGCGCGCGCGTACCCCTGCTCATCGACGCCGGGAGCTACCTCGCCCTGGTGGCCGCGGGCCTGCTGCTGCGCACCCGCAGGGGCGGCCGGCGGGCCACGGCCGCACCCGCGTCCGGGACGGAACGGGCCCCGGCGTGGCGGCTGCGCGGCGACCCGCTGCTGCTGGCCGTCGTCGTCAGCACGGCTGCGGTCATCACCGCCGTCGGCGGCATCAACGTGGTCGAGGTCTTCTTCATCCGCGAGACCCTCGACGGCTCACCCACGGTGTACGGGCTGGTCGGTGCCGCCTGGATGGCGGGGATGCTGCCCGGCAGCTGGCTCTGCGCCCGGCTGGCCCACCGGCTCACCGACGACGGCGCCCTGGTGTACGGGGTGCTGGCGACGCTCGGTGGCATCTGCCTCATGGTGCTGGTTGCCGCCGCCGTGCCCACGGCCGCGCTGCTGGTCCCGCTCTGGCTGGTCGCGGGCGCGGCGAACGGCGGGGAGAACGTCTTCGCCAACCTGCTCACCGCCCGGCGGGTGCCGGAGGCGTCGCGTGGCCGGGCGTACGCCCTCTACGGCGCGGCCGTGCAGGGCGGCTCGATGGGGGGCTACCTCATCGGGGGTGCCCTGTTGGCCGTGCTGTCACCGCGACCCCTCATCGCGGCCGCCGGTGCCGTCGGCCTGCTGGTCGTGGCGGCGATCGTGCCGGCCGTCGTCCGGTCCGTCCGGCGTGCCCGGCCCGCCGACGCCGACGCCGGTGGCGGTGGCGGAGGCGCCGGCGGCGTCGCCGTGGCTGGGTCGGTGGTGGCGGAGCGGACCGGCGCGGTGGACGGAGGGCAGGGCGGCGGCGGTCGGGCGGCGGATGCGGGGTTGGCCACTCCCGGTCCGGCCCGCTGAGCCCCCGTCCGGCGGCGGGGATACGGTCGGGGCATGGCTGAGCACGTCGCACGCCCCCGGGTCGGACACATCCAGTTCCTGAACTGCCTGCCGATCTACTGGGGGCTGATGCGCTCCGGTGCCCTGATCGACGTCGACCTGCACAAGGACTCCCCGGACCGGCTCAGCGCCG
Source organism: Micromonospora sp. DT62 (assembly GCF_049847285.1). NCBI lineage: Bacteria > Bacillati > Actinomycetota > Actinomycetes > Micromonosporales > Micromonosporaceae > Micromonospora > Micromonospora sp. DT62. The sequence goes on from NZ_JBNCOB010000009.1 coordinate 98,735, forward strand.
CCCTGGTCGCCGGTGACCTGGACATCGGCCCGATCTCCCAGGTGGAGTACCTGCGGCACGCCGACGAGATGCTGCTCCTGCCCGACCTGGCGGTCGGCAGCGACGGTCCGGTGCTGTCCGTCAACGTCGTCTCCACCCGCCCGCTGGCCGAGCTCGGCCACGGCAAGGTGGCGCTGGGCTCGACCTCGCGGACCGGGGTGCTGCTGGCCCAGTTGCTGCTCGGCGAGCGGTACGGGGTGAACCCCGAGTACTTCCGCTGCCCGCCCGACCTGACCCAGATGCTGCTGGAGGCCGACGCCGGGGTGCTGATCGGCGACGTGGCGCTGCGCGCCCTCTACGAGGCGCCGAAGCGCGGGCTGGAGGTCACCGACCTCGGGCAGGCGTGGCGGGAGTGGACGGGCCTGCCGATGGTCTTCGCCGTCTGGGCGGTACGCCGCGACTTCGCCGCCGCCCACCCCGGCCTGGTCAAGGAGGTGCACGAGGCGTTCCTGCGCTCCCGGGACCTCTGCCTGGCCGAGCTGGACCAGGTGGCCGAGGCGGCCGCGCGCTGGGAGCCGTTCGACGCGGCGACCCTGGCGACGTACTTCCGGGCGCTGGACTTCTCCCTCGGCGAGCGCCAGGTGGCCGGCCTGCGCGAGTTCGCGCGTCGCGCCGCCGCCATCGACGCCGCCCCGCCCCTGCCCGCCTCCGGCCCGGCCTTCTTCACGGGCTGAACCTCTGGCCGGCCCGGGGCGGGGGGCGGGGCTAGGGGGTGGGGCGGAGGAGGGCTTCGGTGATCTTCTGGCAGTTCTTCATGCCGTACTCGTAGCCCTTGCCGATCGGGTAGCGGACCATCACGCCCATCGTCCAGGTGTCGCCGATGGCGAGGCAGTTGATGTGCATCTCCTGCTCGCGCGTACGGTCGATCCAGCCGTTCTTGATGGCGATGGTCTTGCGCTCCGCGGCCGGGAACGCCTTGCGGATGCCGAAGTCGCCGCCGCCCCGGACCAGCCGCATCTCGTTGATCAGCCACTTGGTCCACTTCGGCCCCGCAGCGCGGCCGTCGGCGATGCAGGCGCCCATCCGGGCGGTGTCCCGGGGGGAGAGCTTGGTCCGGCTCCAGCCGCCGTCGCTGGCGACGCTGCTGTCGGTCAGCTCGCACTTGGAGAGCAGCCGCTTGATCGAGGCGGACCCGCCCAGCGCGTTGTAGAACTGCTGAGCCCGGGTGTTGTCGCTGTCCCGGATGATCTTCGTGGCGTCGGCGAGCTTGGCGGCGCTCGGGGTCTGGCCGTTCTCGTCGGCGCGGCGCAGGTGGTCGGCGACGATCCACGCCTTGATCAGCGACGCGGTGGTGCTGGTCTCGTCCATGTTGTCGGAGCCGATGATCTCCCCGCTGCGGCGGTCGAGGACGCTCCAGGAGTACCAGCCCTCGATGTCGAGGTCGATCTCCTTCGCCTCGAACGGCAGCGGCTCCGGCTCCGGCGTCGGGCTCGGCGTCGGCGACGGCCGGGAGCTGCGGTCGCTCGGCGCTCCCGTGGCGCGCTCGGCCGGGCCGGCGGGGGTGCCCCACTCCGCGGCGGCGCGGGACTCGAACGGCGAGCCGGGAAGCAGCCGCAGCGAGACGAGCACCAGGCAGATGAGGACCACCGCGATGGCGATGAGCCTGCGGGGGGAGGCGTCGGCGGGCTCGTCGGCCCGGCGCCGTCGCGTCATCAGAGCTTCCCGGCGGGCTGCTGCGGCACCTTGAGGGCGGCGCCCGGCTGCGGGGTCACGAGCTGGCTGGCAACCGAGGCGCAGACCTGCGCGCCGTAGTTCAGCCCGCTCTTCTGCGGGTAGCGGAGCATCACCGCGAGGCTCCACCTGTCGGTGACGGCGAGGCAGCTGACGTGCCAGTTGCCGTCGTAGTTGAGGGGCGTCCAGCCGTTCTTCATGCTGACCGGGCCCTGGCTGACGATCGACTGGGGGAGGCCGTCGATGATGCCCCAGCGGCCGCCGCCGGAGCGGGCCTTCTGGTCCTTGGCGGCCGTGCTGCCCCTGACCTTGCTCATCTCGTCCAGCAGGAGCTTCGTCCACTTGGGGCCGGCGGCCGTGCCGTCGGCGATGCAGTCGCCGAGCCGGACGGCGTCACGCGGGGACATCCGCGTGAAGCTCCACCAGCCCACGTAACCGGGCACGTTGCCCGGCTTGGTGTCGGTGAGCTCGCAGGTGCTGACCATCCGCCTGATCGTGGCGGCCCGGCCCACCGCGCCGTAGAGGGCGTTGGCGGCGTCGTCGTTGCTGTCCCGGATGGCGGTGGTGATCTGCTTCTTCCGCTCGGCCGGCAGCGGCTTGTCGCCGAGCTGGTTGAGGTAGTCCGCCGCGAACCAGGCCTTGATCATGGACTCGGTGGAGCTGGTCGAGGCCAGGTTCTTCGACCCGGAGATCTCGCCGGTCTCCCGGTCCATCAGCGCCCAGGAGAAGAACTCGCCCTTGAAGTTCACCGTGACCGGGCCGGCGGCCAGGGTCGGCGGCGGGGGCGGGGTGGGCGCGGGGGCCGCGACGCTTCCGCCGCCGCTTCCGCCGCTCGCGGCGTCGTCGCCGGCGAGTCGGGCGTACGCGGCCGGAACGAGCAGGCCGCCACCGAGGAGGACCGCCACGACGGCGAGCACCAGGGTCACGCGGGATCGCATGAGTGGGTGAGCTCCAGATGTCAGGCCGGGGGGACCGGCTGCTTGTCGGACGGATCGGCGGCTCGCCGAGGGCCGGGGGATCCGCCCTTCGTGTTTCTCGGGCGATCGTCGGCAGCCGATCGGTGTGACGGGGGAAGTCTACGTGTGGATCGGCGGCGCGCCAGGACCCGACACCTGGCAACTTGCCATGTAGGCGGGATATCGAGCCGCTATGCGGCTGTTGAGAGGATTCAGCTTCCCATAGTGAGCCAAGTCATAGTTTGCCCGGCTGCCGGAGCCCTCGCCCCGTACCGAAACTGCCTCCGGAAACCTGTTACACCCTCTGGTGTCCCGAGAGGCGAGCTGTAACACTTGACCCCATGTATGGCAACGACTTCTCCGCCGAGGACGCACCCGGCGGTGGCCTGCTCGGCGAGGTCGAGGCGGCGGAGGCGGCCCTGCGGGAGGCCGCCGCACGTGGCCGCCGGGGCGGCGCCCCCGGCGCGGACGAGGACCTGGAGGCGTACTTCGCCGAGGTCATCGACGCCGACCAGAAGATCGAGCCGCGCGACTGGATGCCCGAGGAGTACCGCAAGACGCTGATCCGGCAGATCGCGCAGCACGCGCACTCCGAGATCATCGGCATGCAGCCGGAGGGCAACTGGATCAGCCGCGCCCCCTCGCTCAAGCGCAAGGCGATCCTGCTGGCCAAGGTGCAGGACGAGGCCGGCCACGGCCTCTACCTCTACGCCGCCGCCGAGACCCTCGGGATCAGCCGGGACGAGCTGGTCGAGCTGCTGCTCAACGGCCGGCAGAAGTACAGCTCGATCTTCAACTACCCCACTCTGACCTGGGCCGACGTGGGCGCCATCGGCTGGCTGGTCGACGGCGCCGCCATCGTCAACCAGGTCCCGCTCTGCCGCTGCTCCTACGGGCCGTACGCGCGGGCGATGATCCGGGTCTGCAAGGAGGAGTCGTTCCACCAGCGGCAGGGCTACGAGATCCTGCACACGCTCGCGCACGGCACCCCGGCGCAGAAGGCGATGGCGCAGGACGCCCTCGACCGCTGGTGGTACCCGTCGCTGGCGATGTTCGGCCCGCCGGACACCGACTCCACCCACTCGGCGCAGTCCATGGCCTGGAAGATCAAGCGCTTCTCCAACGACGAGCTGCGCCAGCGCTTCGTGGACATGTGCGTGCAGCAGGCGGAGATCCTCGGCCTGACGATCCCGGATCCCGACCTGCGCTGGAACGAGTCCCGGCAGTCGTACGACTTCACCCAACCCGACTACGACGAGCTGATGCGGGTGATCAAGGGCAACGGCCCGTGCAACCGGGAGCGGATGGAGCACCGGCGCCGCGCCCACGACGACGGCGCGTGGGTGCGGGAGGCCGCCACGGCGTACGCCGCCAAGCGGGTGGAGCAGAAGGAGAAGGTAGCGGCGTGAGCGAGCGTAGCGAGCGGACGGACCAGCGCGGCGTGAGCGGTCCTTCGCCCTTGTGGGAGGTCTTCGTACGGGCGCGGCGCGGGTTGTCGCACACCCACGTCGGCAGCCTGCACGCCCCCGACGCCGAGCTGGCCCTGCGCAACGCGCGGGACCTCTACACCCGCCGCCAGGAGGGCGTCTCCATCTGGGTGGTGCCGGCGGGCGCGATCACCGCGTCCAGCCCCGACGAGAAGGACGCCTTCTTCGACCCGGCGGCCGACAAGGTCTACCGGCATCCCACCTTCTACGACGTGCCGGACGGGGTGGCCCACCTGTGAGCGAGCGCAGCGAGCGAACCATTCGGCTCAGCACCGGGGCGCGTCGCGCCGCCGCCGAGCGGAGCGAGGTGGCGGCGTGAACGGCCCCTTCGACTTCGCCCTCGCCCTCGGCGACGACGCGCTCGTCGCGGCGCAGCGGCTGGCCGAGTGGACCACCCGCGCGCCGGAGATGGAGGAGGACATCGCGCTGGCCAACATCGCCCTCGACCAGCTCGGCGCGGCCCGGCTCCTGCTGTCGTACGCGGGCGAGGTGGAGGGCGCCGGCCGGGACGAGGACGCGCTGGCGTTCCTCCGCGACGACCGGGAGTTCCGCAACTGCCTGCTCGTGGAACTGCCCAACGGCGACTTCGCGGTCACCATGGCGAAGCTGCTCTTCCTGGCGGCCTACCAGCTCCCGCTCTACACCGCGCTGGCCGGCTGCGCCGACGAGCGGCTGGCCGCGATCGGGGCCAAGGCCCGCAAGGAGTCGGCCTACCACCTCGACCACGCCTCGACGTGGGTGCGGCGGCTCGGCGACGGCACCGGGGAGTCGCACCGGCGCATGCAGGCGGCGGTCGACCAGGTCTGGCCGTACGCGCACGAGCTGTTCGCCCCCGACCCGGCGGCGCCGGTCGACCCGGCCACCCTGCGGGCCGACTTCGACGCCACCGTCGGTGCCGTGCTCGACGAGGCCACCCTGACCCGGCCGGAGTCCGGCTGGGCGCCGGGCGGCGGGCGGGACGGCGTGCACACCGAGCACCTGTCCTATTTGCTCGCCGAGATGCAGGTGCTGCACCGCGCCCACCCCGGAGCCAACTGGTGAGCGCGAGGCGGCACTGGTGACTCCTCGGGAGGCCGTGGCGGCGGTGGTGGACCCGGAAATCCGGGTGGTCACCATCGACGACCTCGGCATCCTGCGGGCGGTCGACGAGGACCCGGCGACCGGCCGGGTGGTCGTGACCATCACCCCCACCTACACCGGGTGCCCGGCGATGGACGTGATCCGCGCCGACATCCGCCGGGCGCTGGCCGCCGTCGGGCGTCCCGAGGCGGACGTGCGGACCGTCTACAGCCCGGCGTGGAGCACCGACTGGATCTCCGACGCCGGCCGGGCCAAGCTCGCCGCCGCCGGCATCGCCCCGCCGTCGCCCGTACGCGCCGACAACGTGGTGCCGCTGACCCTCGCCGTCCGCTGCCCACGCTGCGGCTCGCCCGAGACCGAGCAGGTCAGCCGCTTCGGCTCGACCGCGTGCAAGGCGCTCTGGCGCTGCCGTTCCTGCCGTGAACCCTTCGACCACCTGAAGGCGCTGTGACTGTCACCATCACCCGCCCGGTCCGTCGCCGGCCGGTCTTCCATCCGCTGTCCGTCGCCGCCGTCGACCGGCTCACCGACGACGCCGTGGCGGTCACCTTCGCCGTGCCCGAGGAGCTGCGGGAGACGTTCGCGTTCTCCGCCGGGCAGCACCTCACCGTCCGCCGCCCCGGCGCCGCCGGTGAGGACGTGCGGCGGTCGTACTCCATCTGCTCCACGCCCGACGACCTGGCCCGGCACGGCCGGCTGCGGATCGGCGTGCGGGAGATCCCCGGCGGCGCGTTCTCCGCCTTCGCCTGCGGCGCGCTGCGCGGCGGCGACACGATCGAGGTGCTGCCGCCGCTCGGGCACTTCACCACGGCCCTCGCGCCGGACCGGGCCCGCCACTACGGCGCGGTGGTCGCCGGCTCGGGCATCACCCCGGTGCTCGCGCTGGTCGCGACGGCGCTCGCCGTCGAGCCGGCCAGCATGTTCACCCTCGTGTACGGCAACCGCACGGCGAACACGGTGATGTTCGCCGAGGAGCTGGCCGACCTGAAGGACCGGTGGCCCACCCGGCTGCACCTGGTGCACGTGCTCTCCCGGGAGCAGGGCGAGTCCCCGCTGCTCTCCGGCCGGATCGACGCCGACCGGCTGGGCCGGCTGCTGGACACCGTCGTTCCCGGCGACACCGTCGACGAGTGGTTCCTCTGCGGCCCGTACGACATGGTGGTGGACGCCCGGGAGGTGCTCGCCGCGCGCGGCGTGCCGGAGTCGGCGGTGCACACGGAGCTGTTCCACGTCGCCGAGGCCCCGGCCCCGCCGCGACGCCCGGCCGACGAGCCGGGGGGCGGCGCCGAGGTGACCATCCTGCTCGACGGCCGGTCGTCGCGGTTCACGATGCGGCGCGACGAACGGGTGCTGGACGCGGCGCTGAAGGTGCGCGGCGAGCTGCCGTACGCCTGCAAGGGCGGGGTCTGCTCGACCTGCAAGGCCAAGGTGGTCGACGGCGCGGTCACGATGGCCCGCAACTACGCGCTGGAGCCGGACGAGGTGGCCGCCGGCTACGTTCTCACCTGCCAGTCCAGCCCGACGACCGACCGGCTCACCGTCGACTACGACGCCTGACCGGTCCGCCCGCCGCTCGGCGGGCGCAGCCGGGTCGGCGGGTCGGCGCAGGCACCGCGTCGACCCGCCGACCCCTGTGCGTGAGGTCAGCTCGGGGCCTTGACCTGGCCGTCGTAGGCGATGCTGCGCCACAGGTCGAACTGGCGGTCGTTGCCGACCAGCGGGTTGCCGGCCAGCGCGACGGCGGCGTGCACCTCCTCGTCGTTGCGGAGCTGGCGGAAGTAGCCGGGTCCGACGAGGGCGATGCCGCGCCCGGGTGACTGGATGAGCTTCATGTCGTTCTCCGTGAGGTCGAGGGGTGGGTTGCCGGCGAGCTGGCGGGCCACGTCGGCGCGCATCGAGTCCAGGTCGATGAACGACGGGTCGATCTTGCCGCTGGTGCTGGTCTCCCGGTGGCCCCGGGCGTGGCTGGCGTCGCGGCCGAGCCGCCGCAGCACGGCGGCGGTGGCGAGCACCGAGGCGCTGTACTGGGCGCCGGTCATGGCCTGGTTGACCCCGTTGTAGTCGATCTCCCAGCCGACCATCAGGGTGTTGCCGTCGCCGGCCGGGATGGGGCCGCTGCCGCGGCTGACGCCCGCGTGGTTGGCCCGCCCGCCCGAGATGACGTGGAAGACGCCGTGATAGTCGACCAGGGCCTGGCAGAGGGGGCCGGGCAGGTCGGAACGGCCGTTGACGCAGATGTTCAGGGCGGGGTGTGGGTTGCCGGCGCTGGAGGTGGCCGCCGTGTGGTGCCAGAGCACACCGATGGGGGCGAACGAGCTGCCGGAGACCCGGCCGAGCCAGTTGCCGTGCTCGACCACCGTGACGCCGGCGGCGCGGAGCACATCGGCCAGCCAGGGGATGGTGGCCATCAGGCCGCCGTCGGGAGGGCTGGAGGGGCGGGGGAAGGCGGGAGGAAAATCATCCACGGATGCTAATTGATCGATGCATTCCGGGTAAGTCCCTCGGTCCGCCGCCGCGTCGGCGGGGCCTGTGGCGTGGTCGACAGGAGTCCGGCGGGGCCGGCCCGGGGCGGGGCGACGTAGGCTCGGGGGGTGAGTGTGAGCCGGGAGATCGACGACATCCTGCAGCGTGGCGCGGACGGCGGGCGGATCACGCCCGAGGAGGCCCTGCTGCTCTACACCGAGGCGCCGTTGCACGCCCTGGGCGAGGCTGCCGACGCGGTGCGCCGACGCCGCTACCCGGACAACGTCGTCACGTACCTGATCGACCGCAACATCAACTACACGAACGTCTGCGTGACGGCGTGCAAGTTCTGCGCGTTCTACCGGGCGCCCAAGCACAAGGAGGGCTGGACCCACCCGACCGAGGAGATCCTGCGCCGCTGCGGCGAGGCGGTCGAGCTGGGCGCCACCCAGGTCATGCTCCAGGGCGGGCACCACCCGGACTACGGCGTGGAGTACTACGAGGAGCTGTTCTCCTCGGTCAAGAAGGCGTACCCGCAGCTGGCGATCCACTCGATCGGCCCCAGCGAGATCCTGCACATGGCCAAGGTCTCCGGGGTCAGCCTCGACGAGGCCATCGCCCGGATCAAGGCGGCCGGGCTGGACTCGATCGCCGGCGCCGGCGCGGAGATGCTGCCCGCCCGCCCGCGCAAGGCGATCGCGCCGCTGAAGGAGTCGGGCGAGCGCTGGCTGGAGGTCATGGAGTTGGCGCACCGGCAGGGCGTCGAGTCGACCGCCACCATGATGATGGGCACCGGCGAGACCGCCGCCGAGCGGATCGAGCACCTGCGGATGATCCGCGACGTGCAGGACCGCACGAAGGGCTTCCGGGCGTTCATCCCCTGGACGTACCAGCCGGAGAACAACCACCTCAAGGGCCGTACGCAGGCCACCACCCTGGAGTACCTGCGGCTGGTCGCGGTGGCCCGGCTCTTCTTCGAGACGGTGCCGCACCTCCAGGCGTCCTGGCTGACCACCGGCAAGGACGTCGGGCAGCTCGCCCTGCACATGGGCGTCGACGACCTCGGCTCGATCATGCTGGAGGAGAACGTCATCTCCTCGGCCGGCGCGCGGCACCGCTCCAACCTGCACGAGCTGATCGGCATGATCCGCTCGGCGGACCGGATCCCCGCCCAGCGCGACACCCTCTACAACCGGCTGGCCGTGCACCGCACCCCGGCCGACGACCCGACCGACGAGCGGGTCGTCTCGCACTTCTCCTCGATCGCCATGCCGGGCGGCGGCGCCGGGAAGTCCCTGCCGCTGGTCCACGTCCGCTGAGCGGGGCGTCCGCAGGCACCCGCACCATCGACACCCCACCGTCGTCCGGCGGTGGGGTGTCGTCGTACGTGGACCACTGCGTGGATCACGGGAATACGTAAAGTAACGGTAAATGAGCCGCTCGGCTGACCGATCGGGTGAATTCCCGTCGGCCGTTGATCTCAATTAGATTGCCGTTCGGAGTCGGTGTCGGGGTGGCCGAGGCAGCAAGACATATCAATCCGGGCATTCCTTAAGTGATTCTTAGCCAGGCTGTTCAACCCGCCCGTTCCGCGGGGTGGCGGGCGTGATCGCTTACCGCTAACGTCCCCGGCCGTACCTTTCCTTCACCCCAACGGGGGGAACTCTTCCATGATCTTCCGTAACCGTTCGCTGGCGCGTATCGGCGCCGGCGCGCTGCTCGCCTCCGGCGCGCTGACCGCCCTCGGTAGCCCGGCTCACGCCTCGGGCACGGAGACGGACCTCGCGATCGAGGTGGCCGGCACGCGGGTCGCCGCCAACGCGGTGGGCAAGATCGCCTACGCCAAGGTGACCAACACCGGCAAGAACACCCCGAGCGAACTGTCCGTGCGGGTGGACGTGTCCAAGGTCGACTTCGACAAGGTCGCCGCCTGGCCGGCCGTCGAGGACGGCTGCGACGTGGAGCTCGCCGGTGAGAAGCCGACCGCGTTCATCTGCCACGCGACGGAGAAGGGCCTGCCGGGCCCGGGCGAGACCACCGACCTGCCGATCGTGCTGTTCAAGAGCGAGGCCGAGGGCACCTACAAGGCACCCCTCTCCTTCAAGCTCATCTCGAAGGACGACACCAACGCGGCGAACAACACCAAGACCGCCACGCTGGACTTCTCCGACGCCAGCGGGCCGGACCTCTCGGTCGTCGCCGAGGACGTCAAGCAGGCCGTCAAGATCGTCGACGGCAACCCGGTCTACTCCGGCGACCTGCACGCGGGCGGCCGCTCGGCGCTGACCTACTTCATCACCAACCAGGGTGACGAGGCCGCCGCCGGTCTGAAGATCAGCGTCAAGCTGCCCAAGGGCGTCACCCCGACCGAGGTGGAGTCGGGCTGCGAGTACGCGGCCGACAAGTCCACCTTCACCTGCACCTACGCCAACTTCGGCCTGATCCCGCAGGACGAGGACACCAACCCCGAGGACAAGCTCTACTCGGCCTACGGCTTCTACCACGTGTTCGACGTGGCGGCGGACGTGAAGCCGGGCGCCCTCAAGGGCGGGCTGGTCAGCGTCGAGTCGGTCGGGACCGCGCCCAGCCGGATGCGGGCCACGGTCACCCTGCCGGAGAACGTCACCGGCCTGCAGGCGAGCGAGGTGGACGCCACCGACAACTCCGACGCGTACGCGGTGATCGTCGCGGCCAAGGGCGGCGCGGGCGGCGGTGACGACGACGGCGGCCTGCCGGTCACCGGCGCGCAGACCACGCTGATCGGCGGCATCGGCGGCGCGGTGCTGATCGCGGGCGCGGCCATGTTCATGGTGGCGCGGCGGCGCCGGGTCGTCCTGGTGACCCCGGGCGACGAGAAGCCGACGGCCTGACGGTCGTCCTCCATCGACCCGCGAGGGTCGTTCACATAACGCACGGCAGCGGGGGCGGGATGGGTGACCATCCCGCCCCCGCTGTGCGTCGGACCGTCCCGTCCGACCGGATCGGCCGGACGGACGAAACACGATCTCCCTGCTGGCGCGCCGCTTCGACCTTCGATAGCGTCCGGCCGGGTTCCGCAACCAACCGTTTCTTCCCTAACCCCCCGGGGGACCGATGACCCTGTTCCATCGTTCGGCCCTGGCCCGCGCCGGTGCCGTGGCGCTCCTCGCGGCGGGTGGCCTGACCACCGTCGCCGTTCCCGCCCAGGCCGCCGACGCGCCGGACCTCGCCCTGACTCCGATCAGCACCCAGCTCGCGAAGGGTGTCGACGCGGCCCGGAGCAAGCCGTTCAAGTTCACCGTCACCAACGCCGGCACGGGCACGGCGAAGGACGTCTCGTTGCGGGTCAACACCCAGCAGCTCAAGGACAAGCGCGTCGGCTTCCTGGTGCCCGAGGGCTGCCGCGCCATCGAGAGTCACCTCTACCAGTGCTCCCTCGGCGACCTGCCCGCCGGCACCAGCAAGGACTTCGGCGTCCCGCTGTTCAGCACGGGCGGCCGGGGCGACGGCGGCAAGCTGGTCGTCCACGTCGTCACCGCGACGCCCGGGGGCAAGGTTCGCGACAAGGTCGTCGTGCCGGTGACCGTCACGAAGCCCGGCTACGACCTCACCGCCTGGGCGCAGGACGTCCAGGCTGGCGTCGTGGTCAACGGCGCGGTGGCCGACGAGCCGGACCTCAGGCCGGTGCGCCGGGGCGAGACCGTCCCGCTGGACTGGGCGGTCTACAACGACGGCAGTCGGCCCGCGACCGGTGTCTTCTACGGCATCACCCTCCCGGCGGGTGTGAGCTTCGTGACGGTGCCGCAGAGCTGCGTCACGCAGGTGTACCTCGGCAAGGAGCAGGCGTTCTGCGAGGACGCCGGCGCGACCATCCGCCGGGGGCAGTACTACACCGCCGACGTCACCGTGAAGGTCGGCGACGACGTGACCGAGCCGGTGCTGCGCGAGGGCGACCTCTTCGCGTACGGGCTGGACGCCGCCGAGGGCGAGCCGGAGGAGGAGCCGAAGGTCGCCGGCCAGGCGCAGCGGAAGGCCTTCTCCGAGGTCGACATGGGGGACAACCACACGATCTTCGAGGCCTTCGTCGACCTGTCGGCGCAGCCGACCCCGACCCCGACGCCGACCGGTGAGCCGACGCCCACCCCGACGGCGACCCCGACCGGCGTACCCACGGCGGCCCCGACCACCACCCCCGGTGGCGGTGGCGGCGGCGACGGCGGGCTGCCGGTGACCGGCGTGCAGGCCGGGCTGATCGGGGGCATCGGCGCGGCCGTGCTGCTGGCCGGCGGCGCGCTGCTGCTGGTCTCCCGGCGGCGCAGGGTCGTCCTGGTGGCGCCCGGCGACGAGAAGTCGACCGACTGACGTACGACGACGCGGGGGCGGGGTGGGCGACCATCCCGCCCCCGTGGCGTGTCCGGGTGGTGGCGCGGCCGACCCACCGGCCGCCCGCGCCGACCGGGCTGGCAGAGTGGAGGGGTGAGCCGTACCCCGCAGGGCCAGCGCGCCAACCTGGACAAGCAGCCGCACGAGGTCGCCGCGATGTTCGACGGCGTGGCGGCTCGCTACGACCTGACCAACACCGTCCTCTCCTTCGGGCAGGACCGGTTCTGGCGCCGGGCCACCCGGACCGCGCTCGACCTGCGGCCGGGTGAGCGCGTGCTCGACGTGGGGGCCGGCACCGGCGTGTCCACCGAGGAACTGGCCCAGTCGGGCGCGTACGCGGTGGGCGCCGACCTGTCCCTCGGCATGCTGCGCGTCGGCAAGCGCACCCGTCCCCAGGTGCCGCTGCTGGCCGGGGACGCGTTGAAGCTGCCCTTCGCCGACGCCAGCTTCGACGCGGTGACCATCTCGTTCGCGCTGCGCAACGTGAACGACACCGACGCCGCCCTGCGGGAGCTGGCCCGGGTCACCAGGCCGGGCGGCCGGCTGGTGGTGTGCGAGTTCAGCACCCCGGTGAACCCGGCGTTCCGCACGGTCTACCTGTCGTACCTGATGCGTTCGCTGCCGAGCGTGGCCCGCACCGTCTCCAGCAACCCCGACGCCTACGTCTACCTGGCGGAGTCGATCCGGGCGTGGCCCGACCAGCCGGCCCTGGCCGCGCGGATCGGCGCGGCGGGCTGGGGCAGGGTGGCCTGGCGCAACCTGACCGGGGGGATCGCGGCGCTGCACCGCGCGGTCCGCGTCTAGCCCTGTTCGGCGCTCTTTCCGCAAATATCCGTTTTTGCTCCACTTTGTTCCCGTAAGCTCGCCCCCATGACGGGACGACACCAGGCGGTCGGCGCGGAGGCCGCCGACGACGACGCGACCGAACTCATCGCCCAGCTCAAGGAGCTGGCCGGCGCGGATCCCGCCGACGTCCGTCAGGTCGTGGCCGAGGTGCTGGCCGCCCTGGACCTCGCCGCCGGCGGCGCGCTGCGCGAGCACCTGCCGGAGACGATCCGGCACGACGCCGGCCTGGATCCGGCCGCCTCCGCCCGGCGCTGAGGCCCGCCCCGGCGCCCCGCCTCCGACCTCGGCCGACGTGTCTCCGGCAAGTTAGGTACCCCTGGTCCGGCGTGGTCCTGGCGTCGGTCATAGACTCCCACCGTCTGGCTTGTGAAGCATTTCACGAGCATGCGGGAGGAGGCGCGGGATGGCCGCGGTGGAACATGACGCCGACGTGATCGTCGTGGGCGCCGGTCCCGGTGGGTCGGCTACCGCGTACCACCTGGCTCGGCACGGCGTACGGGTGCTGCTGCTGGAGAAGACCGAGTTCCCCCGGGAGAAGGTCTGCGGCGACGGGCTGACCCCGCGCGCGGTGCGGCAGCTCATCCGGATGGGCGTGGACACCTCGCCCGAGGCGGGCTGGCTGCACAACCGGGGCCTGCGGGTCATCGGTGGCGGCGTCCGGCTGGAGCTGGACTGGCCCGACCTGGCGAGCTTCCCCAACTACGGCCTGGTGCGCACCCGGCTCGACTTCGACGACCTGCTCGCCCGGCGCGCCGTCGAGGCCGGCGCCGAGCTGCGTACCGGCGTGAACGTCACCGGCCCGGTGCTGGGCCCGGACGACCGGGTCACCGGCGTCGAGGCGGAGGTCGGCCCGGGCAAGGAGCCCGCCACCTTCCACGCGCCGCTGATCGTCGCGGCCGACGGGGTCTCCGGCCGCTTCCCGCTCGCCCTCGGGCTGGCCAAGCGCGAGGACCGGCCGATCGGCGTCGCCGTCCGGCGCTACTACCGCTCGCCCGCCAAGCACGACGACAACTACCTGGAGTCCTGGCTCGAGCTGCGCAGCAAGGACAGCGGCGACAACCTGCTGCCCGGGTACGGCTGGATCTTCGGGCTGGGCGACGGCCGGGTCAACGTCGGCCTCGGCGTGCTCAACTCCTCGTCGGCGTTCGGCAAGACCAACTACCGCCGGCTGCTCACCGACTGGCTGGCCAACACGCCCGCCGACTGGGGCATGACCGACGAGGCGAACGCGGAGGGGCCGATCCTCGGCGCCGCGCTCCCCATGGGCTTCAACCGGGTGCCGCACTACACCCGGGGCGTGATGCTGGTCGGCGACTCCGGCGGCATGGTCAACCCGTTCAACGGCGAGGGCATCGCGTACGCGATGGAGTCCGGCGAGCTGGCCGCGGAGGTCGCCGTGCAGGCGCTCGCGCGCCCGGCCGGCGCGGACCGGGAGCGTGCGCTGACGGCGTACTCGACGGAGCTGAAGCTCCGCTTCGGCGGCTACTACCGGCTCGGCGGCATCTTCGTGAAGCTCATCGGCCGCCCCGAGATCATGCGGATGGCCACGAAGCACGGGATGCCGCACCCGATGCTGATGCGCTTCGTGCTCAAGCTGCTGGCCAACCTGACAGACCCCCGCGACGGGGACGCGATGGACCGCGTCATCAACACGATGACGAGAGTGGCGCCGGCCGTGTAGCCCGAGGAACGAGTCTGCGAGCGCCTGCGGTCGCGAACGAAGGCAGCCCTGTGTGACGGCCCCGTCCACGGTCTGCGATGACCGCAGGTGCGGACAGGGGAGATCGACCCCCGCCGACGACCGTCGCGAGGGACGTGAATAGTGTGATTTTTGACAAGGACCAGGGGCAGGGAAGGACGAGCAGGAGAAAACGATGTCGCTCTCGCCTTATGCACCGATCATCGGGCTGTTCGCCCTCGCCGCGGCGTTCGCGCTGTTCTCCGTGGCCGCTGCCCGCTTCGCCGGTCCCCGGCGCTACAACAAGGCCAAGCTCGAGGCGTACGAGTGCGGCATCGAGCCCAGCCCGCAGCCGGTCGGCGGCGGCCGGTTCCCGATCAAGTTCTACCTGACGGCGATGCTCTTCATCGTCTTCGACATCGAGATCATCTTCCTCTACCCCTGGGCGGTCTCGTTCGACGCCCTGCCGATCTTCGGCTTCGTGGAGATGGTCCTGTTCATCGTCGCTGTCTTCGTCGCCTACGCCTACGTCTGGCGGCGTGGCGGCCTGGACTGGGACTGAGGGAGGAACCTCAGATGGGTATCGAGGAGAAGCTTCCCGCCGGTGTCCTGCTCACCTCGGTGGAGAAGCTGGTCAACTGGTCGCGGAAGACGTCGGTCTGGGGGGCCACCTTCGGTCTGGCCTGCTGCGCGATCGAGATGATGGCCGCCGGTGGTCCGCACTACGACATGGGCCGCTGGGGCATGGAGGTCTTCCGGGCCTCGCCCCGGCAGGCCGACCTGATGATCGTGGCCGGCCGGGTGAGCCAGAAGATGGCCCCCGTGCTGCGCCAGATCTACGACCAGATGGCCGAGCCCCGCTGGGTCATCTCGATGGGCGTCTGCGCCAGCAGCGGCGGCATGTTCAACAACTACGCCATCGTGCAGGGCGTCGACCACATCGTCCCGGTCGACATGTACCTGCCCGGCTGCCCGCCCCGGCCCGAGATGCTCATCGACGCGGTCCTCAAGCTGCGCGAGAAGATCGGGCACGAGCCGCTCGGCCCGAACGGCCGCAAGATGCTCGAGGCGCGCAAGGCCCGCGGCGACGTCCCGGTCGTCCCCTACGGCTCGATGCCGTCGTCGTACCGCAGCGACAAGGCCCGGCGGGCCGAGTGGACCAAGGCGGTCCGTGAGGGTCGCGAGGAGCAGCTGCGGATCGAGAACTGGATGAAGGCCCAGAACCACCTGCAGCACGGGGGTGTCCAGAAGTGACCGCGCCTCAGGACAGGAAAGACGACGGCGGCGTGCCGGTGCCGGTCACGCCGGCCGGTGCCAGCAGCACCGCACCCGCCGAGTACCCCCCGGCCAGCCCGGCCGGCCGGGGCATGTTCGGCAACCAGGGCTCCGGCGACGTGTCCGGCTTCGGCGGCCTCGTCCGCCAGCGCCGGACCATCGAGGACGCGCCCCGGCCGTACGGGGGCTACTTCGACGAGGTCCGCGACGCGCTGGAGGAGGCGTACCCGGACTTCGCCGACGCCGTCGAGAAGGTCGTGGTCGACCGGGGCGAGCTGACGCTGCACATCCGCCCCGAGCGGATCGCCGAGGTCTGCCAGGTGATGCGCGACGACATGGCGCTCCGCTTCGAGCTCTGCTCCTCGGTCTCCGGGGTCGACTACCTCGGCGCCGACGCCCGCCGCCTGCACGCCGTCTACCAGCTCACCTCGATGACCTACCGCCGCACGGTGCGGCTGGAGGCCGCGGTCTCCGCCGAGGACCCGCACCTGCCGAGCGTCACGTCGATCTACCCGACGGCGGACTGGCAGGAGCGCGAGGCGTACGACATGTTCGGCATCGTCTTCGACGGTCACCCCAACCTGACCCGGATCCTCATGCCGGACGACTGGGAGGGGCACCCGCAGCGCAAGGACTACCCGCTCGGCGGCGTACCCGTCGAGTACAAGGGCGCTGAGATCCCGCCGCCGGACCGGAGGAGGTCCTACCAGTGAGCGCGAGGAGTGAGCTTGCGAGCCCCGCAGTCGTGAACGGAGGGCCGGCACTGTGACCACGTCGAACTACGCCACCGAGCGCGACACCACCGAGGGGAAGGTCTTCACCGTCACCGGTGGCGACTGGGACAGCATCGTCTCGGGGACCGACCCGATCAACGACGAGCGGATCGTCGTCAACATGGGTCCGCAGCACCCGTCGACGCACGGCGTGCTCCGGCTGATCCTGGAGCTGGAGGGCGAGACGGTCCGCGAGGCCCGCTCGGTCGTCGGCTACCTGCACACCGGCATCGAGAAGAACCTCGAATACCGCAACTGGGTCCAGGGCAGCACCTTCGTGACCCGGATGGACTACCTCGCCCCGATCTTCAACGAGACCGGGTACGCGCTGGCGGTGGAGAAGCTGCTCGGGATCTCCGACCAGATCACCGAGCGGGCGAACACCATCCGGGTCCTGATGATGGAGCTGAACCGGATCTCCTCGCACCTGGTCTGGGTGGCCACCACCGCCATGGAGCTGGGCGCCATCAACATGATGCTCTACGGCTTCCGCGAGCGTGAGTACATCCTGGAGATCTTCGAGATCATCACCGGCCTGCGGATGAACCACGCGTACGTCCGGCCGGGCGGCGTGGCCCAGGACGTGCCGGACGAGGCGATCGTCAAGATCCGCGAGTTCCTCAAGCTGCTGCCGAAGCGGCTCAAGGAGTACGAGGACCTCCTCTCCGGGCAGCCCATCTGGCTGGAGCGGACGAAGAACGTCGCGGTGCTCGACGTGACGGGCTGCCTCGCGCTCGGCGTGACCGGCCCGGTGCTGCGTTCGGCCGGCCTCGCCTGGGACCTGCGCAAGACCATGCCGTACTGCGGCTACGAGACGTACGAGTTCGACGTGCCGACGCACACCGACGGCGACGTGTGGGGCCGCTACCTGGTCCGCCTCGCCGAGATCCGGGAGTCGCTCAAGCTCGTCGAGCAGGCGTTGGACCGGCTCAAGCCGGGCCCGGTGATGGTGGCCGACAAGAAGATCGCCTGGCCGGCGCAGCTCGCCATCGGCGTCGACGGCATGGGCAACTCGCTGGAGCACGTCGCGAAGATCATGGGTCAGTCGATGGAGTCGCTGATCCACCACTTCAAGCTCGTCACCGAGGGCTTCCGGGTGCCGCCGGGCCAGGTCTACGTCGGCATCGAGTCGCCCCGCGGCGAGCTGGGCGTGCACGCCGTCTCCGACGGTGGCACCCGGCCCTACCGGGTGCACTACCGGGAGCCGAGCTTCGTCAACCTCCAGGCGCTCCCGGCGATGGCCGAGGGCGGCCTGATCGCCGACGTGATCGCCGGTGGCGCCTCGCTGGACCCCGTGATGGGTGGTTGTGACCGATGAGTGTTTTCACTGACGAGACCAGGGAGCGGGCGCGGGAGATCATCGCCCGCTATCCGGCCGACCGGTCCCGGTCGGCGCTGCTGCCGCTGCTGCACCTGGTGCAGTCCGAGGAGGGCTACGTCTCCCCGGCCGGCGTGGCGTTCTGCGCCGAGGTGCTGGGCCTGAACAAGGCCCAGGTGGGGGCGGTCGCCACCTTCTACACCATGTACAAGCGCCGGCCGACCGGCGACTACCTGGTGAGCGTCTGCACCAACACGATGTGCAACGTGCTCGGCGGCCAGGAGGTCTACGACACCCTCACGGAGCACCTCGGCGTGGGGCACGACGAGACCACCGCCGACGGGAAGATCACCCTGGAGCACGCCGAGTGCCTGGCGGCGTGCGACTACGGCCCGGTGATGACCGTCAACTACGACTTCTTCGACGGGGTGGACCCGCAGAGCGCGCGTGGCGTCGTCGACGAGCTGCGCGCCGGTGGCCGGCCGATGCCGACCCGGGGCGCCCGGCTCTGCACCCTCAAGGAGATGGCGGTGCAGCTCGCCGGCTTCGCCGACGAGCGGGAGGGCGCGGTCGCCGACGGCGGGCCGGGAGAGCCCACCCTGCGGGGGCTGCGGCTGGCACAGGAGCACGGCATTTCGGTGCCGGGCTTCGACCCGAACACCCCGATCCGCAGCAAGGCCGAGGCCGACAAGGCCGCCGCCGAGGCGAAGGCCAGGAGCGAGGCCGCGAAGCCGGCTCCCGAGCCGGCCAAGGCCGCGTCGGCCCCGAGCGGCAACGGCACCCGACCCGCCACGGGCAACGCGGGCACCGGCGAGCCCGCCCCCGCCGCCGAGGCGGCCGGCAGCACCACCCGTGACGTCAGGGCGCCGGACGCCAAGTCGCCCGAGGTGCGTACCGCCGAGACCCGGCAGCCCGACGCGGCGACCGCCGTGCCGGACGCCCCGGGCACCAAGGTACCGGTGGACGGTGCCCCGCCGGCTCCCCGCGACGCGCAGGAGGCGGAGGCCGCCGGGGCGGCGGCCAACGCGCCGGCCGGCGACGGCAAGCCCGCCGGCGACGAGGCCGGTGCGCAGCAGCGCAACCTCAAGGAAGCCGAGGCGGGCGCCGGTGGCGCGGGCTCCGCCGTCGCGAGCGAGACGGGGGTCCAGAAGTGACCACTCCCCGGCCGGAGACCCTGGCCAAGCTGACGCCGGTACTCACCAAGCGCTGGCTGTCGCCGGACGCCTGGCGGATCGGCACCTACGAGAAGCACGACGGCTACGCGGCCCTGCGCAAGGCGCTCAAGGCGCACCCGGACGACCTGATCCAGCTGATCAAGGACTCCGGCCTGCGCGGTCGCGGCGGCGCCGGCTTCCCGACCGGTCTCAAGTGGGGGTTCATCCCGCAGGGCGACGGCAAGCCGCACTACCTCGTCGTCAACGCCGACGAGGGGGAGCCGGGCACCTGCAAGGACCTCCCGCTGATGACGCACGACCCGCACGCCCTCGTCGAGGGCGTGATCATCGCGTCGTACGCGATCCGGGCCAGCCGCGCCTACATCTACATCCGGGGCGAGGCGGTGCACGCCGCGCGCCGGCTGCGCAACGCCGTGCGGGAGGCGACCGCCAAGGGCTACCTCGGCCGGAACATCCTCGGCTCCGGGTACGACCTGGAGCTGGTGGTGCACTCGGGCGCCGGGGCGTACATCTGCGGCGAGGAGACCGCGCTGCTGGACTCGCTGGAGGGCTTCCGGGGCCAGCCCCGGCTGCGCCCGCCGTTCCCGGCCACCCACGGCCTGTACGCGAGCCCGACGGTGGTCAACAACGTCGGCACCATCGCCAGCGTCCCCTACATCGTGCTGGGCGGCGCCGACTGGTGGAAGACCATGGGCACGGAGAAGTCGTCCGGCCCGATGATCTACTCGCTCTCCGGCCGGATCGCCAACCCCGGCCAGTTCGAGTGCGGCATGGGCGTCACCCTGCGGGAGCTGATCGAGCTGGCCGGCGGCATGCAGCCCGGTCACAACCTGAGGTTCTGGACGCCGGGTGGCTCGTCGACGCCGCTGCTCACCGCCGAGCACCTGGACGTGCCGCTGGACTTCGAGGGGGTGGCGGCGGCCGGCTCGATCCTCGGCACCACGGCCACCCAGATCTTCTCCGACCAGGACTGCCCGGTCTACGCGACCTACCGGTGGCTGGAGTTCTACCACCACGAGTCGTGTGGCAAGTGCACCCCGTGCCGCGAGGGCAACTACTGGATGGTCCGGGTCTACCGGCGGATCCTCGCCGGTCAGGGCACCCACGAGGACCTGGACACCCTGCTGGACACCTGCGACAACATCCTCGGCCGCTCGTTCTGCGGCCTGGGCGACGGCGCGACCAGCTCGGTGACCTCGTCGCTGAAGTACTTCAAGCAGGACTACCTCGACTACATCGAGGGACGTACCGCGCCGAAGCTGTCGGACAAGCAGCTCGTGGGAGCCCACTGATGGGAGCGCGAGGAGTGAGCGGAGCGAGCCCCGCAGTCGCGAGCGAAAGGCAAGCACTGTGACCGACGTAGCGAAGCAGACCGAGACCGTCACGCTCACCATCGACGGCGTCGAGGTCACCGCCCCGAAGGGGGCGCTCCTGATCCGGGTCGCCGAGCAGTTGGGCACCGAGATCCCCCGGTTCTGCGACCACCCGCTGCTGGCCCCGGCCGGCGCGTGCCGGCAGTGCCTGGTCGAGGTGGAGGGGCAGCGCAAGCCCGTCGCCTCCTGCACCCAGGCCGTCGCCGACGGCATGGTCGTACGCACCCAGCTCACCTCCCCGGTCGCCAAGAAGGCGCAGGAGGGGGTCATGGAGCTGCTGCTGCTGAACCACCCGCTCGACTGCCCGATGTGCGACAAGGGCGGCGAGTGCCCGCTGCAGAACCAGGCGATGTCCACCGGACGCTCCGACTCGCGGTTCCACGAGCACAAGCGGGAGTACCCGAAGCCGCTGCCGATCAGCACGCAGGTGCTGCTCGACCGCGAGCGCTGCGTGCTCTGCCAGCGCTGCACCCGGTTCTCCGAGGAGATCGCCGGCGACAAGTTCATCGACCTGATGGGCCGGTCGTCCGCCGAGGAGATCAACATCTACCGGGACGAGGACTACGGCGTGGATACGGGCGCGGGCTGCCCCGGCGCCGCCGACGAATCCGGCGACGTGCCCTTCAACTCGTACTTCTCCGGGAACACGGTGCAGATCTGCCCGGTCGGCGCGCTGACCGGCACCCAGTACCGGTTCCGGGCCCGGCCGTTCGACCTGGTCTCCTCCCCGAGCGTCTGCGAGCACTGCTCGGCCGGGTGCGCCCAGCGCACCGACTGGCGGCGGGGCAAGGTGCTGCGCCGGCTGGCCGGCGACGACCCGGCGGTGAACGAGGAGTGGAACTGCGACAAGGGGCGGTGGGGCTTCCAGTACACCCGCGCCTTCGACCGGCTCACCACCCCGCTGGTCCGCGACCCGCAGACCGGCGAGCTGCGTGAGGCGGCGTGGAGCGAGGCGCTGGCCGTCGCCGCCGAGGGGCTGCGCGCGGCGCGGGACGGCGGGCGGGGCACGGCGGTGCTCACCGGCGGTCGGCTGACCGTCGAGGACGCCTACGCGTACGCGAAGTTCGCCCGGGTCGCGCTCAACACCAACGACGTCGACTTCCGGGCCCGGCCGGTCTCCCGCGAGGAGACCGACTTCCTGGCCAGCTCGGTCGCCGGGGTCACCGACGTCACGTACGCCGACGTGGAGAAGGCGCCGGCCGTGGTGCTGGTCGGGCTGGAGCCGGAGGAGGAGTGCCCGATCCTCTTCCTGCGGCTGCGCAAGGCGTACCTGAAGAAGAAGCTGACGGTCTACGCGATCGCGCCGTTCGCCACCCGCGGCCTGGAGAAGCTCGGGGCCAAGCTGGCCCGGGTGGTGCCGGGCGAGGAGGCGACCGTGCTCGCCGAGCACGCGACGGTGGCCGACGCGCTCAGCACCGAGGGCGCGATCCTGATCGTCGGCGAGCGGCTGGCCAGCGTGCCGGGCGGCCTCTCCGCGGCGGCCGACGTGGCCCGGCGTACCGGCGCGAAGCTGGCCTGGGTGCCGCGGCGCGCGGGTGACCGCGGCGCGGTCGACGCGGGCTGCCTGCCCAACCTGCTTCCCGGCGGTCGCCTGGTCAACGAGCCGGCCGCCCGGGCCGAGCTGGGTGAGGCGTGGGACATCCCCGCCGGTGTGATCCCGAGCCAGGCCGGCCGGGACACCGACGCGATCCTCGCCGCCGCCGCCGGCGGTCAGCTCGGCGCGCTGGTGGTGGCCGGGGTCGACCCGGCCGACCTGGCCGACCCGCGGCTGGCCGAGAAGGCCCTGGACGAGGTGCCGTTCCTGGTCAGCCTGGAGCTGCGGATGAGCGCGGTGGCCCGGCGGGCCGACGTGGTCTTCCCCGTCGCCCCGGTGGTCGAGAAGGCCGGTAGCTTCCTGGACTGGGAAGGCCGGCTGCGCACCTTCGAGGCGGTGCTGCGCACCGCCGCGATGACCGACGGCCGCGTGCTGGACGCGCTCGCCGCGCAGCTCGACGTGCAGCTCGGTACCGGTGACGTGCTCAGCATCCGCCGCGAGCTGGGCGCGCTGCCGCGGACCCGGACCGACCGTCCCGCCGCCCCGTCGGTGGAGCCGGCCGCGGTGCGGGAGCCGGGTGCCGGTGAGGCGGTGCTCGCCACCTGGCACCAGCTGGTCGACCTGGGCAGCCTCACCGACGGCGACGAGCACCTCGCCGGCACCGCCCGCCCGCCGGTGGTCCGGCTGGGCAAGGGCACCGCGGAGGCGCTCGGCGTCGCCGACGGCGACCCGGTGACGGTGGGCACCGACCGGGGGGCGCTGACCCTGCCGGCGGCGATCACCGAGATGCCGGACGGCGTCGTCTGGCTGCCGACCAACTCGCCCGGCTCGACCGTGCGACGCAGCCTCGGCGCGACGTCCGGAGCGCTCGTGCGGATCTCCGCCGCCGCGGTCGCCACCGACGCGGCGGACCGCCCGGGCCCGCTCCTCAACGCAGGGGGTGTACAGCAGTGAACGCGGTCTACCTGGCCCAGGATCCGACGCTGGCCGACTTCGGCCGGGATCCCTGGTGGCTGGTCCTCGGCAAGATCGTCTTCGCGTTCGTCGTCGCCGTGCTGGCCACGCTGCTCGGCGTCTGGTTCGAGCGCCGGGTCGTGGGCCGCATGGCCGTGCGACCGGGTCCCAACCAGGCCGGCCCGTTCGGTCTGCTGCAGACCCTCGCCGACGGCCTGAAGCTCGCCTTCAAGGAGGACCTCCTCCCGCGGACCGCCGACAAGGTCGTCTTCTTCTTCGCCCCGGTGATCTCGGTGGTCTGCGCGATCACCGCGCTGTCGGTGATCCCGTTCGGGCCGATGGTCAGCATCTTCGGGCACCGGACGCCGCTACAGGTCACCGACGTGCCGGTGGCGGTGCTGGTGGTGCTGGCCCTCTCCTCGCTGGCCGTGTACGGCATCGTGCTCGGCGGCTGGGCCAGCGGCTCCACGTACCCGCTGCTCGGCGGCCTGCGCTCCGCCGCCCAGCTGGTCTCGTACGAGGTCACGATGGGCCTGAGCGTCGTCGCGGTCTTCATGACCGCTGGCACCATGTCGACCAGCGGGATCGTCGCCGCCCAGGGCGACGGCACCCGGCTGAGCATCGGGGGCTTCGAGGTGCCGGCCCCCGGCTGGTACGCGCTCCTGCTGCTCCCCAGCTTCATCATGTTCTTCATCGCCATCGTCGGTGAGACGAACCGGGCGCCGTTCGACCTGCCCGAGGCGGAGTCGGAGCTGGTGGCGGGCTTCCAGACGGAGTACAGCTCGCTCAAGTTCGCGCTCTTCATGCTCAGCGAGTACGTCGCGATGGTGACCATGTCGGCCTTCACCGTGACGCTCTTCCTCGGCGGCTGGCACGCGCCGTGGCCGATCACCAGCATCTGGGCGGGCGCCAACTCCGGCTGGTGGCCGATGCTGTGGTTCTTCGGCAAGGTCGTCATGCTGGTGTTCGTCTTCGTCTGGCTGCGGGGCACCCTGCCCCGGCTGCGCTACGACCAGTTCATGCGCTTCGGCTGGAAGGTCCTGCTCCCGATCAACCTGGTCTGGATCCTGGTCCTGGCCGGCCTGCGCTCGATCGAGGACTGGGACTCGCGCAGCAAGCTGATCGCCGTCGGCATCCCCGCCGGCATCCTGCTGCTCGCCACGCTGCTCTGGCCGAGCCGGAAGCAGCAGCCGAAGCCGACGGTCCAGGAGCAGGTCAACGACCGGCCGCACGGCAGCTTCCCGCTGCCCCCGATGGACCTGCAGGTACCACCGAGCCCGCGCACGAGGCGCGTGGTCGCCGAGCGGGAGCCGGCCAACATCGTTGCCGGCCCGGACTCCAGGGAGGTGTGACGTGGGCGCGATCACCGGAACGTTCAAGGGATTCGGTGTCACCTTCTCGCACATGTTCAAGAAGGTCGTCACCACCGACTACCCGTTCAAGCCGCCGGTGTCGGCGCCGCGCTACCACGGGCGGCACATCCTCAACCGGCACCCGGACGGGCTGGAGAAGTGCATCGGCTGCGAGCTGTGCGCCTGGGCCTGCCCGGCGGACGCGATCTACGTCGAGGGCGGCGACAACACCGACGAGCAGCGCTTCTCGCCGGGTGAGCGGTACGCCAGCATCTACCAGATCAACTACGCCCGCTGCATCTTCTGCGGGCTCTGCATCGAGGCCTGCCCGACCCGCTCGCTCACCATGAGCAACGAGTACGAGCTGGCCCGGGACAACCGGCAGGATCTGATCTTCACGAAGGAGCAGCTGCTCGCGCCGCTGCTGCCGGGCATGGAGCAGCCGCCGCACCCGATGCGACTCGGCGACAGCGAGAAGGACTACTACGTCGGCGCGCTGACCAACCCGGGCACCTCGGCCGGCGCGGAGCACTCGGCCAACAACCCGGGCCGGTACCAGGTGGAGGAGCACCCCGGTGTGACCTTCCCGGGCGCCGAGCAGCACGCCCAGCGGGCGGCAGCCGCCAAGGGAGACGGAGCATGATCACGCAGACGGTGCTCGCCGCGGCGGGCGAGGTCTCCAGCGGGGAGCAGGTGACCTTCTACATCCTGGCTCCGCTGGCGCTGATCGGCGCGATCGGGATGGTCGCGGCGCGCAACGCCGTGCACTCGGCCCTCTGGCTGGTGCTGACGATGCTCTGCCTGGGCGTGTTCTACGTCCTCCAGGCGGGGCCGTTCATCGGCATGGTGCAGATCATCGTCTACACCGGCGCGATCATGATGCTCTTCCTGTTCGTGCTGATGCTGGTGGGTCGCGACGCCTCGGACTCGTTGATCGAGACGCTGCGCGGCCAACGGGTCGCGGCGGTGGTGCTCGGGCTCGGCTTCGCCGGCCTGGCCGGTGGCGGGCTGTGGCGCGCGCTGGAGGGCACCACGGCGGTCGGCCTGGAGCAGGCCAACGCCGAGGGCAACGTGCAGGGCATCGCCCGGCTGCTCTTCACCAAGTACGTCTTCGCGTTCGAGCTCACCTCGGCGCTGCTCATCACGGCCGCCATCGGCGCGATGGTCCTGGCCCACATCGAGCGGCGCAAGGAGGACAGGCTGGACCAGCCGAAGACGATGCGGGCGCGCTTCGCCCCGGGCAACTACCCGGGCCCGAAGCCCGGCCCGGGCGTCTACGCGACCTCCTCCTCCGTGGCCACCCCGGCCCGCCTGCCGGACGGCCGGCTGACCGAGCGGAGCACCCCGGAGATCCTGCCGGTGCGCGAGCTGGACGACCGGGAGACGACCCTGAAGGGGACGGAAAAGTGACGCCCGACTACTACCTGGTGCTGGCCGCGGTGCTCTTCACCATCGGCGCGGTCGGTGTGCTCATCCGGCGCAACGCGATCGTGCTCTTCATGTGCATCGAGCTGATGCTCAACGCGGCCAACCTGACGCTGGTCACCTTCAGCCGGATCAACGGTGACCTCAACGGCCAGATCATGGCGTTCTTCGTGATGGTGGTGGCGGCGGCCGAGGTCGTGGTCGGGCTCGCGATCATCATGGCGATCTTCCGGACCCGACGCTCCGCGAGTGTCGACGACGCCAACCTGCTGAAGTACTGAGGGGTCCTGCGGTGGGAACGATTCTGACGAACGCCCCGGCTGAGCCGGTGGGCACCGTCGCCTACGCGACGGCGGACGGGCTGCTGGGCAGCGTCTGGCTGCTGGTGGCGATTCCGCTGCTCAGCGCGGCGGTCCTGCTGCTGCTCGGCCGGCGGGCGGACCGCTGGGGGCACTGGCTCGGGGTGGCCGCCATCGGCGCCGCGTTCGTGCTGGGCCTGACCTACTTCCTCCAGCTGCGTGGCCTGGAGAACAAGTCGGTCGAGCTGAGCCTGTGGGACTTCATCACGGTCGGCGACCTGCGGGTGGACTTCGGTCTGCTCTTCGACCCGCTGGCCGCCGTCTTCGTACTGCTGATCACCGGGGTGGGCTTCCTGATCCACCTCTACGCGGTCGAGTACATGGCGCACGACGCGGGACGTCGGCGGTTCTTCGCCTACTTCAACCTGTTCGTCGCCGCCATGCTGCTGCTGGTGCTCGGCAACAACTACGTGATGCTCTACTTCGGCTGGGAGGGCGTCGGTCTGGCGTCGTACCTGCTGATCTCCTTCTGGTACGAGCGGCCCAGCGCCGCCACCGCCGGCAAGAAGGCGTTCCTGATGAACCGGGTCGGCGACGCCGGCCTGGCGATCGGCATCTTCATCATGTTCGCCAGCCTCGGCACCACCCAGTACGACGAGGTCTTCAACGGGGTCGGCTCGCTGACCGCGACCACGGTGCTGGTGCTCGGCCTGCTGCTGCTGCTCGGCGCGACCGGCAAGTCCGGCCAGTTCCCGCTCCAGGCGTGGCTGCCGGACGCGATGGAGGGCCCGACCCCCGTGTCGGCGCTCATCCACGCCGCGACCATGGTCACCGCCGGCGTCTACCTGATCGCCCGCTCGAACCCGATCTTCTCGGCCAACTCCACCCTCCAGCTGGTGGTGGTGAGCGTCGGCGCGCTGACGCTGCTGATCGGCTGCATCATCGGCGCGGCCAAGGACGACATCAAGCGGGTGCTGGCCTGGTCGACGGTCAGCCAGATCGGCTACATGTTCCTCGGCGTCGGCCTCGGCGGTGGCGCCTACGCGCTGGCGATCGTGCACCTGCTGGCGCACGGCTTCTTCAAGGCCAACATGTTCCTCGGCGCCGGTTCGGTCATGCACGGCATGAACGACCAGGTCGACATCCGCCGGTTCGGCGGGCTGTCGAAGTACATGAAGGTCACCTGGATCACCTTCATGACGGGCTGGCTCGCGATCATCGGCATCCCGCCGCTGTCCGGCTTCTTCTCCAAGGAGCCGATCATCGTGGCGGCGTTCGAGCGGGAGGACTGGACCGCCTGGCTCTTCGGCGGCGCGGCCCTGCTCGGTGCCGGGCTCACCGCGTTCTACATGACCCGGCTCTTCGTGCTCACCTTCCACGGGCCGAAGCGCTGGACCGAGGACATCGGACACCCGCACGAGTCGCCGAAGCTGATGACCATCCCGCTGATCCTGCTGGCGGTCGGCTCGGTGGGGGCGGGTTGGCTGCTCTCCACCTCGGTGCCGGACTGGCTCACCGCCACGGCCGGACTCGGTGCGGCAGAGGGGGAGCACCACCCGGTGCTCTCGCACACCGTGATCACGATCCTGTCGATCCTGGTCACCGTGCTCGGTGCCGGGCTGGCCTGGTTCCTGTTCCGCAGCGGCACGGCCACCGCGCCGCAGCCGGCCGGGGTGCTGGTCACCGCCGCCCGCCGCAACCTCTACACCGACGCGGTCAACGAGGCGATCTTCGAGAAGCCCGGCATCTTCCTCACCCGGGCACTGGTCTACCTCGACAACCGGGGCATCGACGGGCTGGTCAACGGCCTCGCGGCGGGGATCGGTGGCGGCTCGGGTCGACTCCGGCGGCTCCAGACGGGCTTCGTCCGGTCGTACGCAACCTCGATCCTGACCGGCGCGCTGCTGGTCCTGGCGGCGTTCCTGGCCGTCGAGGCGGGGTGGCTGGCGTGATCGACCTCTTCCAGGCGGCCGTCTCCGGCGGACCGCGCAGTGACGACGGAGGTAAGGCCGCATAATGTCCGACTTCCCGTTCCTCTCGGTGCTCACCGTGGCACCGCTGGTCGGCGCCCTGGTGGTGGCCTTCCTGCCGCGCAGCCGGCCGGAGCTGGCCAAGCAGGTGGCGCTCGGCTGGTCGCTGCTGGTGCTGGTGCTGTCGGTGGTCATGTGGGTGACCTTCGAGGTTGGTGGCGACCGCTTCCAGTTCCGTGAGTCCTACACCTGGATTCCGAACTGGGGCGTGAGCTTCACCTTCGCCACCGACGGCATCGCGCTGGTGATGCTGATGCTGATCGCGGTGCTCGTACCGCTGGTGATCCTGGCGTCCTGGCACGACGCCGAGTCGTCCAAGCGGTCGGTGCCGGTCTACTTCGCCCTGCTGCTCGTCCTCGAGTGCACGATGATCGGCGTCTTCGCCGCCGCCGACGTCTTCCTGTTCTACGTGTTCTTCGAGGTCATGCTGGTGCCGATGTACTTCCTCATCGGCAGCTACGGCGGCCACCAGCGGCAGTACGCGGCGGTGAAGTTCTTCCTCTACTCGCTGGTCGGCGGTCTGTTCATGCTCGCCGCGGTGATCGGCCTCTGGGTCGTCGGCGGGAAGACCTTCGACTGGCAGGCGCTGTCCCAGGTGGACATCTCCACCGGCACGGAGCGCTGGCTGTTCCTCGGCTTCTTCCTCGCGTTCGCGATCAAGGCGCCGTTCTTCCCGTTCCACACCTGGCTGCCGGACGCCGGTGGCGCGGCCCCGGCGGGTGCGGCGGCGCTGCTCGTCGGCGTGCTCGACAAGGTCGGCACCTTCGGCATCCTGCGCTACTGCCTGCCGCTGTTCCCGGACGCGGCCAAGTGGTTCGCCCCGTGGGCGCTGGCGCTCGGCGTGATCGGCATCATCTACGCCGCGCTGCTGGCGGTCGGCCAGAACGACCTGAAGCGGCTGGTGTCGTACACCTCGATCGCGCACTTCGGCTTCATCGGGGTGGGCATCTTCGCCTTCACCACCCAGGCCGGCACCGGCGCGGTGCTCTACATGCTCAACCACGGGCTCGCCACCGGCCTGCTCTTCCTGGTGGTGGGCATGCTCATCGCCCGGCGGGGCTCGGCGCTGATCAGCGACTTCGGCGGCGCCGGCAAGCTGGTGCCGATCCTGGCCGGGGTGCTCTTCTTCGCCGGTCTGGCCTCGCTCGCGCTGCCCGGCACCGCGCCGTTCGTCTCCGAGTTCCTGGTGCTGATCGGCACGTTCACGGTGAACAAGCCGGTCGCGGTGATCGCGACGCTCGGCATCATCCTGGCCGCCGCGTACGTGCTGTGGATGGTGCAGCGCACCACCCAGGGCACGCTCAACCCGGCGCTCACCCAGATCGACGGCATGAAGCGTGACCTGAACCTGCGCGAGAAGTTCGTGGTCGCGCCGCTGATCGCGCTGATCGTGCTGCTCGGCTTCTACCCGAAGCCGGTCACCGATGTGATCAACCCGGCCGTGCAGGCGACCATGCAGGACGTCGGCCGGACCGACCCCGCCCCGACCTCGGGCGGCACCGTCCAGGAGGCGGCAAAGTGAGCGCGAGGAGCGAGCTTGCGAGCCCCGCAGTCGCGAACGAAAGGTTTGCGCAGTGACTGAGCTGAAACTGCCGTCGATCGACTACGCGGCGCTCGCTCCGACCCTGATCATGCTGGGTGCCGCTCTGCTGGGCGTGCTGGTCGAGGCGTTCGTGCCCCGCCGGCTCCGGCACGTGGTCCAGCTGTCGATGGCCCTGCTGGCGGTGCTCGCCGCGCTGACCATGGTGGTGCTGGCGGCCGACGAGCGGAAGATCACGATCGGCGGGGCGATCGCGGTGGACGGGCCGACGCTCTTCCTCCAGGGCGCGATCCTGGTCCTCGCCGCGATGGCGCTGCTGCTCATCGGCGAGCGTTCGGTGGAGCGGGGCGGGGCGTTCGTCGCCCAGGCCGCCGTCACCGCCGAGTCGGCCGACGACCGGCGGCAGGCCGAGGGCAAGAACGGCCTCACCGAGGTCTACCCGCTGACCACGTTTGCGATCGGCGGCATGCTGATCTTCGTGGCGGCGAACGACCTGCTGACCATGTTCATCGCGCTCGAGGTCTTCTCGCTGCCGCTCTACCTGCTCTGCGCGCTGGCCCGCCGCCGGCGGCTGCTGAGCCAGGAGGCCGCGCTGAAGTACTTCATGCTCGGCGCGTACGCCTCGGCCTTCTTCCTGTTCGGCGTGGCCCTGATCTACGGCTTCACGGCGGGCATCCCGGGTCGGCAGGCGGGTGTCGACTTCGCCACCATCGACGCCGCGGTCGCGAACTCCCCGGCCAGCCCGGTGCTGCTCTTCGCCGGCATGGCGCTGCTCGCCATCGGACTGCTCTTCAAGGCGGCGGCGGCCCCCTTCCACGTCTGGACCCCGGACGTCTACCAGGGCGCGCCGACCCCTGTCACCGGTCTCATGGCCGCCTGCACGAAGGTCGCCGCGTTCGGCGCCCTGCTGCGGGTGTTCCACGTCGCGTTCGACGGGGCCCGGTGGGACTTCACCCCGGTCCTCGGCGTCGTGGCGGTGCTGACCATGCTGGTCGGCGCGGTGCTGGCCGTCACGCAGACCGACATCAAGCGGCTGCTGGCGTACTCCTCCAT
Organism: Micromonospora sp. DT62; assembly: GCF_049847285.1. Taxonomy (NCBI): domain Bacteria; kingdom Bacillati; phylum Actinomycetota; class Actinomycetes; order Micromonosporales; family Micromonosporaceae; genus Micromonospora; species Micromonospora sp. DT62. The sequence continues at coordinate 129,418 of NZ_JBNCOB010000009.1, forward strand.
CGCCAACGCCGGTTACCTGCTGGTCGGCGTGCTGGCGCCGGGCGCCGACGGGATCTCGGGGACGATGTTCTACCTGGTCGCGTACGGCTTCTCGGTGCTCGCCGCGTTCGCCGTGGTGACCCTGGTGCGCGACGCCGACGGGGAGGCCACCCACCTGTCCCGCTGGGCCGGGCTGGGACGGCGCTCGCCGTTCTACGCCGGGATCTTCACCTTCATCCTGCTGGCCTTCGCCGGAATCCCGCTGACCAGCGGCTTCACGAGCAAGTTCGCGGTCTTCGGCCCGGCGCTCGAGGGCGGGCAGGCGTGGCTGGTGATCGCCGGCGTGCTGACCAGCATGGTGCTGGCCTTCCCGTACCTGCGGGTCGTGGTGATGATGTGGCTCTCCGAGCCCGGCGAGTCGACGCCGACCGTCGCCGTGCCCGGCGGGCTGACCTCGGCCGCGCTGATGATCGGCGTGCTCGCCACGCTGGTGCTCGGTGTGGCGCCCGCGCCACTGCTCGACCTGGCAACCGGCGCCGCCGAATTTGTCAGATGACCGACGCTCACGCCCGCGGGGGCCGGTACGCCACGGCGTGCCGGCCCCCGCGCCGTATCCCCCGTCCGGGGCAGGTCGCAGGGGTGTGGCATGGTTGATGGCGTGGTGAATCCGGCTGGCGAGCGTTCAGGTGCCTCCGGGTCCGGCGGCCGTCGGACCAGGGTGAGCACGAGTCAGTTCGGCGCGCTCGGCCTCTATCTCGCCGATCCCCGCGTCGAGGCGTCCGTGCTGGGCCTGTTGGAGGGCGTCGAGTCCGAGCTGCGGGCGAGCGTGGCCAGCGCGGACCCGTTCGTGACGGAGGCCGCCCGGCACCTCGTGGAGGCCGGCGGCAAGCGGTTCCGCCCGCTGCTGGTGGCGCTGGGCGCCCAGTTCGGCGATCCCACGGGGCCGCAGGTCGTACCGGCCGCCGTGGTGATGGAGCTCACCCACCTGGCGACGCTCTACCACGACGACGTGATGGACGAGGCCGCCGTGCGTCGGGGGGCGCCGAGCGCCAACTCCCGGTGGACCAACTCGGTCGCCATCCTCGTCGGCGACTACCTCTTCGCCCGCGCCGCCGACATCGCCGCCGACCTGGGCATCGAGGCCGTACGCCTCCAGGCGCGCACCTTCGCGCGGCTGGTGCACGGCCAGATCGCCGAGACCGTCGGCCCCCGCCCCGGCGACGACCCGGTGGCCCACTACCTCGACGTGATCGCGGGCAAGACCGGCTCGCTGATCGCCACGTCGGCCCGTTTCGGCGGCATGTTCGGCGGTGCCGCCCCCGAGCACACCGAGGCGCTGGCCGGCTACGGCGAGACCATCGGCGTGGCCTTCCAGCTCTCCGACGACCTGCTCGACATCGCCTCGGAGTCGGTGGAGTCGGGCAAGACACCCGGCACCGACCTGCGCGAGGGCGTGCCGACCCTGCCGGTGCTCTACGCGCTCGGCTCGGACGACGCCGACGCCGCCTCGGTGCGGCTGCGGGAGATCCTGGCGACCGGGCCGCTGACCGACGACGACCTGCACGCCGAGGCGCTCGGCCTGCTGCGCGAGAGCCCGGCGCTCAAGCGGGCCCGGGAGACGGTCCGCAGCTACGCCGAGGACGCCCGGGAGCAGCTCTCGCCGCTCCCGCAGGGCCCGGCCCGCCGCGCCCTCGAATCGCTCTGCGACTACATCGCCGACCGCACCAGCTGACGCCCAACCCGCTAGCGGCGGGCGAGCAGGCGGCTGCCGGCGAGCATCAGGGCGGCGGCCAGCAGCATCGACCCGGCGGCCACGAGCCACATCGTCGGGTAGCCGGCGTGCGCGGCCACGGCACCGAGGCCGAGCGGGCCGAGGCAGCCGCCCGCGTACACCCCGGTCTGGGTGACCGAGGTGGCGGCGGCCGGGGCCTGCGGGTGCAGCCGGACCACCGCGAAGGTCATCAGGCCCGGCCACGCCCAGCCCAGGCCGAAGCCGAGCAGCACGCCGGCCACCAGCGGCACCGACCCGGCCGTCGCGAGCAGGCCGAGCCCGGCCGCGCCGACCACGAGCATGCCGGCGATGAGGGCGACGTGCCCGGTGGCGCGGCGGTCCGCGAGCCAGCCGACGACGACCCGGGCCGCCACGCAGACCGCGCTGCCCAGCGTCAGGGTCAGCCCGGCCAGCCCGGGTGACAGCCCCCGGTCGGCGGAGGAGTCGACGACGAAGGTGCCGAGCGCGTTCGCGGCGGCCGCGGCGAAGGTCCCGGCGGCCCCGACCACCACCAGGGCCGCGGTGGCGCGGCCGCCGCGGGTGGGTGCGGCCGTCCGGGCGGGGCGCGGCTCCCGCGCGGGTACGGCCGGTAGCGCCGCCAGGGCCGCCACGGCGGCCGCGACGAACGCCCAGCGCCAGCCTGCCGTCAGCGCCACGGTCGGCACCGCCGCCCCGGCCAGCAGGGTGGCGACGGGGATGGCGGCCTGCTTCACCCCGAACGACAACCCCTGCCTGCGGGTCGGCACGTGCCGGGCGAGCGTGGCGTTGCTGGCGAGCTGACCGAGGGCGTTGGCGGTGCCGGCGAGCGCGAGCAGCCCGAGCAGGACCGGGTACGACCGGGCCAGCCCCGCCACGGCCAGCAGGCAGGCGGCGGAGAGCAGGATGCCGGCCCGGGCCACCACGGTCGGCCCGTGCCGCTCGGCGAGGACGCCGGAGGGCACCGAGGCCAGCGCGCCCACGCCGAAGTAGACCGACACGGCCAGGCCCAGCCCGGCCGGCGAGAAGCCGAGGTCCTCGCCCATCTGCACGGCGAGCCCGCCGAGCAGGAAGACCGGCAGGACGCAGGCGATGGTGACGGCGACGGCCCCGGTCACGGCCCGCACGGGCCGGGGCGGGGCGACGCCCGGGGCGGGCTGGAGCGCGATGTCGGTCATGGTCCGGCAAACCTACGCGAGCGGGGTTTTCGTCACGGAACGTGCCTGTCGAGCAACGCGACGTTCATGACGATCTGGCATCCTCCACCCGAACGGGCATTTCGAACCGGGCCTGTTTTTCATATGGTGTAAGTCCCCGGCGGCGGAGGTGGTTGTGCGCGACCCCTTGGCGGAACCTTCGGATCTCATCCGGAGCGTGTCCCGCGCGCTACGAGTGCTCGAGTCGGTCGGTCGCGCCCCGAAGGGGCTCACCGTCAAACAGATCGCCCGGCGCTGCGAGCTGACCGTGGCGACGACCTACCACCTGGTCCGCACCCTGGCCTACGAGGGCTACGTGATCCGCCGCGAGGACGGCACGTACATCGTGGGCCTGGAGGTGGCCGACCGCTACCGCGAGCTGGTGACGGCGTTCCGGGGGCCGCCCGCGGTCGGGGAGAGCCTGCGCCGGGCCGCCATGGACACCGGCTACAGCCACTACCTCGGCCGGTTCGTGGGCGGCCAGGTGGCGGTCACGGCCGTGGCCGAGGGCCCGCGCTCGCCGTACCTGGAGGACCTGGTGCCCGGGTTCGACGAGGGAGCGCACGCGACCGCCCTCGGCAAGGCGTTGCTCGCCACGATGACCGCCGAGCAGCGCTTCCGCTACCTGCGCGACTACGGCATGCGTCCCTTCACCACCGCCACCCTGACCACCTCCGAGGCGTTCGAGGTCGACCTGGCCGCCGGGGACCGGCGGGGCATGCAGCTGGAGCTGGGGCAGTTCCGGCAGGGCGTCGCCTGCGCCGCGGTGCTGGTCAGCCCCGACAAGGACATGGAGCGCCGGGTCGTGCTGGCCTGCGCGCTGCCGGCCGGCGAGATGATGACCTCCGCCCGCGTGGTCCGGGCGAAGCTGCTGACCGTCGCCCGGACGATCGCCGACGGCCTGGCCGCCGACAGCTGACCCGGCCCGCCCGGGCACGCCTGCGTGTCCCGCCTGCCGCCCGGGGCGCCGGCCGCGTCGGGCCGCGACGACCGTGGCCCTCTCCCCGGCTGGGAGAGGGCCACGGTGGCGGTCCGGCGGCGGACCGCCCGACGGGTGGTCAGCTGCCGATCGGCCCGCCGTCCAGGCGCCAGGCGACCACCACGCCCGGCTTGGCGTAGTCGCCGTCCGGCCAGTTCGAGGCCGGCTTCTCGACCGAGGCGCCACTGAGTTCGCCCGGGTGCTGCACCGCCACGAAGACCGAACGGTTGTCCCCGGTGATGAACGGGCCGCAGGCCTCCGCGCCCACCGGCACGGTGAGGAACTGCTTCAGGTGGCCCCGCTCCGGCCCCTCGACGGCCGTGGCGAAGAGCCCGTCGTTGCTGCCCAGCGCGTTGCCGTCCGTGGAGATCCAGAGGTTCCCGGTGGCGTCGAACGCCACGTTGTCCGGGCAGGAGATCGGGGAGACCCTCGTCTTGTCGTACCCGGCGAAGAAGGTCGACGGGTCCGCCGGGTCACCGGCGACGATCGGCAGCGACCAGGCGAAGGTCTCGCCCGCGTTGTCACCACGGTCCTCGACCAGCTCCAGCACCTGACCGTGCTTGTTCGAGTTGCGCGGGTTCGCCTCGTCGGCGGCCGGCTTGCCGACCCTGCCCCGGTCGGTGTTGTTGGTCAACGCCACGTACACCTTGCCGGTGAGCAGGCTCGGCTCGACGTCCTCCGGGCGGTCCATCTTGGTCGCGCCGACCTTGTCGCCGGCCAGCCGGGTGAAGGTGAGCACGTCGGCGGCCGTCATCCCGTCGACGTACGAGCGGTTGCCGCTGACCAGCCTGATCCACCGGCCCCGGCCGTCGAACGCCCCGTCGGCCGGGAGCCGGCCGGAACCGTCGATCTCGCCGGCGCTGGTCCCGTCGAGCCTGGCGACGTAGAGGGTGCCCGACTCCAGCAGGGTCAGGTTGTGCCGGCGGGCCACCCGGGAGTCGCCCTTCATGAACTTCTTGTCGGAGACGAACTTGTACAGGTAGTCGAACCGCTCGTCGTCGCCCATGTACGCGACCACGTGCCCGTTCCTGGCGACGATGACGTTCGCGCCCTCGTGCTTGAACCGGCCCAGCGCGGTGTGCTTGCGCGGGCGGCTCTCCGGGTCGTACGGGTCGATCTCCACGATCCAGCCGTGCCGGTTGGCCTCGTTTGGGTGCTTCGCCAGGTCGAACCGCTCGTCGGCGCGCTCCCACTTGCGGCTGCCGCTCGGGTGGCGCGTCGTGGTGGTGATGCCGTACCGGGCCAGCTTCGGCCTGACCTCCTCGGCCACCGCGTCGCCGCCGACGAAGTACTGGTTGAAGTTCTCCTCGCCGGAGAGCACGGTGCCCCACGGGGTCACCCCGCCGGCGCAGTTGTTCAGCGTGCCGACGACCGTACGGCCCTTCGGGTCGGCGGCCGTCCGCAGGTGGACCGAGCCGGCGGCCGGTCCGGTCAGCTCGAACTTCGTGGCCAGCGCCGTGACCCGCCGGTTGTACGGCCGCCGGCCCCTGGTGACCGGCCGCCACTGCCCGGTGTCGTCGACCCGCTCCAGCTCCACCACCGACATGCCGTGCGCCGCCATCGCGATCCGCAGCTGCTCGACGCTCAGCGCGTCCTGGCTCGTGAAGCCGGGGAACATCAGGTCCTCGTTGGTGTACTCGTGGTTGACCACGAGCAGCGCGCGGCGGCGCCCGTCCAGCGGCAGTACCCCGACGAAGTCGTTGTTGTAGCCGAACTGCCGGGCCTGGGCGGCGGCGCTCTGGGCGCGCACGTCGAACTCGGGGGCGCCCGGCACCACCGGATCGCCCCAGCGCAGGACGACCGCGTGGTCGTACCCGTTGGGCACGACGAGGCTGTCGAGGGTGTTCGGCGGGACGGGCTTGAAGGTCAGCGCGCCGCTGCCGACGCCGCCGGCGGGACGGTCGAAGCCGGCGGCACCGGGGACCACGGCGGTGGCGGGGGCCGCCGCGGCGGGGGCGGCGCCGGCCACCGCGCCGCCGAAGCCGAGGACCAGCGCGCCGACCGCGCCGGCCCGGACCACGCCGCGCCGGGACACCTCCGCGTTCACCACGTCCCCGAAGTACGCGTTGTCGGACGTGTTGGGCACGGGGTGGTCGCACGCGTTGCCGCACCGGTAGAGACAGGTCATGGCGTCGCGGCTGCCGTGGCGGGTGGCGCCCAGCAACGGGAGTAGCCGGGGACGGTCGCTCATGGAAGGAGCCTCCTGACGGGGTCGGTGCACGCCGGACCAACCGTTGGCGTGCGTACCCGCCGGACGCTAGGAGGGCGCGGTGAGCGACCGTCGGCGGCGGTGTGAACCGGGCGTGAACACCTCGGCCGGGGGTGCCACGGTGACCTGCGGCTGAACCGATCGGGGCGGCGGCACGTATTCCCGTGCGAACGCCACCGCCGGACTCGCGTCGACAGCGAGGAGACCCGCCATCAGCGACCACGACGCCCAACTGCTCCGCGCGCTGCACGACGAGCACGCGGAGGCGCTGTACGCGCACGCCCTGCGGCTGGTCAACGGCGACCGGCAGCGGGCCGAGGATCTGGTGCAGGAGACGCTGCTGCGGGCCTGGCGGCACCCGGAGGCGCTCGATCCGACGCGCGGCTCGATCCGGTCCTGGCTCTTCACGACCGCCCGCAACCTGGCCATCGACGCCTGGCGGCGCCGCTCCGCCCGGGTCGGCGAGGTCTACACCGACGAGCTGCCCGAGCCTCCCGAGGCCGTGGACGAGGCGGAACGGGCGGTGGAGGCGTGGACGGTCGCCGAGGCGCTGAACCGGCTCAGCCCCACCCACCGGGAGGTGCTGGTCGAGTGCTTCTACCAGGGGCGGTCGGTGGCGGAGGCGGCCTCCCGGCTGGGCGTGCCGCCCGGCACGGTCAAGTCCCGGACCCACTACGCCCTGCGCTCACTACGGTTGGTTTTGGCCGAGATGGGGGTGACGGAATGACCCGGTGCGAGTTCGCGCACGACGACGGCGCGTACGTGCTGGGTGCGCTGGCTCCCGCCGACCGGGTGGCCTACGAGCGGCACCTCGCCGGCTGCGCCGCCTGCCGACAGGCGGTCGCCGAGATCGCCGTCCTGCCCGGTCTGCTCGGCCGGCTCGACCCGGCCGGGCTGGAGCAGTTCCTGCCGCCACCGGAGAACCCCCGGGTGCCCGAACTGCTCGCCGCCGCGCGGGAGCGCCGCCGCCGCGAGCGGTCGGCCACCCACCGCCGGTACGCCCTCACCACGCTCGCGGCCGCCGTGGCGGCCCTCGTCGTCGGCGTCGGCACCGCCGCCCTGCTGCCCCGGGAGGCGGTCGGCCCGACCCCGGTCGAGGTGCGGATGGTCGCCATGCAGCCGGTCGCCGGCGCGGTGCCGGTGCACGCCGAGATCGCCCTCAACGGCACCGACTGGGGCACCGAGGTGCGGATGCGCTGCGGGTACGACGCGAAGGCCGGCTACGCCAAGGCGTACACCTTCCGGCTGGTGGCGCACGGCCCGGACGGCGCGACGGAGCAGATCGGTTCCTGGCTCGCCGCTCCCGGCGACGACCTGCGGATCACCGGCGCGACCCGGTTCACCGACGCGGAGCTGGTCCGGCTGGAGCTGCTGCGCGCCGACGGCACCCCCGTCCTCGTCTACGACGTCCGCTGACCCGCGCCGGTCAGTGGGGCGCGGCGACGGCCTCGGCCCGGCGGGCGGCGAGGGTGGCGGCTCGGGTGCGGCGGGTGTGGCGTACGGCGTCGACGGTGAAGACGATCAGCGCGGCCCAGACCAGGGCGAAGCCGGCGACCCGGGCCGGCGGCATCGGCTCGTGGAAGATCAGCACCCCGCAGCCGAGCTGGAGGATCGGGGCGAGGTACTGGATCATGCCGAGACCGGTCAGCGGGAGCCGGTTCGCCGCCCCGGCGAAGAGCAGCAGCGGGATCGCGGTCGCCGCCCCGGCCGACACCAGCAGCAGGGTGTGCCCGACCGACACCTGCCCGAACGTGCCCTCGCCGCGGGCGGTGAGCCACCCCACGTACGCCAGCGCGGGCAGCGCCAGCACCGCCGACTCGACGAAGAGCCCCTCGGCGGCGGGCAGCCCGAGCTGCTTCTTGGCCAGGCCGTAGCCGGCGAAGCTGAACGCCAGGACCAGCGCCAGGTACGGCAGCCGGCCGTAGTCGACGGCCAGCACGGCCACGGCCAGCCCGCCGATGCCGAGCGCCACCCACTGCGTGGGCCGCAGCCGCTCGCGCAGCACGGTGACGCCCAGCAGCACCACCACCAGCGGGTTGATGAAGTAGCCGAGGGCGGTCTCCACCACCCGCTCGGAGGTCACGCCGTAGATGTAGGTGCCCCAGTTCACCGCGATCAGCGCGGCGGCGACGCCGATGCCGGCCAACGCCCGGGGCCGGCGCAGCAGTGCCCGCAGGAAACCGACGTTGCGCATCGCCGCCAGCAGCAGGGCGACGAACACCACCGACCAGACGATGCGGTGGGCCAGGATCTCCAGCGGCCCCGCCGGGCGCATCAGCCGCAGGTAGAGCGGGAAGAACCCCCAGAGCAGGTACGCGACGAAGCCGTAGAGGTAGCCGAGGCGGAGTGGCGTCACGTTTCCACCGTAAGGGCCGGGAGGCCGCCCGGTTCCTTTCCGGTGACCGGACTCACCGGCTGGTTCCGCTGGTCGAGCTGCATCCAGCGGTGCGGATCGGTCATCGGGGCGAACCCGACCTTGGCGTACACCGCGTGGGCGTCGGCGGTGGCCAGCAGGATCCGGCGTACGCCCAGCTCGGCGAGGTGGTCGCGGACCGCCCCGGCCAGCCAGGTGCCCAGTCCCCGGCCGCGCTCGCCAGGGTCGACGTAGACGTCGCAGAGCCAGGCGAAGGTGGCGTGGTCGGTGACCACCCGGGCGACCGCGACCTGGCGGCCGTCACCCGGGCGGTAGACGCCGAACGGCACCGACCCGGCGAACGCCCGCGCCACCGTCTCCCGGTCCCGCCCGAGCGCCCAGTAGGCGTCGGTGCAGAGCCAGTGATGCACCAGGCCCAGGTCGATCCGGGCCGGGTCGGTGCTGAGCAGGTAGCCGTCGTCGCGGGTCAGGGTGAACATGCCCGCGACGCTAACCCGGCCACCCGGCCCGATCAGCGGCCAATTCCCGCCCTCTGGTCGGCCCGCCCGCCCGACTCTCCCTGGTCGGGGCGGGTCAGTCCCGGTCCAGGACGGCCCCGAGGATCCAGGTGACGATGCCGACGAACAGCGCGCCGAGCACCGCATCCGGCCAGAAGCCGTCGACGTGGAAGGGCAGCCCGACCTGGTGGGCGATCCAGCTCGTGAGCAGGAACAGCAGCCCGTTGACCACCAGCGCGATCAACCCGAGGGTCAGCAGGTAGAAGCCGCAGCCGACGGTCTTGATGATCGGCTGGAGCACCGCGTTGACCACGCCGAAGATCACCGCGACGAGGACCAGCGTGACGACCGTCTCGCTGGCGGACGCCGAGTCCAGCGTGATGCCCGGGATGAGCAGCGTGGCCAGCCAGAAGGCCAGCGCCGTGCTGCCCAGCCGGATCAGCAGCCCTTTGAGGAAACCCATGGCCGGATCGTGCCACGGACGGACAAGCTGCGGAAGCCGCGACCGTCGCCCCGCTCAGCGGCGGGACGGGCGGCCGATCAGCTGCGACTCGATCGGGGTGGGGGAGAGCAGCGCCCAGCGCAGCGCCCGCCGGTTGACCACCGCGACCATGTCGTCCCGGATCCGGGTCAACCACTCCGCCGACCCGCCGAGGCCCAGCGCGGCGCCCGCCACGGCGGCCTCGGCCGGGTCGAGCGGTTGCAGCACGGCCAGGTCGGCGCGGCCCAACGCGTCGGCGTCGGCGGGGGTCAGCTCGTCGCGCACCAGCAGCGTCGTCCGCCAGGGGGACGCCGGCTCCGGCTCGGCGGGCGTGGAACCGGCGTCGACCACCACCAGCAGCGGGCGCAGCGGCGACCCCGGCTCGCCCACCGGGCGGCCCGGCGGCACCACCGGGATCATCGCGCCGGGGGTGCCGACGCCCCGGACGAACGGCTCCCACCCGCGCGGGCGGGCGGTCTGCACCACCACCCGGGCCCCGAGCGCCATGGCCCGCACCGCCACCAGCTGCGCCGCGCGTATCCCGCCGACCAGCATCACCCGGGTGCTCTCCGGCCGGAACAGCCGGACGGTCACCGCGCCGCCGTGCCGGTTCGTGCCGACCATCAGCCCCGCCTCGCCGAGGGTCAGCTCCAGGCCGTCGGGCGCCGGACCCGGCCCCGCCGCGCCCGCCGCCGCGAGCGGCAGCGTGCCGGCCAACCCGTCGAGCTGCGCGCCGTCGAGCCGGTGCACCTCGCCGCCCGCCTCGGCCACCAGCCGGCGCAGCGCCTGCGCCGCGATCGAGAGCTCCGCAGGGGTGGCGGCAGCCAGCCGTACGGCCAGCTCGGTCGGCGCCGACGCGGGGTCGGCGCCGGCCCACGGCCCGACGCCGAGCGAGACGGTCGTCGCCGTCGCGGGCAGCGCGAGCAGCCGGGTCACCAGCCGCCGCCCGGCGTCGGTACGCGGGTCGGGCCAGCGGCGCAGCCGGAACGTGGTTTGGAGCAGGTCGCCCGCCCGGACCGCCTGCCAGGACTCCTGCGCGGGATGGTCGTCGTGGTGGGCCAGCTCCGCCAGCACCCGCAGTGTCGCGTGCTCGCCCAGCGGGCGGGCGGTGACGGGCCCGACCCGGCGCGCGATGCGGCGCACCGTTCCGGCGAGCGCCCGCCGCAGCTCCTCTCCCGTCCACCCATCGGCCCGCAACACCCGCACGGCGAGCACGGCCCGTTCCCGGCCGGCGAGCCGCCCGTCGGTCAGCTGCCGGTACGAGGTGGCGACGGCGCCGCCACCCGCGCCGACGGTGGGCGCCGGGGAGCCCGTCAACAGGAGCTGGAGCCGCACCGGGGGGCCGTCGGGCGCGGCGGCCGGCAGCAGGGACGCGGGGGTGGGCAGCGCGCGGGGAGCGTCGCCGAGCAGGTCGGCCGGATCGCCGACCTCCAGCACGGCCACCATGCCGGCGGCGTCGTCCAGCACGGCGGCCGGCGTGCCGGCCAGCTCGGCGGGACGTATGACCGCGCCCGGGTCGACGAGGTCCAGCAGGGCCGCCGGGCCGGCGGCCGGCGGCAGGGCGCGGCGGCGGGTGGCGTAGCCCAGGCCCGTGGTCAGCCACTCGAAGAGCCACCGCCCCCGCAGCCGCACCCAGGCCAGGGGCAGCAGCAGCGCGGCCACCCCCACGGCGGCCAACGTCACCAGCACGCCCCGGCCGGCGGCCGCGACCACGGCGGCCACCGCCACCTGCGTGGCGACGACCTGACCGGCCCGGACACCGGCGCCCTTCCGCCGGCCGGCCGGGTTCCGCGACGGCGACAGGGCGGCCGGGGGTGCCGGCGCGCCGGCCACGGTGTCGGACGGATCAGCCGGGCCGATCGGGCCAGCCAGGCCGATCGGGCCAGCCAGGCCGGACGTGCCAGCCAGGCCGATCGGGCCAGCCAGGCCGGACGTGCCAGCGAGCCCGGACGTGCCAGCCAGGCCGGGCGGCGCCGGCGCGAGGGGCGCGGCGGTCGGGCCGGGATCATGGCCCGGGGTCGGCCGGTGCGGGCCCGGGCCGGTGGTCACCGTCACCGCGCCTCCTCGACCGGTCACTCGCCGCGACATCGACGCCGCCCATCGTAAGGGGAGCGTCCGGCGGGATGGGGGCCGCAGTCGTCCACAGGGGATGGCCACGGGGTAGCAGAACCGCGACGGTACCGCTACCGTCAGCGACGAGTTTCGCTGACCCCGCGCCCGCCACGCTCGACGTCCGGGCGGCGCGAGCGGCGCGCCCGGTGGGCGGGTGCGCTCACGGCCAGCCACGACCGAGGAGACGAGGTGACGTCCCGGGTGTCCCAGACCCAGGCAGAAGCAGCGGTGATGCAGCAGACCGCCGCGAAGTTCGAGCAGGTCGACCAGTCCCTGCAGTCCATGCTGAGCAGCCTGATGGCCGAGTTGGAGGTGTTGCAGCAGGCCTGGCGCGGTGCCGGCGGGCGCTCGTTCGAGCAGGTCAAGCAGCAGTGGGCACAGGACCAGGCGGCGCTTCAGCGGGCGCTGCGGGAGACCGCCGGCGCCGTCCGCACGGCCGGCCGGCACTACGACGTCTCGGACACCGAGGCCGCCAGCCGGGTGTCCACCACCAACCGCGGCGGCATCCAGCTGCCGCTCTGACCCGGTCTCGGGGGAGGAGACATCCGATGGACGGTGTACTGGTCGTCAACTTCGCCGCCCTGCAACAGGCGAGCGCGGACATCCAGAAGGCGCTGAACGCGCTCGACTCGCAGCTCGGGCAGCTCGAACGGGACGCCGCCCCGCTCGTGGCGAGCTGGTCCGGCGAGGCCCTCCAGGCCTACGAGCAGCGGCAGCGCCGCTGGCGGTCGGCCTCGCAGGACCTCCAGGTCATGCTGCGCGACATCAAGCTCGCGGTGGACGACTCCGCCGCCGACTACCTCGACACGGAGAAGAAGAACGTCGGCCTGTTCCAGTAGGCCCCGCCCGGTGGTGGCGTCGATCGTGAGCCGGTCGGCGCCACCACCGGCCGTTCCTGGCACCTCGACCGCCGGTGGGCACCCGGACGCGACGGTCGCAGACCGCAGGCCGGGTCAGGCGGGGCGACGGCCGCAGACCGCCCGGCCGGGTCACACGGGGTCGGCCGGCCGCCAGCGGCGGCGGGCCCCGCGCGGCACGACGAGCGCCAGCAGCGCCGCCAGGGCCACCACCGCCCCGCTGGCCCCCGCCACCAGCAGCGCCCGGTCCCGGGCCGTCGCCCGGCGGGCCCGCTGCGCCAGCACCGCCGGTTCGGCCCGGTCGTCCGCGAGCGCGCTGAACTGACGCGCCCGCTCCGACGTTCCCCCGGTCTCGGTGACCGCCCGGTACGGGTTCAGCACCCCCGCGCCGTACCCGCCGCCCCGACCGTCGCCCGGGGCAGGATCGGCGGTCGCCACGATCCGCTGCGCCACCTGCACCGCGGTCAGCTCCGGCCGGTACTGGCGCAGCAGCGCGGCGGTGGCCGTCACGAAGGGCGCCGCATAGCTGGTGCCCTCGGCCCGGTGGTGGCCCGCGCCCGGGGCGGCCATCAGCACGTCGCTGCCCGGGGCGACCAGGTCGACGTACGAGCCGGTCTGAGAGAACGGTGCCCGTGCCCCGTCCGCCCCGATCGCGCCCACCCCGAGCACCCCGTCGTACGCGGCCGGGTAGGGCCGGGGATCACCGGCGTCGTGCAGGTTCCCGGCGGCGGCCACCACGACCACGTCCCGGTCGACCGCGTAGCCGATCGCGGCCCGCACCGCGGGGTCATCCGCGTACAGGACGACGGAGAGGTTGAGCACGTCGGCGTCGTGGTCGACCGCCCAGCGGACGGCGCGGGCGAAGTCCCCGGCGCTGACCGTGCGCCCCGACTCCCGCCCCTCGACCACCTGCTGCTCGCTGACCCGTACCGGCAGGATCCGGGCGCCCGGGGCCAGCCCCCGGAACGCCGTCCCGTCGCGGGGGGCGGCAGCGATGATGCTCGCCACACCGGTGCCGTGGCCGGCGCAGTCCCGGCTGCCGTCGCCGCCCGGGTCGAGCAGGTCGGTGCCGTCGAGCACCCGGCCGGTCAGCTGCGGGTGCCGCCGATCCACCCCCGAGTCGATCACCGCCACCGTCACCCCGGCGCCGGTGGCGAGCGGTGCCAGCCGCTCCGGGGCGTACCGCTGCTGGGGCCAGGGGCGCGCGGACACCGGCCGCACCGGGGCGAGGGGCGAGGCGCAGCCGGGGGCCGCCCGCGCGGCGGTCGGCGCGGACGCGGACCAGCCGGCCGGCACCGGGCCGGGGGCGGGCCCGGCCGGGCGGCCGGCGATCGTGGGGGTGGCCGGAACGGCGGTCAGCACCGCCGTCGCGAGGGCGGCGAGGAGCGGGCGTGAGGGGGACCGGGACATCGACCGCCTCCGTATCGTGTCGACTCCGGAACGGGATGTTATCGCTTGTGGCGGCCCCGGGCGCACCGCCGCCGGCCAGCGATTGTGATCTTGCTTCTACCTTGTAGGTTGTACGCGATACCTATGGCCTGTGCGCGGGAGGAGGGGTGGCCGTGACCGAGTGGGAGCCGGCCACCGACGCCGAAGCGGCGATGCGGGACGCGCTACGCGCCAACGACCAACAGCTCTACTTCCGCGTCCTGGCCCGGACCGAACTGCTGCTGCCGGTCTCCGCCGAGGCGCTCGCGGGGACGGCACCGGTGGGCTGGGGCACCTGGAGCACAGGTGGCCGTACCCACGTGCTGGCGTTCACCTCCGGAGCGGCGGTGCGCGCCTGTCTCGGCGAGCACGGTGGCGCCGTCCGGCGCATCTCGTACGCCGATCTGTCCGACAGCTGGCCCAACCACGAGTGGTGGCTGGCGGTCAATCCCGGGCTGCCCATCGAGGGCTACCTGCCGGCCTGGTTCGTCGCCCAGCTCTCCCGGGGCGACGTCCGGCTGCCCGGCCGCACCATGGGTGCGCGGGCCCGGCTGGAACGCGTGGAGACGGCCGCCCGGGCGCGGGCCCAGGCCGCAGGCCAGGACATGTCGGGCGGGCCGACCACCGGGCCGACCACCGGTGTGGCCCGGCCCGACGGCACGTTCCGGCCCGAGCCCACGGCCGCGCCGGCCACCGGCCGGATCCCCGCACCCGCCCGACCCGGCTCGGCCCACCCGCTCGTCCCGCCCACGCCCCCGGCGGACCACCCGGATTCGAGGCGTGGCGACCCGACGGCCGGCGGACCCGCCCGGTTCGACGCCGTGGCGGCCCCCGACCGGCTCCCGCCGCCGCGTCCCGCGCCGCTCACCGAGCGCCCGAGGGGCCTGCCGACGCCCGACGCCCACCCCTCGCCGTCGACAAACGGTCGCCCGGCCGGGGAGGCCCCGGAGCGGCCGAACCGGTCGTTCTTCGAGCCGGCCTCCGGTCGCGCGGCCGCCCACCGGCAGGAGGCGCTGCGCTCGGGCGAGCGGGCGGTCCCGCCGTCCCGCCTCGCACCCGGCAGCCAGCCGTTCCCCCGCCGCCGGCCGCTCGGGGAGCCGGCACCGGGGGAGGCGACCCACCCGATCCCGAGCGCCCCGACCGGAGCGGAACCGACGCACGCCTTCACGGCGCCCGCCGGCGAGCCGACCCACACCTTCACCGGGCCGACAGCGGAACCGACCCGCGCCTTCACGGCGCCCGCCGGCGAGCCGACCCACGCCTTCACCGGGCCGACCGCGGAGCCGACCCGCGCCTTCACGGCGCCGACCGCGGAACCGACCCACGCGTTCACGGCGCCTGCCGGCGAGCCGACTCACGCCTTCACGTCGCCGACCGCGGAACCGACCCATGCCTTCACGGCGGCCGGTGGGGAGCCCACCCGGGCCTTCGCGATGCCCGGAGGCGAGGCCACGCAGGTGCTGCCGCCGCACGGGCCCGGCGAGGACGCCACCCGGGACCTCCGGGCCCCCGCCCCGGAGCCCGGGCCACCACCGGGGTACGGCGCAGACCGACCGCAGCCGGCCGAGGACCTCACGCAGGCGCTGCCGCGCCGGCAGCCCACCCCCGAACCGGTCGGGCCGGAGCCGGTGGCGGACGCGGAACCGGTCTCCGGGCCCCCCGCCCCCCGACGCGGGTTCACGCCCATCGTCATCGAGGGCACCGTCATCGAGTCGCGGGACCTCACCGGGCCGCCTGCCCCCGAGCCGGCCCCGCCCGCCGAGGAGACCGTCTCGCTGTTCGAGCCGGTCCGGCGCCGCCGGGAACCGGTGACCGCCGCCAGCGCCGACCCCGCACCGCCCGCGCCCGCCGACACCATGCGGTCCGCCGGCCCGTCGTGGTCCGGCGACGCCACCGTGTCCCTGGATCCGACGGTGTCCCTGGACCGTACGCAGCCGGTTGTGTCGTCGGGGTCCGGCGACGCGACCGTGTCTCTGGATCCGACGGTGTCCCTGGACCGTACGCAGCCGGTTGTGTCGTCGGGGTCCGGCGACGCCACCGTGTCCCTGGATCCGACCGTGTCCCTCGATCGGACGCAGCCGGTTGTGTCGTCGGGGTCGGGCGACGCGACGGTGTCCCTGGACCGTACGCAGCCGGTCGTGTCGTCGGGCGACGCGACGGTGTCTCTGGACCCGACCGTGCCCCTCGGAGCCGGGCCGCCCGTCGGCGCGTGGTCCGGGGATCCGACGGTGCCGACCAGCGTCGCCGCGCCCGCACCGGAGACGGACGGGGCCACCCGGCAGGGGGTCGCGACCGACGCTGGCGTTCCCGACGTCGGGCCGGCGGAGGACCCGGGTCCGCCGGTCGCCGACGAGCCGGTCACCGCTCCTCTGACCGGGAGCGCGGACGTGTCGTCGGGTGCCGGTCCCGTGCCGGTCGACTTCGAGCCGGCCAACGAGGTCGAGGAGAACCTGCTCGACGCCGCCGGCGCCGGCAGCACCGACACCTTCCTGTCGACCCTGTTGCTGGCCCGCGTGCTGCTGCCGGTGGCGGCGGACTCCGCGCCGGGCAGCCGGCCCGGCGAGCCCGGCTTCGTCTGGCGTACGGAGGAACTGGACGGCGAGACGTTCGTGGTGGTGCACACCTCGCCGAAGCGGCTGGCCGACCACACCGACGCGACGGTCGAGACCGTCGAGGTGAAGTTCGTCCAGTTGATCCGGCGCTGGCCGGACGAGTCCTGGTCGTTCGCGGTCAACCCGGGCACCCCGGTCGGGGCGAAGCTGCCCGGTGAGCAGATCGTCGGGCTGGCCAACTGGGCGGCGGAGGTGGGACTCGGCGACGACATCGAGACCGAGCCGCCCGCCGCCGAGGAACCGGTGAGCCGCCCCCGCTACGCCCCGCCCGCGCCCGACCCGGCGCGCCCGATCGTGATGCAGAAGGCGGTCGCCCCCAGCCAGCTCGCGTACTACCTGGAGCGGGGCTACGACCGGGTCTCCGGCTTCGTGCACCGGGCCGGCGAGCTGGCCCACCTCAACACCCCGGCGCAGCTGCACGACGCGCTCGGCCTGGGCTACCCGGATTCCCCCTTCGCCCGGGACGCCGTCGAGATCTACGTGCTGCGCTGGCCCGCGCACCGGCCGAGCCTCTACCGCATCCCGTACGGCGGGCAGAACGAGGCCGCCATGCGGGCCATGGAGGGCTGGGTCATCGAGCGCCCGCCGTTCCGGGGCAACGGGTTCGCACCGGGCGAGAGCAGCGACGTGGTGGCCGAATTCAAGGTGGACAGCGCCCGGCTGCCGCACGGCGCGCAGCTGTGGCGGATCGGCGCGGACGGCACCGAACGGGTGGTCGCCATCCTCGACACGGACGCGCTGCGGTGGCGACAGGTCGGTGAGCAGTGATGCGCGACGGCTACGTGGCCCGCTGGAAGGGCCGGGAGTACCAGGCGAGCCCGGACGGCGACGACGTCCGGCTCTACCAGCCGGAGCCGGGCGAGGGCTTCGAGGAGATCCGCCCCGGCCGCTACGTCCGGGTGCTGCCGGCCACCGAGCTCGACAACCTGGCGTACGTGCGGACCACCTGCACCTGGCAGGGGCAGCCGTTCATCGTCCTCGGCGAGCACGACGGCTGGCTGCGGGTGGAGTACACGGGCGGACGCTGGCCGGTGGCCCGGGCAATGGGGCTGGAGGTCTTCGACTTCGGCGTCTACCAGGGCTGGGCGCCCGCCGCGGAGGTCGCCGACCTGCGCGAGCAGCGGGTCTGACTCAGGACTTCGCCCAGCGCAGGACCTCGCCCAGCACCAGGTCGCCGGCCTCCACGTGCGGGAAGTGCCCGATGTCGTCCAGGAGCCGCCACTCGTAGGGCGCCACCACGTACCGGCCGGAGCCCTGGGCGGTACGCGGCAGGGAGGCCTCGTCGAGCGCGCCGTGCAGTTGAAGGGTCGGCGTGATCAGCGGCTTCTGCATCAGCCGGACGAAGCGGTAGCCGTGCAGGCGGAGCACCGAGCGGAACGCCCAGCGGTAGCCCTCCAGGGCGCAGAACGCCGCCTGCGGGATGCGCATGGCCTCCCGGCACCGCTGGGCGTACGCCTCGAAGCCCGGCCCGTCGACCCAGCGCGGCCCGCCCCAGCGGCGCAGCATCTCCTCGACGGCCTCCGCGTCGTCGCGGGTCAGCACGTGCTCGTAGCGGGGCAGCTGGAACTTCAGGGTGGGCGTGGCGGCGGCGAACTGCCCGCGCGGGTCGGCGAAGATCGCGGCCCGCAACCGCAGCGGGTGGGGGGCGCCGAGCACCACCAGCCGGCGGACCAGCGACGGGTGGAACGAGGCCACCGTCCAGGCGATCATGCCGCCGACGCCGGTGCCCACCACGGTGGCGGAGCGTTCGCCGAGGGCCCGGATCAGGCCGGCGACGTCGGCCGCGAGGGTGTAGCCGTCGTACCCCCGGGGCGGCTTGTCGCTGGCGCCGTAGCCGCGCAGGTCGACCGCGACGGCCCGGAAGCCGGCGTCGGCGATCGCCGGCAGCATCTCGTGCCAGGCCCACCAGTGCTCGGGGAAGCCGTGCAGGAAGAGCACCATCGGGCCGGTGCCGGCCTCCACGACGTGGAAGCGACTGCCGTTGGCGCCGACGAACCGGTGCGTCCACGGCCCCTCGGTGAGGACGCAGGACTCGTCGACGGGCCCGCCGCGCTGCTCGGTCATGGCAGACAGCCTAGGACCCCGGTGCCGGTCACCTCCGACGCCGACCTACGGCGTGGTCGGGATCGCCCGTGGAAAGGGCGATGCCCGGGCAGGTGACCTGCCCGGGCATCGCGTGGTGCTGGTGGTGCGGGATCAGCGGATCAGGAGATGCGGATCTTGGTGTTGAGGCCGTCCTTCTCCAGGACCTTGATCTTGGTGCCGGTGGCCGGGAGCTTGACGCCGTGGTTCGGCAGCTCCGGGAACCAGTACTGCTGGGTGTCGTCGAACAGCGGCTGCGCCGCCTGGCCACGGATGTACTGCGGCTGGCTGTTGAGGTGCAGCGTGAACGAGTCGGCCTTCTTCAGGCCGAACGGCGCGTCGTAGACCTGGACGCGGGACCGCCAGGGCTGGCCGGTCAGGTTGTAGATCGGCCGCGGGTGCGCGTCGATGATCAGGTTGCGACCCTCACCCGGGTGCGCGAACGTGTCGTTGTCCGCCCAGCGGGTGTTCCAGTAGGAGATCAGCAGACCCTCCTGGTACGCGTAGTGGTCCACGTAGTCCGGGCGGGTGTTCTGGTATCCGAAGAAGTACGGGCCGGTCTTCAGGTACTTGTCGTACGAGATGTACTGCCGGGTGCCCGCGATGTAGTAGTTGTCGTACGCCTTGGTGTAGCTCTTCTCGGCGGTCTCGAAGCCACCAGCGAGCGTCCAGCCCGCGGCACCGGTCTCGGCGCCGTCGGAGAGGACGGTCTGGCCGTCGGCCGTCACGGTGATCGCGTCACCGTAGAAGCCACCCTCGGAGACGCCGCCGTCGGTCTGGTAGCGCAGCCGGAACTGCGCGACCTTGCCCGCCGCCACGTCCATGGGGATGTTGACGTCGACCCACTCGCCGCCGCTGCTGCCGTCCAGCGCGTAGCGACCGGCGGAGATCTCCTTGAGCGGCTGGCCGTTGGCCGTGCCGGGCAGGGTCACCCAGGACTGGCCGCCGTCCAGCGACGCCTCGAAGAACAGGTAGTCGTAGTCGGCCTCGATGTTGTAGCGGCCCTTCATCGACAGTGCGGCCGACGACTTCCCGGTGAAGTCCAGGGTCCGGGTCATCGTGCTGTTGAGGTCGTCCGCGTTGCCGGAGAAGAACTGCTTGCTGCCCTCGAAGGGCGCGCCGTGCTCGAACGTGTAGTCACGCTTCGGGAGCACCACGACGACGGCCTGCGCCTCGTCGCTGTTGTACTCCTGCGGGCCGAGGGTCATGGTCCGCTTCTGCCCCGCGACGACCACCTCGTAGTCGAGCCAGCCGAGCTGGAGCTTGTTCCACGCGCCGAGGTCGCCGCCACGGTCACCGATGCCGGCGTCGGTCTTGGCGCCGAGCCGGCTCTGGGCCATCAGGGTCCAGTGCTCGTTGTTGTTGTCCCCACCACTGGTGACGTTGTAGTCGTCCGGCAGGCCCAGGTCGTGGGCGTACTCGTGGTAGAAGACGCTCCGGCCACCGTTCTCCGGCTGGATGGTGTAGTCGCCGATCCAGATGCCCGTGTTGCCGATCTGGGTGCCGCCGGCCAGGTTGCCGACCGGGCCGGTCGAGTTCTGGTCGGACGCGAAGGCGTACCAGCGGTGGCTCCAGATGGCGTCCTCGCCCTGGTGCGGGTCACCGTCGGCCTCGTCGCCACCGGAGTGGACGATCTGGAAGTGGTCGATGTAGCCGTCCGGCTCGTTGAAGTTGCCGTCGCCGTCGTGGTCGTACCGGTCCCACTGGTCCATCGCCGACAGGTCGGCGGCGATCTGGGCGTCGGTGCGGCCGGCGGCCTTCTGGTCGGCGACCCACTGGTTGGCGGCGTCGCGGACCAGCGCCCAGGTGTTGGTGCAGACGTTCGAGGCGCACGGGTAGCCGCCGGAGCGGCCGTAGCGGGCCTCGTTGTACTTCACCTTCACCCAGTCGGTGACCTTGCCGTCGACGCTGTAGCGACCCGAGGACTGGGCCTCGTAGTACTGCTTCACCGACTCGTCACCGGGGTTGGTGCCGAAGTAGAGCTTGCGGTAGTAGTCGGCGTTGTAGTCCGCCTGCCACACCGTGGAGTTGTCCACCGCCCGGTTGGGCTGGGGGATCTCGTTGTGCAGCGGCCCGTCGAACCGGGTCGGACCCGCGGTGTCCGGGTCGGTGTCCTGGTCCGGGTAGCTCGGGTGCCGCTCGTTGCCGAACTCGGCGAGGATGACGAAGATCCGGTCCGTCTTCTCCCGGGAGAGCTCGACGTACTGGTCTTCCGTCTGGGTGGCGGCGTTGGCCCGGGTCGAGCGGGCGGCAGCCCCCTTGGCCTGGGTCTTGCCGACCTTGACGACCGTGCTGCCGTTGACCTTCTGCGGCTTGGCCCGGCCGGAGAGGACGTCGCTCAGGCCCTCCTGGCGCAGGGCGCGACGCTTGTCCTCCAGCGGGTTCGGCAGGTCGTGGTCGACATGGGCTGGCTCGGCGACCGACGGAGCGGCCGTCGGCAACTTCGGCTGCGGCGCGGCGGTGGCGGACGAACCGAACGCCAGTCCCGTCGCCGTCAGCGAAAGCCCGAGCAGACCCACTGCGACTTTGCGCACGTGGTACCTCCGGTTTGAGGGAACCGGCCCAACGGGGGTACGGGCCGGTGCTACCGATCCCACTAGTGGGACCAATGGTGAACATAGACACTCGTGTGACCGGTGGGAAGATGCATGCGTCGATTTGTTGCAAAGTTTTGTTGGGAATGCTTTTCACCGTCACATCCTGGCCGTTCACCAACACGGTGAGCAGGGCGAACGGCCCCACCTGCGGACAAAGAGACGGTTTTCGATAAGCGTGATCGCGTAACGGAAAAGTGGGCGGCGGCGTGCCCGTCGGCCGTCCCACGGGTGGTCCGTCGGGCCTTTACGGCCGTCGGCGACGTGTACACGCGGCGGGGCCCGTCCGGGGAGCACGGGCGCTCTCCGGACGGGCCCCGCCCGTTTTTCCGCTCGGCCGACCCTCGGGTCAGTTCCTCGCGGGGGTGACGTACACCGTGGCGTACGAGTTGTCCCGGGCGGTGCGCTTGATGGTGATGGTCACGCCGTAGGACACGCCCTGGTCGCCGGGGTTCCCGGTGCCCAGCACGATGGCGCCGCCGCCCAGGGTGACCCCGTAGTAGGACGTCGCCGGCGTACCGTCCGGGTTGGTGACCCGGGTCGTGTACGGCGCGTTGCCCTTCGACGGGATGACCACGGAGGCGTCGTTGTCCCGCGCGTACGGCGAGCCGTCACGCATCTCGATGCCCGGGTACCAGGTCTTCGCGTCGGTGAAGCCCTTCACGGGCGCCTGCGGACCGAAGCTGGTGCAGTACTCGCTGTACGGCTCGTCCGCCGCCTCCAGGCACTCCTTGAAGGGGTACGTGGGCTTCAGCGAGAAGGCCGCGTTGGCGGACTGCGGGCGGCTGGGCAGGTTGTCCAGCACCGACGGGTCCTTCACGGCCGCCTCGCCCTTGCGGCGGTACGGGTCGAAGTGCGAGTCGACGATCAGCAGACCGCCCTTGGCGCCGTAGCTGGGCAGCGCGGTCATCTGCGCCGTGGTGTGGTTGACGTCGCCCCGCTCCGTGTCCCGGTACCAGACCAGCATGCCCGGGGCGTTGTAGGAGACCCGGTCGACCTTCCACGCGTCGCGCGAGTAGATCGTGTCGTAGGTGTACTTGAGGCCCTTGTCGAAGCCGTCGAAGTTGCGCCACTCGGCCAGGTAGTAGTGCGCCTGGGTCGAGGTGCCGGTGTCGATGTGCCAGCCCTGGCCGGTGGTGTCGACGAAGCTGCCGACGGTCGCCGTCCAGCCGTTGGCCCCGCCCTCGACGTCGTCGCTCCACGTGGTGGCGCCGCCGCCGGTCACCGAGAAGTCGTCGGCGAACCAGCCGCGCTCCGCGAACGCCTCGTCCGTGGCGTAGCGGAGCCGGACCTGCACGGTCTGCCCGGCGTACGCCGACAGGTCGACGTAGTCGTGCCGCCAGCCGTGCGTGTCACCGGTGAGGCCGTACTTCTTGTTGCCGAAGTCCACCATCCGGCCGTTCGGGTCGGCGTAGCCGTCGTTCGTGGTGACGAGGTTGCCGGCCGCGTCGTAGACCTTCTGCTCGGTCCAGGTGGCGCCGCCGTCGGTGGAGAGCTCGACGAAACCGAAGTCCCAGTCGGCCTCGATGACGAAGTTGTTCCACATCCAGAACTTCGCGTCGGCCGCCGCCGGCACGGCCACCTGACGGGTGATCCTGACGTCCGCCCAGTCCTGGTCGGCGCCCGAGTACCACATGTTCGCGCCGCTGTGCGGCGTCGCCAGCGTGATCACCTTGTCCGGCAGGTCGACCTTGATGCCGTCCTCGGTGCCACGCGGGGTCCGCGAGGTCTGGCCGAGCTGCACGGCACGCGGGTTCGAGCCGGGCGCGAGGGTCAGCGGGTCGGCCCAGCCGAGCACCCACTTGTCCCACAGGCCCATGTGCGTCGGCAGCGCCTGGAAGATCTCGCCCGAGTGTGAGCCCGAGGCCATCAGGTCCCAGAAGTCGACGTCGGAGTCGGCGTTGCCGGAGGTGTCGTAGAGGTCCGGCAGACCCAGGTCGTGGCCGAACTCGTGGGCGAAGACGCCGACACCGGCATCCTCCGGCTGCACGATGTAGTTCGAGACCTGGAGGTTGGTGCCGGGGATGGTGTAGCCGCCGGTCACCGTCGACGAGTGCGCCCAGACGGCGTACGTGCCCTCGGCGCCGCCGCCGCGGGACTTGCCCTGCCCGGCGTGCACCAGCACCAGGTGGTCGATCACGCCGTCCGGCTCGAAGAGGTTGCCGTCGCCGTCGCGGTCGCCCTGGTCCTCGATGTCGTAGTCGGCCCACGGGAAGTTCGGGTCCGCCTGCGCGAGGGCGCCGATCGCGTCGGTGGCGAGCCGGCCCGCGCCCTGCGGGTTGTCCGGGTGGCCGTTCATCGACTGTTGGCGGCCGGGGACCCAGTTGCCGTTCTCGTCCTGGAAGCAGCGCGAGGCCGCGTACCAGCCCTCGGAGTGCGGAACGGTGATCCACGGGCTGGCCTGCCCGTCGACCGTGTACGCGCCCTTGGACATCTCCAGGTACATGTTGTGCATCGTGCGGCCGGTCAGGTCGACGCCCCGCTTGCCGTCGGGGCCCTTCAGGTCCTTGCGGACCCGCTCGGTGATGCCCTTCTTCGAATAGAGCATCTTGTCGTAGTGGGTGGGCGAGAAGTCCGGCACCCACATCGAGTTGTTGTCCTCGTGGGGCAGGTTCGCCGGGTTCGGGATCTTGTTGTGCCTGGGCCCGTTCTGCACGGTGCCGGGGACGCAGGTCCGGTCCTCGAAGACCGTCCTGGGGACCATGACGCCGGTGAAGTCGTCGTTGGCCTGGTCGTTGAACTCCACCAGCAGGGTCAGCAGCTTGGCGGTCTGGGTGCTCGGGGCCTTCTTGATCTGCCGCGGGCTCTTGCCCGTCATGATCGACTTGGCCTCGTGCTTCGCGAGCTGCCCGGCGGCGACCGGGTTGCCGCGGGCGTACTTGCGGTCGAAGGCGCGCGCCTCTTCGACCGCCGGGGCGTAGACGCCGCCCTTGCCCTTGACCTCGCGGCCGCTGCTGTCCGGCTGGACGGCGGGCTCGGCGTAGTTGATGTAGTGCTCGTCCGCCCCGATCGTGGCTCGGGCGGGGCCGGGCTCCGCCGCCGCCGCGCCGCCGATCACGGTCAGTGACGAGGCGGCGAGGGCGATGGCGGGCAGCGCGACGAGCAGGCGTCGACGCGACCCGGATTGCGGGTTTCTGTTCATGCCGCTCCGTTTCTCGGGCATGGGGAGGAGGGAGTCGGTCGGCCCCCATCGATGTGACGTCCATCGAACCGACACCGACGAGCGTGAACCTAGAACAGAAAACAGGGGAACGACAGGGGTCGACGTCTCCCTGTGACCGTTCAGCTTCACCCGGCTCACCCGACCGACCGATGTGACAGCGCGCATCCGGTCGGTCGCACACCCGTAAGAAACGACGATGGGTGACGGTCCGCGTGGGACCGCCACCCATCGGGGCGTACGCCTGCGTCAGTCCTCGTCGGACTTGCCGCCGCCCATGCCGGACGAGATCAGGTCCATCACGGACGAGTCCTGGAGCGTGGTGACGTCGCCGAGCGAGCGGTTCTCCGCCACGTCGCGCAGCAGCCGGCGCATGATCTTGCCCGAGCGGGTCTTCGGCAGCTCCGGCACCAGCATGATCTGCCGGGGCTTGGCGATCGGGCCGAGCGTCTTCGCCACGTGGTTGCGCAGCTCGGCGATCAGCTTCTCGCCGGCGTCGCCAGCGATGTCCGTGGTGCCGCGCGGGATGGCGAACGCGACGATGGCCTGCCCGGTGGTCGGGTCGGTCGCGCCGACCACCGCCGCCTCGGCCACCGACGGGTGGGAGACCAGCGCCGACTCCACCTCGGTGGTGGAGATGTTGTGCCCGGACACCAGCATCACGTCGTCGACGCGGCCCAGCAGCCAGATGTGCCCGTCGTCGTCCTTCTTCGCCCCGTCCCCGGCGAAGTACATGCCCTCGAACCGCGACCAGTACGTCTCGATGAACCGGTCGTCGTCGCCCCAGATGGTGCGCAGCATCGACGGCCACGGCTCGCGCAGCACCAGGTAGCCGCCGCCGCCGTTCGGCACCGACTGGCCCTGGTCGTCGACCACGTCGGCGACGATCCCGGGCAGCGGCGCCATCGCGGAGCCGGGCTTGGTCGCCGTCACGCCCGGCAGCGGCGAGATCATGATCGCCCCGGTCTCGGTCTGCCACCAGGTGTCCACGATGGGCAGCTGACCCCCGCCGACGTGCTGCCGGTACCACATCCACGCCTCGGGGTTGATCGGCTCACCCACGCTGCCCAGCAGCCGCAGCGAGGACAGGTCGTAACCGGCCGGGATGTCCTCGCCCCACTTCATCATCGTGCGGATGAGCGTCGGGGCGGTGTAGAGGATGCTGACCTTGTACTTGTCGACGATCTCCCAGAACCGGCCCTTGTGCGGGGTGTCCGGGGTGCCCTCGTACATGACCTGGGTGGCGCCGTTGGAGAGCGGGCCGTAGACGATGTAGGAGTGCCCCGTCACCCAGCCGATGTCGGCGGTGCACCAGTAGACGTCGGTCTCCGGCTTCAGGTCGAAGACCGCGTGCTGCGTGTACGACGTCTGGGTCAGGTAGCCGCCGGTGGTGTGCAGGATGCCCTTCGGGCGGGCCGTGGTGCCGCTGGTGTAGAGGATGAACAGCGGGTGCTCGGCGTCGAACGGCTGCGCGGCGTGCTCCGCCGGGGCGGTCTCCACCGTCTCGTGCCACCAGCGGTCCTTGCCCGACCAGGCCACCTCCTCGCCGGTGCGGCGCACCACCAGCACGTGCTCGACCGACGGGCACTTCGCCACCGCCTCGTCCACGGTCGGCTTCAGCGCCGACGGCTTGCCCCGGCGGTAGCCGCCGTCGGCGGTGATCACCACCTTCGCGCTGGCGTCCTGGATCCGGTTGGTCAACGCGTCGGCCGAGAAGCCGCCGAAGACCACGCTGTGCGTGGCGCCGATCCGCGCGCAGGCCAGCATCGCGACCGCCGCCTCCGGCACCATCGGCAGGTAGATCGCCACCCGGTCGCCGGCGGTGACGCCCAGGTCGGTGAGCGCGTTCGCCGCCTGACAGGTCAACCGGTGCAGGTCGGCGTACGTGATGGTCCGGGTGTCGCCCGGCTCGCCCTCCCAGTGGATGGCGACCCTGTCGCCCAGTCCCGCCTCGACGTGCCGGTCCAGGCAGTTGTACGCCACGTTGAGCTGCCCGCCGACGAACCACTTCGCGAACGGCGGCTTCGACCAGTCGAGCACCTGGTCCCACTGCTTCGCCCAGGTCAGCCGCCCGGCCTGCCGCTCCCAGAAGGCCAACCGGTCGGCGTCCGCGTCCGCGTACACGTCGGCGGTGACGTTGGCGTTCGCGGCGAGTTCGGCTGGCGGCGGGAACTGGCGCGTCTCGTTCAGCAGATTGGCCAATGCCTCGCTCATGCCGTACTCCCTCGTCGCTCGGGTGACCTGCGTCTCTCTAGGGCACGAGGTTAGTCGGGGCGGCCGGCACGGGCGACCGCCGGTCCGGCCGACACGCGCCGAGCGGCCCCCATCGCGCGCCGGACGGCGACGCGGGCCGCCGCCATTTGCCCGGGCAGCTCGCCGGCCGGACGCTCACGGGGTGGCACCGGTCGCTTCCGGGCGGCTCGTCGGCGGGTCGCGCCGGGCAGTCGATAACGTGACGGGGTGACCGCTGACCCGCTCGCCCCGCTGCTCGCGCTCGCCGACGTCGCCCCCGCCGTGGAGCGGGCCCGCGAGCGGTTCGACCAGGCCCTGGGGCACCGTGCGCTGCGCCGGCACGGCGGCCAGGTCGCGGCCGAGGTCAGCCTCCGGTCCGCGGTGGCCAGCGCCGCCCTGGAGGGGTACGCCCGCGAGCGCGAGGCGGTCCGCGCCGGGACGGTGACCGAGCCGGTGGTGCAGGGCGCGCTTCGGGTCGCCGGGGCGCTACCCGGGCTGTCCGAGCTCTGGCCGAAGGCGCCCCGGCAGGCGCTGGCCAGGCTGCACGTGCTCGCCGCCCGCGACGTCGTCGGCGAGGCCGAGCTGGGCCGCCCGGTGGCCGACCCGGTCGTCGCGGCCCGGCTGGACGGGCTGGCGGGGCTCGTCGCCGGCGGCACGAAGGTCTCGCCGCTGGTGCTGGCCGCCGTCGTGCACGGCGAGCTGCTGAACCTGCGCCCCTTCGCCGGGCCGTCCGGCGTGGTGGCCCGGGGCGCCGCCCGCCTGGTGCTGCTGTCCAGCGGGCTGGACCCGCGCGGCCTGCTCGCCGTGGACGTCGGTCACCACGAGCGCGAACCGGAGTACGTCGGCTCGGCCGGCGCCTTCGCCACCGGCACCCCGGACGGGCTGCGCTCCTGGCTGCGCCACTACATGGCGGCGGTGGAGGTGGGCGCCGACCAGCTCACCACCATCGGCGACGAGGTCCTCGCGGCGGCCTGAGCCGGCCCGTCCACGCCTTGACCGCGGTCGCCTGTCGGGGCGGGTGCCGGCCTCGCGGCTCAGGCGGACGGGCTCAGGTGGTCGTGCTCGGTGGCCGGGCCGGAAGGGCGCGGCTCAGGCGGGTGCGGGGGCGGCGCGGGTGCGGCGGTGCCGGCCGTACCAGGCGATGCCGATGGCCACGCCGACGCCAACGCCCAGCGCCGCGGCGGCGACCGGAACGGCCGGGCGCTCGCGTAGCCGCCGCCCCAGCGGGATCGGGTGCCGGAACTCCAGCACCGGCCAGGAGTTCTCGACCGCGAGTCTGCGCAGCTGCCGGTCCGGATTGACCACCGAGGGATGGCCGACGCACTCCAGCAGCGGCCGATCGCTGTACGAGTCGGAGTAGGCGTACGAGTCGGCCAGGTCGTAGCCGCGCTCGGCGGCCAGCTCACCGACCGCGTCGACCTTGCTCGAGCCGGCCGCGTAGAACTCGACCTCGCCGCTGTAGCGGCCGTCGACCACGCCCATCCGGGTGGCGATCACGTCGGTGATCCCGAGCAGCACGCCGATCGGGCGAACCATCTCCTCGCCGGAGGCGGAGACCAGGACGACGTCCCGGCCGGCGGCCTGGTGCTGCTCGATCAGGGCGGCGGCCTCGGCGTACACGTAAGGGTTGATCAGCTCGTGCAGCGTCTCCGCGACGATCTGGCGGACCTGTTCCACCTGCCAGCCCTTGCAGAGCGCGGCGAGGTAGTCCCTGGTCCTGGCCATGGTCTGCGCGTCGGTGCCGCCCAGCCGGAACATCAGCTGCGCGTACGCCGACTTGACCACGTCACGCCGGGTGATCAGGCCGTCCCGGTAGAACGGCCGACCGAACGCCAGGGCGCTCGACTTGGCGATGACGGTCTTGTCCAGATCGAAGAAAGCGGCACTTCGGCCCACGGCGCGAAAGTCTAGCCGGATGGTCTATGGTCGGCGGGTGCCCGGGGCCCGGCGACCCCTCGGACCTGCGGGCCGGCCCTCCGCCACCCTCGCTCATCGTGATGATGGTCACACTCTGCGAACATTATTTCGCACGGAGTGGAGGAGACACCACTCGACGTATACAGGTCCGCTCAGGCAGACTTGCTGATGCGACGAGTGTTCACATCTCGTACGACATGCAGACCCTCGGCGGTTGCACCCCCCGTGACCGCTGAGTGGGTTCGGCTCGACCCCCCCGGAGCCGAACCTTCGACGACCCCCGTCTCCCCCCGACGGGGGTCGTCCCTTTCCGGCGGGAGCGCTTCTGCGCAGGTCACAGATCGTCTCCATCCCCGTGGAGGCCGCTGTCCGAGGGCAAATTCCGACCAGAGGCAGCAGGGAGGCGGCAGAGCTGTCGAAGGCCGTCAGGACCCGGGCGGCGTAGTCGTCCGGGGCTGTGCGTATAACGATTCAGCGTCGTCGACGCCTGCTCGTGGCCCATGACCCGCTGCACCAGGTCGAGCGGGACGCCGTCGGTGACCAGCCAGTGGCGTAGGCGTGCCGCAGGTCGTGGAACCGCATCCCGCCGGAAGCCCTTCGTTGCCACGCAGGCGACCGCTTCCCGCTCGGCGGTGAGCTCGGCGGACCACTCGACGCCCTCCCGGTCCGGCCAGGCGGCGCGGTACCGATGCGGGCCGGTGTTGAGGAGCTGGCCGAGCAGCCCGGCACACACCAGCGAGGGCAACCAGACCCGGCGGCGGAAGTTCGACCGGCGCAGTGGGCGCGCCCGACCCGGTCGCGAGCGAGCAGGGCCGCACAAGCCCGCGGTCAGGACGCAGGCATGAGGCCGAGGGCAGCCAGCAGCAACATCGGGACGGCCAGCAGGACCACGCCCAGCATCACCGGCGCGCCGAGGACGCCGAGGATGGCGACCCCTTTCCGAAGCCTGTTGCGCCGTGAGTAGGAGATCGCCAGGACACCGTAACCAGCTGCGATCAACAGGAAGAACAGCACGTAAGCGACTCCGGCCAGGTCGATCTGGTCGGCGCTGCCAGCCAGGCCCGAGGCCATGCCGACCGCCTGCACCACGCTGCCGAGGGCGTACACGCCGAGCAACGCAAATGCTCCCCACAGCAACACGCCCAGATGCGCCGGAGAAAGAACCCTCGGGCGTTTGGCGACCGATAACAGTGCCACTGCCGCGCCGATCACCTTCAGCCCGGTGACGAGCCAGTTCATCACGGCGATCGCCGATGCGTACTCGGCATAGGGGCCGTCGGCGAAATGGGCGGTCACCTCGAAGAAGACGTTGACGGCCGCGAACCCGATGCAGCACAGGGCCACCAGCTGACCGGTCACGGTTACAGCGACGCCGGGGCGCGCAGGGGGCTGGGGGCGATCGGTCGGGAGCGCAGTGGAGTCCATGCCCCCAGTAGACGCAAATCCGGCAACGGAGTCCTCCCCATCACGGGGGAGTTTGGCGGAGCGGCACGGCCTGGTCATCTACGACCCTCAGGGTGAGGATCAGGACCTTGCGGTTGTCAGGACCCCCGTCGCCCGCCGCGAACCGCCGCCGAGCAGCGCATCCGCCGTGGTCATGATGTTGCTGACGGCTGCCGCTGGCGGCCTGTGGTGGAGTCGCCGAGATGCCGCGATAGATCCGAACGCTCAGCAGGCCGACAAGATTGGATGTCCGATCTTCGGGGCGGACGCGGACCGCAGCTCGTTCTGTGGCGACCACGCGCAAGACGGAAGCCGTCGAGCCCTCATCTCCGACGAACAACGCCAGCAGGCCGAGGACGTGGCCAGATCCGTGCGTACCGCCGCTTCTCATGCCGGCTGGTGCACCTCGTCCAATGACCTCACATGCGCGCGACGACCACCGTCCCATCCGCCAACCGAACAGGACGTCGAGGCGGCGCGGCTCTGGCTGGGGCGAACCGGGGCGTCAGCCGTTGACGCACGACTGGCCCGGGAAGCGGACGCCATCTCGAGTCGCAACGCGTGCGAACGGTAGGACAGGGCACACCGTCTTGTAGGCGAGCGGTCAGGCAGCGAGGCAGCAAGGGCCGGGGGCTCTCCGCGTGCCGGCACAGGGTGTCACGGCCAGGTCCGGGCCCCGGCGTCGAAGACCTCCGGCCGGCTCTCCACCGGCAGCACGCAGACCAGATGCCCACCGGGTACGCGCAGGACCTGGCACTCCTGCCACTGCGCGACCCGCGTGGCACCGAGGGCGACCAGGCGAGCCGTCTCGGCCTCGACGTCGTCGGTCTCGAAGTCGAGGTGGAATCGGGGCTCGTCGTCGACCTCCTGCACGGCGGTGACCAGTCCGGGCAGGGCGTCGTGCAGGCCGATGAACTGCGGATACGACGGGTCGGACTCGGTTGGGGCACCCAGGGCTCCCGACCAGAAGGCCACCGCCCGGGCCGCCTCCGCACGAGGGGTGTCGATCAGGATGGCGTACACGCGACTGCGATGCATGCAGCGCAGGCTATCGATTCGTACGGTCCGTTGGGTGCCCGTGCCGCCCTGGCGATAGGCGGGGTGTTTCGGGAGCTGGGAGGCGCTGCGATCCGCCCGGGTCCATAGCAGATCGACTCGTCCGGCGGGCGTTGTCCACAGGGCACGCGGTTGTCCACAGGCTGTGGGGACGGGGCGGCGTTCGGGGTGGCGTCGGAGCAGGGTCTCGGGTCAGGAACCCCGAGCCCGACCGCTGGAGGCCGCGATGCCACCCCGTACCTCCGTCCCGCCGCACCGGCCCCGGCCGCTGCTCGTCACCTCGGACGGCGACCTGCTCGACGACCTGCTGCGGCTCGCCGCGGCGGGCGGAGTCGAGGTGGAACTCGCCGCCGACCCCGCCGCGGCCCGCACCCGCTGGCTGCCGGCCCCGCTCGTGCTGGTCGGCGCCGACCAGGCCCAGCCCTGCCTGCGGGCGCGGCTGCCGCAGCGGCCCCGGATGGTGCTGGTCGGGCGGTCCGGGGAGCTCGATCCCGGCTGGCAGGTCGCCGAGCTGATCGGCGCGGAGCACGTGGCGACGCTGCCCGCCGCCGAGCCCTGGCTGGTCGACCGGTTCGCCGAGTGCGGGCCGGAGGGCGTCGAGCGTGGCGGCGCCCGGATCGTCGCGGTCCTGGGCGGGCGGGGCGGTGCCGGGGCGAGCATCCTGGCGGGCGGGCTCGCCGTCACCGGTGCCCGGGCCCGGCTGCGCACCCTGCTCGTCGACGCCGACCCGCTCGGCGGCGGGCTCGATCTGGTGCTCGGCTGGGAGCAGTTGAAAGGGCTGCGCTGGCCGGCGCTGACCGGCGCCGACGGCCGGGTGGACGCCCCGGCGCTGGTACGGGCCCTGCCGAGCCGGGGCGACCTGGTGGTGCTCTCCTGGGACCGCGGCGACCTGCTCGCCCTCCCCGCCCAGGCGATGGCGGCGACCGTCGACGCCGCCCGGCGGGGCAGGGACCTCGTGGTGGTCGATCTGCCCCGGCAACTGGACGACGCGGCCGTGACCGCGCTGCAGGCGGCGGACCAGGTACACGTGGTGGTCCCGGCCGAGCTGCGGGCCACCGCCGCGGCGGCCCGGGTGGTGGCCGCCGCCGCCCCGCACTGCGCCGCGTTGTCGGTGATCGTGCGCGGTCCGGCACCGGGCCGCCTGGGAGCGGCGGAGGTGGCCCGGGCGCTCGGGCTGCCGCTGGCCGGCACGCTGCGCCCGGAACCGGCGCTGGCTCGCGGGTTGGAGCGCGGCGAGGCGCCGGCCGCGCACGGCCGAGGCCCGCTGGCGGCGCTCTGCCAGCGGATCGTCGCCGAACTGACGGGCGCGCCGGCGGCGGGTGCGGCATGACCGGGCCGTCCGAGGGCGACACCCTCGCCGCCCGGGTGCGACAGCGCATGGCCGCCGCGGCGACGCCGGTCACCGCCGCCGCGATCGTGTCCGCCGTACGGGCGGAGCCCACCGCCGCCGTCCTCGGCGACACCGCCGTGCTGCGGATGGCCGACCAGGTGCACGACGACCTGGTGGGAGCCGGTCCGCTCGCCCCGTTGCTGGCCGATCCGGAGGTCACCGACGTACTCGTCAACGGCGTCCGGGTCTGGGTCGACCGGGGGCGGGGCCTGCACCAGGTCGCGGTGCCGATCGGCACGGTGGACGACGTACGCCGGCTCGCGCAGCGGCTCGCCGCCAGCGCCGGTCGGCGGCTCGACGACGGCTCCCCGTACGCGGACGCCCGGCTTCCCGACGGCACCCGGCTGCACGCCGTGCTGCCCCCGGTGGCGACCGACGGGCCCTACCTGTCCCTGCGGACCTTCCGGCAGCGGCCCTTCACCCTCGACGAGCTGGTGAGCCGGGGGACGATTCCCCGACCGGTGGCGCCGGTGCTCTCCGCCGTGGTGGCGGCCCGGCTGGCGTACCTGGTGACCGGTGGCACCGGCTCCGGCAAGACGACGCTGCTCAACACGCTGCTCGGACTGGTCCCCGCCACCGAACGGATCGTGCTGGTGGAGGACGCGGCCGAGCTGCATCCCCGGCACCCGCACGTCGTCGGGTTGCAGGCGAGGACGGCCAACGTGGAGGGCTCCGGCGCGGTCGGGCTGACCGACCTCGTGCGGCAGGCCCTGCGGATGCGGCCCGACCGACTGGTGGTCGGCGAGTGCCGGGGCGGGGAGGTGGTCGACCTGCTGGCCGCCCTGAACACCGGCCACGACGGCGGAGCCGGCACCCTGCACGCCAACGCCCCGTCGGACGTGCCGGCGCGGCTGGAGGCCCTCGGGATGCTCGGCGGGTTGCCCCGTGCCGCGCTCCATGCCCAGGTGGCCGCCGCACTCCAGGTACTGCTCCAGGTGCGCCGGAGCACCGAGGGGCGCGTACTGGAATCGGTCTGCCTGCTCCTGCCGGAGGGCCCGGACCGGCTGGTCACGGCAGTTCCCGCCTGGGTACGCGGGCGAGGGCCGGACCGCGCCGCCCGGGCGCTCGCCGACATGTTGCGGGAGCGGGCCGTACCGGTTCCGCCGGTCCTGACCGAGCCGTGGCCCGGATCGGCGGGCCCGAAGTGACCGCCCCGTACGCGCTGGTGGCGCTGCTCTCGGTCCTGGTGACGGCGGTGCTGGTGGCGGGTGTGGTGCGTGGTGGCCGGACCCGGCGGGGCGTGCTGGCCGCCGGCGTCGGTGGGAGTGCGCGTGCCGGCGGGGAGGACCCGCTCGTCGCCTGGATCACCGAGCTGCGCCAGACACCCGGTTGGGGCGTGGACGGTACGGCGGCGCGCACCGGCGAGGGCATTCCTCGCCCGCAGGCCGTCGGTCGTCGCGATCCGCGCGACGAGTCCCCGGTTCGCCTCCGGCAGTCGCCGGCAGGCCCGGCCAGCGGCCCTCCCGGCAGTGGGTGCGAGCCGGAGGCCTCGGCCACCGACCTTCACCTGCGCCTTGACCCGACCGCCGAGACGTTCGGCGGGGATCGGTGGGCGTCGCGGGACGTGGCCGACCGGTCGCCCTGGCCCTGGCCGGCCGAAGACGACCGTGGCGCTGGGCGAGGAGGGGATGGCGATCCTCGGCTGACGCGACCTGCGGGCCCGACCCGACCCGTGCGCCACCTCGACCACCGGGACACGCCGCGCGGTGGCGGAGACCCCGGTCGGGTCCGGCCGCCGGGTCGGCGGGACGCCCGGCGCCCCGGCGGCACGCCCGCCCCGGCGGCTACCCCGCCGCGCCGGCCCGGTGCGGTGACCGATCCGCCCGGCGAGGGCCGGCGACCGAGGTGGCTCCGGCCGGACGCGCTGGCGGCGTCCCCCAGGCGCACCCTGCTGCTCGCCGCGTCGGCCGGCACCGGAGCCGGGCTGCTGCTGGCCGGTCCGGTCGCGGCGGTGGCCGTCGGCGCCTACGGCACGCTGGCCGCTCGCGCGTTGCTCCGACGCAAGGACGGCCGGTACGCCGTCCGGGCCCGGCGGCACCGGCTGGACCAGCTCTGCGGGCTGGCTGCGGACCTCCGGGCCGGCCTGCCGGTACCGGTCGCCGCCGAGCGGCTCACCCCCGGCCCGGCAGGGACCGATCGCGGATCCCCGGGCGGCGACGCGGGGGCCCACGACGAGCGGGGCGGGGCACAGCGCCTGGATCGACTGGCCCGCGCGGCCGTACGCCTCGCCGACCAGACGGGCGCGCCGCTGGCGGAGTTGCTGGAGCGGATCGAGGCGGACGCCCGCTCGACCGACCGTGGACTGGCTGCGGCGGAGGCCCAGGCGGCCGGGGCACGGGCCACCGCTCTGCTGCTCGCCGCCCTGCCGCTCGGCGGTATCGGGCTCGGCTACGGCATCGGCGTCGATCCGGTGGCGGTGCTGCTGCACACCCCCGTCGGTGGTGCGTGCGCGGTCGTCGCCATCGCGCTCCAGGTCGCGGGACTGTTCTGGGCAGAGCGGCTCGGCGCGTCACCGGGCCGGGTGAGCTGATGCCCCGGATGGCGCTGGCAGTGGGCTTCGTGGCGGCGGCGGTCCTGCTCGCCGCGATGCTCGCGGCGGGGCGGCGGCCCCTGCGCCGGCTGCGCGCGCTGCGCCGGGCGCCGGTCGGCGTGCACCCGGCCGCCTCGCTCCGCCGACCGGTCGGTCCCGACGACGACCCGACCGGTGACGTCCCGCCTCGGCGACGGCCGGACGCCATCCGCGTCGCCGCCGGTCTGGCCGGCGTGGCCGTGGCCGTCATCGTCGGCGGCTGGCCCGGGGTGGTGGCGGCCCTGCCGACGACGCTGCTGCTCGACCGGCTGCTTCGTCGGATCGAGCCGCCGGCCGTACGGAACCGGCGGCTGCGCGAGGCGGCCGATCTTCCGCTCGCCGCCGACCTGCTGGCGGCGGCCATGCGGGCGGGAGCGCCCGTGGACAGGTCGATCCTGGCCGTGGCCGGGGCGCTCGACGGGCCGCTCGCCGACCGGCTCGCCCGGGTCGGCCGGTTGCTGCGACTCGGCGGTGGCCCCGAGGAGGCGTGGGCTCCGCTCGCGGCGGTGCCGGGGGCCGAGCGGCTGACCGCCGCCGTGCTTCGCAGCGCGAACAGCGGAGCCGCGCTGGCCGGCGCGCTGACCCGACTCGCCGACGACCTCCGCGCCGACCGCTCCATGGCCGCGGAGGCGGCCGCCCGCCGCGCCGGCGTGCTCATCGTCCTGCCGCTGGGGCTCTGCTTCCTGCCGGCCTTCATTCTCGCCGGCCTGGTGCCGGTGATCGTCGCCGTCCTCGGTGACGTGCTCTGACCATCGTCAAGAAAGGACAGGAACATGCGCAAACTGCTCGCCCGCCTGCGCGGGGACGCCGGAATGAACACCGCCGAGTACGCCGTCGGCACCCTGGCCGCGGTCGCCTTCGCCGGGATCCTGCTGAAGGTGCTGACCTCCGGCAACGTGCAGTCCGCGTTGACCGCCGTCATCGACCGGGCGCTCAAGTGACCGGGCGCCGGTCGGCCGGCCGTGACCGGGGTTCCTTCACCGCCGAACTGGCGGCCGGCCTGCCGGCGCTCCTGCTGCTCCTGCTCGCCGGGCTGTCGGCGGTCAACGCCGTCGGCACGAGGGCGGGTTGCCTGCACGCGGCCCGGGAGGCGGCACTCGCTGCCTCCCGGGGCGCTGACGGGGCGACCGCTGCCAGCCGGGCGGCACCGCCGGGAGCGGAGGTGACCGTCACCGTCGACGGTCAGCGGGTCGTCGCCACCGTCCGGGCGCCCGTACGCGCGCTCGGCTCCCGGCTGCCCCGGATCTCTGTGACTGCGACGGCGGTCGCGGCGATGGAACCCGGTGTCGTGGGGACGGACGCCGTGGGGCCCGGTGTCACGGAGCCCGCGCCTCCGGGCGTCGAGCCGGCGGAGGACGGACCGTGACGGGACGGATCGGAGGCCGCGACCGGCGGAACCCTGACCGGCAGGGCGATGGGAACGGCTGGCCCGCGACCCCTACCGGGGTGGAAGTCCGTATGAGCGTGGCGGGAGTGCGGGGAAGTGCGGCGGGGCGGACGGGGGAGCGTGGTGGGGCCACCGTCTGCCTGCTCGCCGTGGGGCTGGCTTTCGTCATGGTCGGGTTGTTCGGTGCCGCCGTCGGCGCGGCCCGGACGGCCCGGCAGCAGGCCCGGGTGGCGGCGGACTTCGGCGCGCTGGCCGGTGCCGGCGAGGCCCTCCTGGGCGAGCCGGCGGCCTGCGGCCGGGCTGCTGAGATCACCGTTGCCAACGGTGGCCGGCTGCTCGCCTGTCGACTCGACGGCCTCGACGTCCTGGTGACCGCCGAGGTGGCCGTCACCCCGCTGCCCGGCCTGGCGCGGGTCGCGGCGGCCAGCGCCCGCGCCGGCCCGGTCCGTGGCTGAGCGGCAGGCGGCACCGTGCCGGAGGAACTGCGGGAGACGTGACGCACTCGCGTCGGACGCGACCGGGCCGGGGCGACGGAAGTCGGCACCCCGACCCGGGTGGATCAGCGGCCCTGGAGGGCGTCGAGGGCGACGGCCATCGCGATCACGAGACGGCGGTCGACCTGCGGGTTGTGGATCTGGACGACGTACCGGTCGCGCAGGCCCCACTGCTTGATGACGGAGAAGACCGGCTGACCGCCGGCGACGAAGTCGAAGTGGTAGGGCAGCCAGGACAGCGAGTCGACGAACCGGCGCAGCAGCGCCACCGGCATGCTGCGCTCCTGGCCGGTGACCTGCGGCAGACCGGCCTGCTCGACGTGCCAGGTGGACCGCAGCAGGGACTGGGCGAAGTCCTTGCGGAACAGGCCGATCGGGTTGCCGGCGTGGTCGGTCACGTCGTACGTGGCGCCGAGGTCGAGACGCTGGCGGGCCTTGAACCCGAGCAGGGGCTGCTGCTTCGAGTCGTCGGTGTAGATCGTCACCTGCTCCTTGAAGGCGAGCCGCTTCTGCTGGGCGAACGCCAGCAGGCCACCTTCGGAGCCGTCCGGTGCCACGGCGTGGACCTCGTACTGGTTCACCATCAACCGGAGCCGTTGCCGGATGTGGAACTGCTGCTGGGCCTGCAGGTTCTCGAGTTGCATGGGTTCTCCTTCGAGGGGTCGCCGGAGTGTCGCACAGCTTCACCCGTGCCGCCGCCGACAGGTCACGCGTCCCTTCCCGCAGGCTACGCGGCCCGTCCTGCCAGCACGCGGCGGTTTCTGCCGGCCCCCGCTACCCCGCCCGGACCCTGCCGCGCTGCCCGACCCGTACCGTGCCGGCCCGGCGGTGCCGTCCGACGGGCAACCCCGTCACGACCGCAGCCCCGCCACGACCGCAGCCCCGCCACGACACCGCAGCCATGCCACGGCCGGAACATCGCCTCGGCCGTGCTGTGCGGTGCGGAGCCGGTTCACCGGCCTCCGTCGGCGGTGGCCTTGAGCGCCCACGCGTTCAGGACCTGGTGGATGCTGCGCAGCCGCTCGTTGATCTGCTCCAGGCGCTCGGCCTGTGCCAGGCTGGCGAGCGCGGTGCCCAGGGCGATCTGCTGATCGGGAGTGAGTTTCTCCTGGTCGATCGCGTAGAGCAGGTCGACGGTCTCGGCGATGGTGTCGGCCACGACTCCTCCTTCGACGGGAAGCACGGCAAGGTCCGCGAGCAGCGATGGAAGCGCTCCCACATCTTCGTTTGCCCCGAGCGAAGGGTTTCTATGCCTGCCTTCCGCCACCCGGGACGGAGGCGGCCCCCGAGCCGGTCTCCACCACCCGGGGCGGGGCGCCGCCCGGACCTCCGGGGCCGCCCGGGGCGGTGTCGTCGGGAGCGACGCGTTCCCCCGGGACCGTAGGGCCGCCCGGAAGCACGGCGTCCCGAACCGCACGGCGTCCCGGAACCGTGACATCGCCGCCGGACGAACCGCCGGGCGAGCTGAGAGACGAGCCGCCGGACGAGCCGCCGGACGAGCTGACGGGCGAGTCGCCGGACGAGCCGCCGGACGAGCTGACGGGCGAGTCGCCGGACGGGCGGGGTGCGGGTACGCCGTCGGGCAGGTTCGCGAGCACCACGTCCAGCACCTTGACGGCGTCCGGCTTGGAGAGCGGGTTGTTGCCGTTGCCGCACTTCGGGGACTGCACGCAGGACGGGCAGCCCGCCTCGCAGCCGCACTCCGCGATCGCGTCGCGGGTGGCCCGCAGCCAGGCCGCCGCCGTCCCGTACGCGCGCTCGGCGAAGCCCGCCCCACCCGGGTGCCCGTCGTAGACGAAGACCGTCGGGGCCTCGGTGTCCGGGTGCACCGCCGTCGACAGTCCGCCGATGTCCCAGCGGTCGCAGGTCGCGGTGAGCGGCAGCAGGCCGATCGCGGCGTGCTCGGCGGCGTGCAGCGCGCCCGGCACGTCGGCGGGCTCCACGCCGGCGGCCGTCAGGGACTGCGGCGACAGGGTGAACCAGACCGCGACGGTACGCAGTTCCCGGGCCGGCAGGTCCAGCGGGCGGGTGTCGATGACCTCGCCGGTGGCGATCCGTCGCCGCTGGTACGACACCACCTGGCTGGTCACGTCGACCTCGCCGAGGAAGAGCCCGACGGGGCCGGCGTCCACGTACGAGCGGACCGACACCACCGACAGCGAGGTGACGTCGCGGGCGTGGGTGGACCAGTCCGGCTCCTCGGGGTGCACCAGCGCGCACCCGTCGGCCAGGTCGAGCGAGTCGACCACGTAGGAGACGCCTTGGTGCA
Source organism: Micromonospora sp. DT62 (assembly GCF_049847285.1). NCBI lineage: Bacteria > Bacillati > Actinomycetota > Actinomycetes > Micromonosporales > Micromonosporaceae > Micromonospora > Micromonospora sp. DT62. The sequence continues at coordinate 168,482 of NZ_JBNCOB010000009.1, forward strand.
GGTAGACCGCGCCGGGGTGGAGCAGGAAGTGCGACGAGCCGCCGTCGACGGTGCCGAGCAGCCGCCCGGTCGCCGCCTCGACCACGCAGACCGGCGCGCCGCCCTCGCCGCGCAGGTCGACCTCCGGCCGCTCCCGGTGCCGCCAGTACCAGCCGGTCGGCCGCTGCCGCAGCGCTCCCGCCGCCACCAGTTGGTCCACCGCCTCCTTCGCCCCGTCGCCGAAGAGTGCCAGGTCGTCGGGGGTCAGCGGCGCCTCGACCGCCGCGCAGGCGAGCTGCGGGGCCAGCACGTACGGGTTGGCCGGGTCGAGCACGGTCGCCTCCACCGGCCGCCCGAACAGCGCCTCGGGGTGGTGCACGAGATAGGTGTCGAGCGGGTCGTCCCGGGCGACCAGCACGGCGAGCGCCTCCTGCCCGGAGCGCCCCGCCCGGCCGGCCTGCTGCCACAGCGAGGCGCGGGTGCCCGGGTAGCCGCAGATCAGCACCGCGTCGAGGCCGACCAGGTCGACGCCCAGCTCCAGCGCGTTGGTCGAGGCCAGGCCGAGCAGGTCGCCGTGCAGCAGCGCGCGTTCCAGTTCGCGTCGCTCCTCGCGCAGGTAGCCGGCCCGGTAGGCGGCCACCCGGTCGCCGAGCCCGGGCACCGACTCGTCGAGGGACCGGCGGGCGTTCGCCGCGACCACCTCGGCGCCGCGCCGGGAGCGTACGAAGGCCAGCGTGCGTACCCCCTCGGCGACCGTGTCGGCGAGCAGGTCGGCCGTCTCCCGCAGCGCCGACCGGCGGACCTGGATGAGGTCCGCCTGCTGGTCGGCGGCGGAGTCCCGTGGCAGCAGCGGCGGCTCCCAGAGCGCGAACGTCACCCCGCCGCGGGGCGAGGTGTCCTCGGTCACGGCGGTCACGGGCACCCCGGTGAGCCGCCCCGCCGCCGTCGCCGGGTCGCCGGACGTGGCCGAGGCCAGTACGAAGACGGGTGTGCTCCGGAACCGGGCGCACTGCCGCCGCAGCCGGCGCAGCACGTGCGCGACGTGCGAGCCGAAGACCCCCCGGTAGGTGTGGCACTCGTCGATCACCACGTACGTGAGCCGGCGCAGGAAACCGGACCACTGGGCGTGCCCGGGCAGGATGCCGTGGTGCAGCATGTCGGGGTTGGTCAGCACGAACCGGGAGTGCTTGCGGATCCACTCCCGTTCGGCGCGCGGGGTGTCCCCGTCGTAGCAGGCGGGGCGTACCCCCTCCAGCTCCAGCGCGGCGACGGCGCGCAACTGGTCGGCGGCGAGCGCCTTCGTCGGCGCCAGGTAGAGCACGGTGGCCCTGGGGTCGGCGAGCAGGGTGGCCAGCGCGGGAAGCTGGTAGGCCAGGGACTTGCCGGACGCGGTGCCCGTGGCCACCACGACGTGCCGGCCGTCGTACGCCAGGGTGGCCGCCTCCGCCTGGTGCCGCCAGGGCGCGACCACGCCGCGTCGGGCGAACGCCGCGCGCAGTTCCTCCGGTGCCCAGTCCGGCCACGGGGCGGGCTCGCCGGCCCGTGCCGGCACCCGCTCGACGTGGGTGACCGGGTCGGCGCCGGTGCGGGCGCGCAGCCGGCCCAGCAGGTCGGCGGGCGCCGGGTGCGCCGGGCCGGAGCGGTCGGACGACGGCTTCAGGTCGTGGCGCGGCGCCGTGTGCGCCGAGCTGAAGCCGTCGGTGGTCACGTCCTGCACTCTCGCACTGGTGTTCGGAGATGGAAAGCGGGGGGCCGGGGTAAGGGGAGGCTCCGCCGGTGAGCAGAGCCGGTCTCCGGCGGGGATGGTTAGATGCCCAGGAGAGTTTACGGCTCTTGCGAGGGAGGACCGATGGAGCTGTCGCTGGCGACCCGCACCGTGGGCGAGCACACGGTGCTCGAGGTCGGCGGTGAGGTGGACGTCTACACCGCACCCCGGCTACGGGAGCGGCTCCTCGAGCTGATCGACGGTGGAGCCCGTCACGTCGTGGTCGACCTGGGCCGGGTGGACTTCCTCGACTCCACCGGGCTGGGCGTGCTGGTCGGCGCGCTCAAGCGGCTGCGCGCGGCTGGCGGCTCGTTCGCCCTGGTCTGCGACAAGGAGCCGCTGCTCAAGATCTTCCGGATCACCGCCCTCGACCAGGTCTTCCCGCTGCATCCCACGGTCGACGCGGCGGTCGGCACCGACCCGGCCGGCACCGGCGTCTGATGGCCACGGTCAAGCTCTCCTTCTCGCCGGCCCCGGTGCACGTGCGCACCGCGCGCCTGGTCGGGGTGGCGGTCGCCCGGCGGGCCGGGGTCCGCGAGGAGCTGCTGGACGAGGTACGGCTGGCCATCGGCGAGGCGTGCACCCGCGCGGTCGCCCTGCACCGCCAGTACGGCGTGTCCGAGCCCGTGCTCGTCGAGATGTCCGACACGGGCGCGTACGCGGTGCGCGTCGTCGACCGCGCGCCGATCGAGGCCGGTCTCGGCCTGGCGGCGCTCAACGCCGACCAGCTCGCCAACGAGTCGCTCGACGAGGACGACCTCACCACCGGCGTGGGCTTCGCGCTGCTGGCCGGTTTCGTCGAGGACCTCCAGGTGCGCCCGGTCGAGGAGGGCGTCGGCACCGAGGTGCGGATGGTCTGGCCCGTCGGCCGGTGAGCTGATCTTCCACCGCCCTCGCCGAGGGCGTCGTACGCCGTGAGAGGCCGTGTCCCGCCGGGGCGCGGCCTCCTTGGCATGGATGGGCTCCTATATCAGATTTTTCCTCATAACACAGCGACGGAGATCATCGCGGCGCGGTGCCCCCTCGGTGTGACCTCCAACACTGTGGAGGGCTAGAGTACGCGAGTTGTCAGCAAGTGATCCATCCCGCGGCCAGCGGGAACGGTTGTTCATCGCTGGTCCGACCGGGGTGGAATGGCGCGCGCTTGCGACTCCGCATCCAGGCGCCGGGTCGGTGCGTCTCCACCGGCCGGCGCGAGCGTTCGGTACAGGAGGACACAGATGTCCGACACCTTGGCCGCCGAGGGCGGCGGGATCTCCCTCACCGGAAACAACGTCACGTACGTCGTCATCGCCGCGGTCATCGCGCTGGTGGCGCTCGCCTTCGCCGGCGCGCTGACGAAGGCCGTGCTGGCCGCCGGCAAGGGCACCAACAAAATGCAGGAGATCTCCGGCGCGGTCCAGGAGGGCGCCTCGGCCTACCTGCTCCGGCAGTTCCGGACCCTGGCGATCTTCGTGGTCATCGCCGTGGTGCTGCTCTTCCTGCTGCCGGTGCACGGCACCGACGGCAGCGAAGTGGCGGTGAAGATCGGCCGGTCCGTCTTCTTCGTCGTGGGCGCGCTGTTCAGCGCGTTCATCGGCGGCGCCGGCATGTGGCTGGCCACCCGGGCCAACCTGCGGGTCGCCGCCGCCGCCCGGGAGCGCGAAGGCGGCCGGGAGGCCGCGATGAAGATCGCCTTCCGCACCGGTGGCGTGGTCGGCTTCCTCACTGTCGGCCTCGGCCTCTTCGGCGCCGCGCTGGTCGTGCTGTTCTACCGCAGCGACGCGCCGACCGTGCTGGAGGGCTTCGGCTTCGGCGCCGCGCTGCTCGCCATGTTCATGCGGGTCGGCGGCGGCATCTTCACCAAGGCCGCCGACGTCGGCGCCGACCTGGTCGGCAAGGTCGAGCAGGGCATCCCCGAGGACGACCCGCGCAACGCCGCCACCATCGCCGACAACGTGGGCGACAACGTGGGCGACTGCGCCGGCATGGCCGCCGACCTCTTCGAGTCGTACGCGGTCACCCTGGTGGCCGCGCTGATCCTCGGCCGCGCCGCCTTCGGCGAGCAGGGCCTGGTCTTCCCGCTGATCGTCTCCACCATCGGCGTGCTCATCGCGATCGTCGGCGTCTTCATCACCCGGCTGCGCGCCTCCGACCGCAACGCCCTGACCGCGATCAACCGGGCCTTCTACATCTCGGCGGTGCTCTCCGCGGTGCTCGTGGCGATCGCCACGTACGCGTACCTGCCGGCCACCTTCGCCGAGCTGGAGGGCGGGCTGACCGACGTCAGTGAGAACCCGCGGGTGGTCGCCATCGGCGCGGTCGTCATCGGCATCGTGCTGGCGGCGGCGATCCAGGCGCTGACCGGCTACTTCACCGAGACCACCCGGCGCCCGGTGCAGGACATCGGCAAGAGCTCGCAGACGGGCGCCGCCACCGTCATCCTCGCCGGCATCAGCATCGGCCTGGAGTCGGCGGTCTACTCGGCGCTGCTGATCGGCGCCGGCGTGTTCGGCGCGTTCCTGCTCGGCGGCAGCTCCATCACGCTCTCGCTGTTCGCCGTGGCGATGGCCGGCACCGGCCTGCTCACCACGGTCGGCGTGATCGTCGCGATGGACACCTTCGGCCCGATCTCCGACAACGCCCAGGGCGTGGCGGAGATGTCCGGCGACATCGACGAGCACGGCGCCCGGACGCTCACCGAGCTGGACGCGGTCGGCAACACCACCAAGGCGATCACCAAGGGCATCGCGATCGCCACGGCGGTGCTCGCCGCGACGGCGCTGTTCGGCTCGTACACCGACACGCTGCGCAGCGCGTACGCGGACGCCGGGGTGGGCGACGTCGGCACCGAGATCCTCAACTCGCTGAACGTGGCGAACCCGCGCAACCTGGTCGGCCTGATCATCGGCGCGGCGGTGGTGTTCCTCTTCTCCGGCCTGGCCATCAACGCGGTCTCCCGCTCGGCGGGCGCGGTCGTGATGGAGGTACGCCGGCAGTTCCGCGAGCTGCCCGGCATCATGGACGGCACCCAGCGCCCCGAGTACGGCAAGGTCGTCGACATCTGCACCCGGGACGCGCAGCGCGAGCTGGTGACCCCCGGTCTGCTCGCCATCCTCGCGCCGATCGCGGTGGGCTTCGGCCTCGGGCCGGGCGCGCTGGCGGCGTACCTGGCCGGTGCGATCGGCGCCGGCACGCTGATGGCGGTCTTCCTGTCTAACTCCGGCGGCGCCTGGGACAACGCCAAGAAGCTCGTCGAGGACGGCGCGTACGGCGGCAAGGGCTCCGAGTCGCACGCCGCCACGGTCATCGGCGACACCGTCGGCGACCCGTTCAAGGACACCGCCGGCCCGGCGATCAACCCGCTGATCAAGGTGATGAACCTGGTCTCGCTGCTGATCGCGCCGGCCGTGGTGGCCTGGAGCGTGGGCGACGAGCGGAACACCGCCCTGCGGGTGGGGATCGCCCTGGTGGCGACGCTGATCATCGCCGCGGCGGTGGTGTTCAGCAAGCGCAAGGGCGTGGCCATGTCCGACGCCGATTCCGGCACGGGCGCGGGCAGCCCGGACCAGCGGCCGGAGACGGTCAACGCCTGATCCGTCCGGCATCCCGGTCCCCGGTCGGCCCGCGCGGCCGGCCGGGGACCGCCCGTGCCACCCGGCAAACCTGTCCGGTGCCCGGACTCGACAGAGGCCGTACGCTGCAACGCATGCGCACGTGCCGGGCGGCAGCCGCCGGAAAGCTCACGGTGGTTCTGGCCACGCTCGTTCTCGTGCTGGCCGGATGCGGCGGCGGCCCCAACTCCCGGGCGTGGGCGGCGTCGGTCTGCTCCGCGCTCACCCCGTGGCGGGCCGAGATCAGCAAGCTGACCAGCAGCACCGACCAGCAGATGACCGCCCAGACCACCCCGGCGCAGGCGAAGGAGAACCTGGTGCGGCTCTTCGGCGGCGCGGAGCAGGCCAGCGAGACCGCCCGACGCAAGGTCGAGGAGGCCGGCGTCCCCGACGCCGAGCGCGGCGAGGAGGTCTCGGCGGGCTTCCAGGCCTCGCTGGCGAAGGTGCGCGACGCGTACGGCAGGGCCCGCGACACCATCGACGGGCTGGGCACCGGCCAGCCCACCGTCTTCTACGACGGCGTCCGGGCCGCCGTGGACACCCTGAACAAGGAGTACGACGCCAGCGCGCTCGACACCAGCCAGCTCAACTCCGAGGAGTTGAAACGCGCCTTCGACGAGGTGCCGGAGTGTCGCTGAGCGGGACTGGTGACCCGTCGGGCGGCGAAGCGCTGCCGGTGCTCTTCCCGGCCCCCACGGACCGGGTCGCGCCGGTCGCCCGCCGACCCGTACCGCCCCCGCCGGCCGACGCCGACGAGTCCGCCCGGCAGCTGACCTTCTTCGGCGCGGAGGCGGCGGACCCGTCCATCGCCGATCTCGCCGGGCTGCTGGCCGGCCCGGGCGAGGCGGTCCGGATGGGCGGCACGGCCCGGCTCTCGATCGTGGTCGACGCGGCCTGGCGGGTGCACGTCCTCGTCGCCGAGCTGGCGCTGCGCGGGGTGGCGGCCACCTGGGAGGCGACCGTCGACGGGCGGCACGCGGTGCGCACCTCGTACGCCCGCACGCTGAAGCCGCTCGCGGCGGCCTGGCTGCGCGGTACGGGCAAGCGACCGCCCGCCGGCTTCCACCTCAACGGGCGGCGGCTGCGGCTCTGGCTCGCCACGGCGGGAGCCGCCGAACCGTCCGGCTTCCTGCTCCGGCTCGGCGCCGCCGACGAGGAGTGCTGGGCACCGGTCGGCGGGGCGCTCGACGCGGTCGGCCTGGCCGCGGCGCTGCTCGGGCCCGGCGAGGGCGGGCCGGCGTACCGGATCACCGGCCGGCGGCGGCTCGCCCACCTGGCCGAGCTGGTGGGCGACCCGCCGCCCGCCGCCCCCGCGACCGACTGGCCGGCCCGCTCCTGACCGCCCGTCGGCGCCCGCCTCGCCGAGCCGGTCGGGCCTGTCCGATGGGGGACAACAAGTGCGCAATTTCGCGGAAAACAGCCGGGTGGCGCCTCGACCGAGGGTCCGCCATCGTCACAGTGTCCTGCCCGGCGGCACACGCACGGTGTACGGTGGCGCCGTCCGGCACGCCCCGCCGCCGGCGGAGAAAGAGCCGCCCCGCCGGGACGGTTTGCCGCCCGCGAAACCCGAAACGCCGGCGGCGCGTTACGTTGGACATCCGGGCCGCCGGGGGTCGGCGGGCCGAGAGTGGCCCGAACCGGGCGCCGGTGGCTGCGAGCAGGAGTGAGGTCGGGGAGAGACGTGCCGAGCAACGCTGGAACCACCCGTCTGGTCATCGTCGAGTCACCGGCGAAGGCCAAGACGATCTCGGGCTATCTCGGCCCGGGGTACGTCGTGGAGGCCAGCTTCGGCCACGTCCGGGACCTCCCGCGCAACGCCGCAGACGTGCCGGCCAAGTACAAGGGCGAGTCGTGGGCCCGGCTCGGGGTGGACGTCGACAACGGCTTCCACGCCCTCTACGTGGTCTCCGCCGACCGCAAGCAGCAGATCAGCAAGCTGGTGAAGCTGGCCAAGGAGGTCGACGAGATCTTCCTGGCGACGGATGAGGACCGCGAGGGCGAGGCGATCGCCTGGCACCTGGTGGAGACGCTCAAGCCCAAGGTGCCGGTCAAGCGGATGGTCTTCCACGAGATCACCAAGCCGGCCATCCAGGCGGCGGTGGCCAACCCCCGCGAGATCGACCGGGACCTGGTCGACGCCCAGGAGGCCCGGCGCATCCTCGACCGCCTCTACGGCTACGAGGTCTCGCCCGTGCTGTGGAAGAAGGTCATGCCGAAGCTCTCGGCGGGCCGGGTGCAGTCCGTGGCGACCCGGATCGTGGTCGAGCGCGAGCGGCAGCGGATGGCCTTCCGCACGGCGGAGTACTGGGACATCCTGGCCACCCTCGCCGTGGCGGACGCCGGCGAGGGTCCGCGCAACTTCAACGCCACCCTGGTCGCGCTGAACGGCGACCGGATCGCCACCGGCAAGGACTTCGAGCCGACCACCGGCCGGGTGAAGGCCGGAGCCGGCGTCGTCCACCTCGACTCCGGTGGCGCCCGGGGCCTCGCGGCCCGCCTGGAGGGTCGGCCGTTCACCGTCACCCGGGTCGAGGAGAAGCCCTACCGCCGCCGCCCGTACGCGCCGTTCATCACGTCCACCCTCCAGCAGGAGGCGGCCCGCAAGCTGCGGTTCTCGTCCCAGCAGACGATGCGCACCGCGCAGCGGCTCTACGAGAACGGCTACATCACCTACATGCGTACCGACTCGGTGAACCTGTCGGAGACCGCCATCACGGCGGCCCGCCGGCAGATCGTCGAGCTGTACGGCGAGCGCAGCGTGCCGCCGGAGCCGCGCCGCTACACCGGCAAGGTGAAGAACGCGCAGGAGGCGCACGAGGCGATCCGCCCGGCGGGGGACAACTTCCGCACCCCGGGCGACGTGGCCAAGGAGCTCTCCGCCGAGGAGTTCAAGCTCTACGAGCTGATCTGGCGGCGCACCATCGCCTCGCAGATGACCGACGCCGTCGGCTCCAGCGTCTCGGTGCGCATCCGCGCCGTCTCCTCCGCCCAGGAGGAGGCCGACTTCGGCGCCACCGGCAAGACCATCACCGACCCGGGCTTCCTGCGGGCGTACGTCGAGTCCAGCGACGACGAGAACGCCGAGGCCGAGGACGCCGAGCGTCGCCTGCCCAACCTGGTCAAGGGCCAGCCGCTCACCGCCGACGAGCTGGCCGCGCAGGGCCACCACACCCAGCCGCCGTCGCGCTACACCGAGGCGTCGCTGGTGAAGGCCCTCGAGGAGCTGGGCATCGGCCGCCCGTCGACGTACGCGTCGATCATGCAGACGATCCAGGACCGCGGTTACGTGACCAAGCGCGGCCAGGCGATGATCCCGACCTTCCTGGCCTTCGCCGTGATCGGCCTGCTGGAGCGGCACTACCCGCGCCTGATCGACTACGACTTCACCGCCAGCATGGAGAACGAGCTGGACGAGATCGCCGGCGGTGACCACGCCGCCGTCGACTTCCTCACCGCGTTCTACTTCGGCAGCGCCAACGGCGCCGGCGACCAGGACATCGCCCGCTCGGGCGGGCTGAAGAAGCTGGTCACCGAGAACCTCAACGAGATCGACGCGCGCAGCGTCAACTCGATCCCGCTCTTCACCGACGACGAGGGCCGCGAGGTCGTCGTGCGGGTGGGCCGCTACGGGCCGTACCTCCAGCGGGCGGTGCCGGGCGAGCAGCAGGCGCCGGCCGCCGAGGGTGAGGAGGGCGGCGGTCAGGGCGACCGGGCCCCGATCCCCGAGGGGCTGGCGCCGGACGAGCTGACCCCGGAGAAGGTGCACGAGCTGTTCCTCGGCGGCGGGGGCGAGCGCAAGCTCGGCGACGACCCGGCCACCGGTGAGCCGATCCTGCTCAAGTCGGGCCGCTTCGGCCCGTACGTGGCCAGTGGCGAGCGCAAGTCGTCGCTGCTGCGCTCGCAGTCGCCGGACTCGCTGACCTTCGACGAGGCGCTGAAGCTGCTGAGCCTGCCCCGGCTGATCGGGGCGGCCCCGGACGGCACCGAGGTCTTCGCCAACAACGGCCGCTACGGCCCGTACGTCAAGCAGGGCGACGAGTTCCGCTCGCTGGACTCCGAAGAGAAGATGTTCACCGTCACGCTCGACGAGGCGCTGGCCCTGCTGGCCGCCCCGAAGGCCCGCCAGCGTCGGGCGGCCGCGCCGCCGCTGCGGGAGATGGGCGTCGACCCGCTGACCGAGAAGCCGCTGGTCATCAAGGACGGCCGGTTCGGCCCGTACGTCACCGACGGCGAGACGAACGCGTCGCTGCGGCGCGGCCAGACCCCGGAGGCGCTGAGCATCGAGGAGGCCTCCGAGATGCTCGCCGAGAAGCGGGCGAAGGGACCGGCGCCGAAGAAGACCGCCGCGAAGAAGGCACCTGCGAAGAAGGCGCCCGCCAAGAAGGCCACGGCGGCGAAGAAGACGGCTGCGGCGACCAAGTCGACGGCGGCGAAGAAGACCACGACGGCCAAGGCCACCACCGCCAGGAAGACCCCGGCGAAGAAGGCGGCCCCGAGAAAGGCCACCACCAGCCCCGACTGACCACCAGCCGGCAAGGGCATCGCAGGAGATCTTGGCAGGTCCCGGCCCCTCGAAGGGCCGCCGCCTGCCAAGATCTTTTGCGTTGTCCACAGGGGCGGCGCGCGGCGGTGTCGCGTGGGCAGGGTGGAGGGCGTGAGACCACGCTTCACGCAATCCCCGGCGGCGCTGGGCCGGGCGGTGCCCGGCGACGACGCCGACGAGTTGACCTGGCTGCTCTTCCGCCAGGACGAGGTGATCAGCCTCGACCAGGCGCTGCGACACCTGTCCCACAAGGCGATCCGGCACCGGGTGACCAGCAGACGGTGGCGACACGTCCACCGTGCCGTCTTCGTGGCCCACAACGGGCCGATCGGTCCCGCCCAGCTTCGATGGATCGCGGTGCTGGCCGCCGGGCCGGGCGCGATGCTCGGTGGGCTCACCGCCGCCCAGGCGGGAGGTCTGCGCGGCTTTTCCGACCTGGCGATCCATCTCCTGCTGCCGGCTGGCCGCCGGCGAGAGCTGCCGCAACGAGTGGTGGCGCACCGGACGACCCACCTGCCGGAGCGGGACGTGCTCGCGGTCGGGCAGCCACGTCGGACGATGCCCGCCCGGTCGGTCGTGGACGCGGCGCAGTGGGCGCGTACCGACGCGGAGGCCCGGGCGATCGTCGCGGCAGGCTTCCAGCAACGGATCGTGTGCGAGGAGGAGCTGCGCGAGGTCCTCGACCGGATGCCACGGCTGCGTCGCCGGAAACTGATCCTGAGCGTCGCCACGGATGCGGGCGGCGGGGCGCACTCCCTGGCCGAGTTGGACTTCCTGACTCTGACGCGCCGCGCCGGGCTGCCCGAACCCACTCGACAGAAGATCAGGTGCGACGCCACGGGACGGCGCCGCTACCTCGACGCGTACTTCGAGGAGTGGAGGGTGCACGTCGAGATCGACGGCGGCCAGCATCTCGACCCACGTGCCGCCTGGGCCGACATGCGCCGTCAGAACGCCCTGTGGGTCGAAGGGGATCGCGTCCTTCGATTCCCGTCCTGGGCCCTCCGCGCCCACCCGGCCGAGGTCGTCGCCCAACTCCGTACGGCACTGGGTAGAGCGGGCTGGCCGGGCTGACGCCCACAGCCAGATCTTGGCAGATCCCGGCCCCTCCGGGGGCCGCTCCTTGCCAAGATCTCGCCGGCGGCCGCGCGCGGCGGGCGGTGCGCGTCAGGGCGGGTGGCGGTGTGTCAGCCGAGGGTTCGGGTCAGGTGGGGGTTGGTGAAGAGGTGGTGCGGGTCCAGGCGGGCGCGCAGCGCCTGGAAGTCCGCCCAGCGGGGGTAGGCCGTCGCGAGCGACTCCGCGTCGCGCCAGTGCAGCTTGCCCCAGTGGGGCCGGCCGCCGAGGCTCGCGGCGACCTGCTCGAAGGCCCGGAAGTACGGCTCGTACGGCATGCCGACGTACTGGTGGACGGCCACGTACGCCGACTCGCGCCCGTAGCCGTGGGAGAGCCAGATGTCGTCGGCGGCGGTGAAGCGCACCTCGACCGGGAAGAGCACCTTGAACGGCAGCCCGTCGACGATCCGCCGCAGCGCGTCGAGCGCCTCGCCGAGGGCGTCGCGCGGCAGCGCGTACTCCATCTCCATGAAGCGGACCCGGCGCGGGGTGCAGAAGACCTGGTCGGAGCGGCCGGTGTAGCGGCGTTCGGTGAGCGCGCGGGCGGAGACGGCGCTGATGCCGGGGGCGAGCGCCGGCACGGCGCGGCCGAGCCGGCAGGCCCCGGCGAAGACGGTGTTGGACAGGAACTCGTCGTCCAGCCAGCCGCGCCACCGGGGCAGTGGCCGGTCGTCGTCGGCCACCCGGTCGTTGGCCTTGACCTGCACGCGGGTGGTGTACGGGAACCAGTAGAACTCGACGTGGTCGTGCCGGTCGATCAGCGCGGGCAGCTCGTCGAGCACGGCTGCCAGCGGCGCCGGTCGCTCGTGGGCGCGCAGCACGAAGGCGTCCACGCAGCGCAGGGTCACCTCGACGAGCACCCCGAGCGCGCCCAGCGACACCCGGGCGGCGGCGAAGACGTCGGGGTGCTCGTCGGCGGAGCAGCGCAGCACCTCGCCGGTGCCGGTGACGAGGGTGAGCGCCTCGACGAACGTCGACAGGCAGCCGTACGCGGCGCCGGTGCCGTGGGTGCCGGTGGAGATCGCGCCGGCGATCGTCTGTGCGTCGATGTCGCCCAGGTTGGGTAGGGCCAGGCCGTGTGCGGTGAGCAGTTCGTTGAGTGCGCGCAGGGTGATCCCGGCCGGTACGGTGACCAGTCGGCGGGCGGCGTCGACGCGTACCCCGGTGTCCAGGTGGGTCAGTTCCATGCGTCGTCCGTCGGTGACCGCGACGCCGGTGAAGGAGTGGCCGCTGCCCACCGCCCGGATCCGGTCCCCGGCGGTCGCGGCGGCGCGGACGGCCTCGGTGACGTCGGCGAGGGAGGCGGGGCGCAGGATGGTGGTGGGGGTGGCGCGTTGGTTGCCGGCCCAGTTGGACCAGGCTGCCAGGGTGGGCGGTGTGGTACCGGCCATGCGCACTCCTCGACATGAATGTGAACTGACTTCATATCAGCAACGTTGTCGCAGGTAAATACCGCAATCGAGGTTTGCTCGTTGTACCGGTAGTCACGAACCCGTGACGTGCAGATATGTTCATCCGTCGAAGGGGGGTGGCGAGTGTCCACACCAGCCGCCACAGCCGGGCCGCTGCGCCGCGTACCGGTGCAGGGTCGAAGTGTCGCACGGGTCCAGCGGATGCTGGACGCCTGTGCCGAACTCGTCGACGAGGTGGGGTACGAGGGTCTGACCACGACCCTGCTCGCCGAGCGTGCCGAGGTGGCGATCGGGTCGGTCTACCAGTTCTTCCCGGACAAGCGGGCGATCGTGCAGGCGCTGACCCTGCGCACGATGGAGTCCTACCTCCAGCGGCTCGACGAGCGGTTCGCCTCCGACGACCTGACCCACTGGTGGGACGGGGTCGACGCGGGCATCGACGAGTACATCACGATGCACCGCACCGTTCCGGGCTTCCGTACCCTGCACTTCGGCGACGTGGTCGACCTGCACCTGCTCGACGAGCAGCGGGACAACAACGGCGTGATCGCGGACCAGTTGGGCCGCGTACTCGCCGAGCGCTTCGGGCTCGACGTGCCCGACCTCCGGTTCCACCTGGAGATCGCCGTGGAGGCGGCCGACGCGCTGATCAAGTTGGCGTTCCGCCGGCTGCCCGAGGGCGACGACCGGGTCCTGGTCGAGGCGAAGGCGCTGATCCGGGAGTACCTGCACCGCCAGGTCGACGCCCAGGTCGACGCCAACCAGACCGGCTGACCGGGGGCGCGCCGGGCGCGTGGATCAGAGGAAGGCGTGGCCCTCGCCCCGGTAGGTGGGCACGGTGGCCACGACCGCATCCCCCTCGACCAGGTGCAACTCGTTGACGTGCTCGCACAGCTCGCCGGCCTTCGCGTGCCGGAACCAGACCCGGTCGCCGACCCGCAGCGCGCCGGCCGCCGCGCCGGCCAGGGGGGTCTGCACCTCGCCGGCCCCCTCGGTGCCGATCAGCTTGAGGCCCGCCGGCAGCCACGGCCGGGGCAGCCGGCTGTCCTCGGCCGGGCCGGAGGCGATCCAGCCGCCGCCGAGCACGGTGGCCAGGCCGGGCCCCGGGCGGCGGACCACCGCGCAGGCGAAGGCCGCCGCCGGGGTGGGGCGCCAGGCACGGTAGGCGTCGAACAGCGTCGGCCCGTACAGGCCCGATCCCGCGGTGACCTCGGTGACCGCGGGATCGGCGCTGGTCGCGGCCACGCTGCCGGTGCCGCCGCCGTTGACGAACTCCAGGTCGGCGTGTTCGCGTACGGCGGCCACCGCCGCGCCCCGGCGGGCCAGCAACTCGCGGTACGACCCGCGCTGGGCCAGCCGGATCGCGGAGCCGAGCACCGCCCGCCCGGGCGGCGCGTCGCCGAGGCCGGCGATCTGCGCCTCGTACGCCATCAGCCCGACCAGCCGGAAGCCGGCGCGGTCGGCGACGGTGGCGGCGAGCGTGCTGGCGGCCCGGGCACTGTGCACCGGCGAGCGGCGCACCCCGACGTGCACCCGCCCGCCCAGCGGTCGCCAGGAGGCGTCCAGGTCGAGGCAGACCCGCAGCTCGGGGCGGCGCCCGGGCGGGCACACGGCGTCGACGAGGTCGAGCTGGTCGGTGTTGTCGATCATCAGCGTGACGGCGGCGGCGAGCCCCGGGTCGGCGGCGAGCGCGGCGAGTGCCCCCCGGTCGGCCGTGGGGTACGCCACCAGCGCGTCGTCGGTCACGCCGGCGCGGACCAGCCAGAGCGCCTCGGGCAGGGTGAAGGCCATCACGCCCCGCCAGCCGGGACGCCCCAGCGCCCGGCCGATCAGGTCCCGGGCGCGAACCGACTTGCTGGCGATCCGGACCGGCTTGCCGGCGGCCCGTTCTGCCAGCGCGGCGGTGTTGCCGTCGAAGGCCGCGAGGTCCACGACGGCGTACGGCGGGTCGAGGTGCGCGGTCGCCCGGTCGAGGCGGTCACGAAGTTTGTCGCTTTCGATGGCCACGTGTGCACGCTAACTGTCTGGGAGCCAATGCGAAATACCCTCGCGTCTGTCCGGGCTGCGGGCGGTGGCCGCGGCGGCCTAGGCTCGACGAACAGGAGAATGTCGCGGCGGGGTGGGTCCCCGCCGGGTCTAGAGTGTTCCACCGGGACTGCCCAGCGATGGGCCGGCACGTGGAGGTACGGCCATCGAAAGCCAGTTCAACGGCGAGTCGCCCGGCGTGTCGTCGTCCTCGTCCAAGCCCGGCGGCGCCACCGAGAAGCCCGGCCCGGACCACTCCGGCTACGCCGCCATCCGCTCGGTGCTGCGGATCACCCCGTTCCGCCGGCTCTGGATCGTGCTCGGCGCGGCCTCCTTCGGCGACTGGTTCGGCCTGCTCGCCACCAGCGTCTTCGCCGCCTCCCAGGTGGAGGGCAGCACCGCCCAGGGCGCCGCGTTCGGTGGCGTGATCGCCATCCGGCTGCTGCCGGCGCTGGTGCTCGGCCCGGTCGCCGGCGTGTTCGCCGACCGGTTCGACCGGCGCTGGACCATGGTCATCTGCGACGTGCTGCGCTTCCTGCTCTTCGCCTCGATCCCGCTGGTCGCGCTGCTCGGGGCGAGCGGGCCGGTCGTGGTCGGCTGGGCGGCGATCGCCACCTTCCTGATCGAGTCGATCACGCTGCTGTGGATCCCGGCCAAGGAGGCCGCGGTCCCCAACCTGATCCCGCGCGCCCGGCTGGAGGCCGCCAACCAGCTCACGCTGATCACCACGTACGGCCTCACCCCCATCCTCGCCGCGCTGATCCTCGCCGCGCTCGACGGCATCGTGCGGGCGGCCACCGGGGGCTCGACGCCGGACTGGGCCGCGCCGGCCGACCTGGCGCTCTGGTTCAACGCGTTCTCCCGGCTGGCCACCGCGCTGGTGGTGGCGTACGGCATCAAGGAGATCAGCCAGGGGCAGTCCGCCGAGACGGACCGCACCGAGCAGAGCATGATGCGCCAGTTCAAGGAGGGCTGGCGCTACATCGGGCAGACCCCGCTGGTCCGCGGCCTGGTGCTCGGCATCTTCGGCGCGTTCGCCGGCGGCGGCATCGTGATCGGCACCGCCAAGTTCTTCGCCACCTCGCTCGGCGCCGGTGACGCCGCCTTCTACCTGCTCTTCGGCGCCATCTTCGTCGGCCTCGCGCTCGGCATCGGGCTCGGCCCGATGATCGTCAAGGAGATGTCCCGGCGGCGCTGGTTCGGCATGAGCATCGTGCTGGCCAGCGCGTCGGTGATGGCCCTGGCGTTCGCCATCCACCTCTCCATGGCGATGGTCGGCGCGGTCCTGGTCGGCGCGGGCGCCGGAATGGCGTTCCTCTCCGGCACCACCCTGCTCGGCGGCGAGATCGCCGACGAGGTGCGCGGCCGGGTCTTCGCGGTGGTGCAGATCGGCACCCGACTGGTGCTGATCCTCGCGATCGGCCTCAGCAGCCTGCTCGCCGGCGTCGGCGGCTCGCGCCGGCTGGAGCTGGCCGACCTGGGCGTGTCGATCTCGTCCACCCGACTGCTGCTGCTCGCCGCCGGCGCCGCCGGCATCTTCGCCGGGATCAGCGCGTTCGGGCAGATGGACGACAAGAAGGGCGTTCCCGTCCTGGCCGACCTCTGGGGCTCGATCCGGGGCCGCCCGCTGATGCCGGCCGAGCCGTTCGTCTCCGCCGGTCTCTTCGTGGTCTTCGAGGGCGGCGAGGGCGCCGGCAAGTCCACCCAGCTCGCCGCGCTCGCCGAGCGGCTGCGCGGGCAGGGGCGCGACGTGGTGGTGACCCGCGAGCCGGGTGCCACCGCCGTCGGCGAGCGGATCCGGTCGCTGCTGCTCGGCGCGCCCGGCTCCGACGTGCCGTCGCCGCGCGCCGAGGCGCTGCTCTACGCCGCCGACCGGGCGCACCACGTGGCCACCGTCGTCCGGCCGGCGCTCGTCCGGGGCGCGGTCGTGATCAGCGACCGGTACGTCGACTCGTCCCTGGCGTACCAGGGGGCGGGGCGGACGCTCCCCGTCGACGAGGTCTCCTGGCTCTCGTCGTGGGCCACCGGCGGGCTCAAGCCCGACCTGGTGGTGCTGCTCGACGTCGAACCGCACACCGGCCTGGCCCGGGTGGCGGCGCGCGCCGAGGCGGCCGACCACCTGGAGGCCGAGTCCGTCGCCTTCCACGAGCGGGTCCGCTACGCCTTCCTCGACCTCGCCGCCGCCGACCCGAAGCGCTACCTGGTGCTCGACGCGTCCCGCCCGGTCGAGGAGATCACCGGGCAGGTGACCCGGCGGGTCGAGGAGATGTTCGGCAGCCCCGGCGGCATCGTGCACCCGCGCCCCGCGCAGGGACCGGACACCTCGGTGCAGCCGGAGTTATCCGAATCGGAGCTGGTACCGATGGAGCGCCGGACCTGATGCCCGACGTCTTCGCCGACCTGGTCGGGCAGGACGAGGCGGTCGACACGCTGCGCCGGGCCGCCGCCGGGGCGTCCGCCGTGCTGCGCGCCGCCGCCCCGCCCACGACCGACGCCGCCGGGGACGAGTTCGACGCGCTCGCCGACGAGTCCGACGGCGGTCAGCCGCCCGCCGTCGACGCGGGGGCGGGGATGACGCACGCCTGGATCTTCACCGGACCACCCGGGTCGGGCCGGTCGGTGGCGGCGCGGGCCTTCGCCGCTGCCCTCCAGTGCGCGTACGGCACCGGCTGCGGCGGGTGCCCCGGCTGCCACACCACGATGACCGGCACCCACGCCGACGTCCGGATGGTGGTGCCGGACGGGCTCTCCATCGGCGTCAACGAGATGCGGGCGCTGGTGCTGCGCGCCGCCAGCACCCCGTCGGGCGGGCGCTGGCAGGTGGTGGTCATCTCCGACGCGGACCGGCTCACCGAGGCGGCCGGCAACGCGCTGCTCAAGGCCATCGAGGAGCCGCCGCCGCGGACGGTCTTCCTGCTCTGCGCCCCGTCGACCCACCCGGACGACATCTCGGTGACCATCCGGTCGCGCTGCCGGGTCGTACCGCTGGTGCAGCCTGCACCGGAGGCGGTGGCCGAGGTGCTGGCCCGCCGGGACGGCGTCGCGCCCGACGTGGCGCGCTGGGCCGCGGCGGCGGCGCAGGGGCACGTGGGACGGGCCCGCCGGCTGGCCCGCGACCCGGAGGCGCGCACGCGCCGGGAGGCGGTGCTCGCGGTGCCGCGCCGGCTGACCGGCGTGGGTGCCGCCTTCGACGCGGCGTCAGCGTTGATCGAGGCGGCCGAGGCGGAGGCCGAGGCGTCGGTGGCGGAGACCGCCGTGGCCGAGCGGGCGGCGCTGGAGACCGCGCTCGGCGCTGGTGGCACCGGGCGGGGCGCGGCCGGCGCCATCCGGGGCGCCGCCGGGCAGCTGAAGGACCTGGAGAAGCGGCAGAAGTCCCGGGCCACCCGGGCGCAGCGGGACGCGCTGGACCGGGCGCTGGTCGACCTGGCCGGTTTCTACCGCGACGCGCTCACCATGGCGCTGCGCGCCCCCGTCGCGCCGGTGCACACCGACACCGCCGCGCTGGCCGGGGCGGGCGCGCAGAAGTGGGACGCCGAGGGGGCGCTGCGCCGCCTGGAAGCGGTGCTGGAGTGCCGGGCGGCGATCGAGGCGAACGTCAAGCCCCGGATCGCCGTCGAGGCGATGATGCTCTCGCTCTGGAAGGGCTGAGCCCGCAGACCGGGCCGCCCGAGCCGGGGCTTCGGCGACCGATTCGCCCCCGGAGTCCCGGCGGCCGGACCGGTTGTCCACAGGCATCGACAGGCGCAATTGCTGTGCGGTACGGTCCGGTGTGCCGCCGTGACGGCGGCGGCACGCACAGTGATTTTCCTGTTCCGGGAGGGGTCCGCCGATGCCGCGGGGGGAGATCGACGAGGCCTGGATCGAGGAGGCGGTGCGGCGCTACCGCCGGATCGAGTCCCTCCAGACCGAGTTCGACCAGGCGGTGTCGACCGTCGAGGTCACCGTGCGATCGCCCGACGGGCTGGTCGAGGTGGTGGTCACCGCGGGCGGGCGGATCACCGACGTGCGCTTCCTGGGCCCGCTGCACACCCGAAACCCCCGCGACGTCGCCGGCTCGGTGCAGGCGGCGGTCACCGCGGCGGCCGACGCCGCCCAGTGGGCCCGGGAGAAGCTGCACAACGAGACCTTCGCCGCTTACCGGCCGCTGGCGGGAGCCTGAGATGGAGAGCCTGCGCGCCCTCGCCGCCCGGCTCGACGAGGCGAGCGAGACCATGACCGCCGTGTCCCGCACGGTCACCGCCGGCGACCCGCCGCAGGCTGCGTTCGGCGTCGACGCCCCCGGCCGGCCCGGGGAGATCGGGCGGGCCCTGCACCGGCAGTGGACCGCCGCCACCGGCGACCGGGCGAGGGAGGCGCACGTCGCCGCCCAGCGGCTGGCCGCCGCAGCGGAGGCGGTGCGGGCCACCGCAGACCACTACGCGGACGTCGACCGCGCCGCGCGCCACCGGCTGACCGGGGAGGCGTGATGGACGCGCTGGACCGGCTCGCCGAGCCCGGCCTCGACCTGCTCCGCCGGGTCGACACGCTGCTCGTCGCGGGGGCCCCCGAGGGGCACCGCGTGTGGCCGCTGCTGCGCCGCATGCAGGTGCTCCCCGGCGAGGCCGTCCGCAACTTCCTCGACCTGCATCCGGCACCGCTGGCCGCCGCCGGCCACACCGCGCGCCGCCTGATGCGGGGCTACGACGACGCCTGCGCCGCGCTGACCGACCCGGTGCTCTGGTCCGGTCCGGCCGCGTCGTCGTACGGGCAGGCCCGGGCGGCCCTGCTGCGCCACCTCGACGAGGGGCCGGAGAGCCTGGTCGGCCGGCTGGAGTCGACGGCCGGCTACGCCGACGCGCTCGCCGACTGGGT
The DNA here is from genome assembly GCF_049847285.1 of Micromonospora sp. DT62. NCBI lineage: Bacteria > Bacillati > Actinomycetota > Actinomycetes > Micromonosporales > Micromonosporaceae > Micromonospora > Micromonospora sp. DT62. Next base: position 187,763 of record NZ_JBNCOB010000009.1, read on the forward strand.
GGAGGGCAGCCGGCTCGCACTGGCCCGGGCGCTCGCCGACGTCCTCCGGTGTGCCGAGGCGGTGACCGTGGTCGCCGCGACGTCGACGCCGGGCGGCGCACCGGGGCACCGGGCAGCTGCGGGCCCGGGCGGGAACGAGGCCGCCGAGATCGCCGCGCGGGTGCTGGCGGTGCTCTGCGTCGCGTACGACGGGGCCGAGACCCTGCTGCGCCAGTGGGCGCCGAGCCTCGCCGAGTCCCGCTGGCGGGCGCCGGTAGTCGACCTCCCCCGCTACGACACCCCCACCCGCGTCGGCTGGTGACGACCCCGGGTGCACGCGCGGTAGCCGGATGGCGACTGCCGGCCCGGCCGCCCCGGCCCGCGCGTCGTAGGGTGTGAGGCATGGGCATGCTCTGCGCGGTCAGCTTCCAGCGGTACGGGCGCCTCTACTACCTGGACCCGGGTGAGCTGCGTCCCCAGGTCGGCGACAAGGTGCTGGTGCCCACCGACGACGGGCCCGAGGTGGCCGAGTGCGTCTGGGCGGCGCAGTGGGTCACGGAGGAGACCGAGGGCTTCCCCCGGCTGGCCGGCCTGGCCGGCGAGGAGGACCTGCGTCGCGACGAGACGGTGCGCCGCCGCAAGGCCGAGGCCAAGGTCGCGGCGAAGCGGCTGATCCGGGAGCACGCCCTGCCGATGAAGGTGGTGGCGATCGACCACGTGCTGGGCGCCGCCGAGGGTGGTGGCGAGCGGAGCACCATCTACTTCACGGCCCCGCACCGGGTGGACTTCCGCGCCCTGGTCCGGGACCTCGGCGCCACCCTGCACTGCCGGGTCGAGCTGCGGCAGCTCTCCGCCCGGGACTCGGCGCGGGTGCAGGGCGGCATCGGCTCCTGCGGCCGGGACCTCTGCTGCGCCACCTTCCTCAACGACTTCGAGCCGGTCACCATCCGGATGGCGAAGGACCAGGACCTGCCGCTCAACCCGCTGCGCATCTCCGGGGCGTGCGGCCGGCTCATGTGCTGCCTCAAGTACGAGCATCCCCTGTACCAGAGGTTCCAGGAGTCGGCCCCGGCGATCGGCACGCGGGTGTCGACGCCGGAGGGCGACGGCCGGGTCGTCGGCCACAGCGTTCCCCGGGACTCCGTCACGGTACGTCTCGACGCCGACGGCTCCCGCTGCTCCTGCTCCCGCGCCTCGGTCTGCGGCCCCCGCCAGGCCCACGACCAGCACTACACCTCCTAGCCCACCCTTCCTCCACACCCCGCCTGCCCTGCCCCCGGGGCAGGGGTCAGGTGAGGGTGGTGGGGGGCTCGGCCAGGCGGGGCCGCAGCGGCTGCTTCGGAGCCAGCCAGGAGGACTCGGGGGACTGGTCCGGGTTGACCTGCCAGTCGCGGGACACCCGGTCGACGGCGATCGGGTAGATCGTCAGCGTCCCGTCGGGGTCGATGCGCAGCCGCAGGAACGCCTTGGCGTCCTCGATGCCCTGCCCGGCGAAGAGCTCGTTGAGGTTCACCCCGAACGCGCCCGCCACCAGCAGGTACGCGGCCACCAACTGGCTCGCCACCAGCCCGCTCACCGGGCCGTAGAGCACCGCCGCGGCGACGGCCGGCAGCGGCCACGGCCAGTCGTAGAAGGGCAGCGCCAGCCACGCCCAGGTGCCGGCGGCGGCCAGCCCGATCTGGGCCAGACCGTGGCCCACGCCGAGGATCCAGTGCCGGGCGTGCCGCTTGCCGCCGGAGCTGGGCGGCTTGGCGAAGAACGCCGCCGCGAGCATCGTGACGATCAGCATCGCCATCAGCGGCACGCTGAACAGCCGCTGGTCCGTCCCGCTCGGGTTGGTCACGACGCCGGCCATCGCCAGCATCAGCAGCGTGTGCAGGGTGCCCAGCAGGGTGGTGAAGCCCGGGTTGCGCCGCGGCAGGCGGGGGAAGATCCCCCACGCGTACCGCCGGGAGCGGGCCTGCTCCGGGTAGCGGCCGGCCAGCTCGTACGGGTGGGAGGCACTGGCCCGCCGGGCGAGGGTGTCGCGCGGCGGCACCTCGATGCGCTCCGGGAGTTGGTGCGTCGGGTAGAGGTACGCGCCGCCGCCCCCGCAGGTGATCAGCTGCCGGTCCGGGCCGGCGTAGCGGGCGTAGTGGTGCAGGTCGCCGGAGATCAGCAGCCGCACCTGGGCCCCGGTGGGCGCGACGATCGTACGGATGAAGTAGTCGATCGAGTCGTACGCCGTGGGATGGTCGACGGCCTTGACCCACGTCGGCGCCGGCACGGCCAGGATCACCCGGCTCTGCGGGCCCAGCCGCTCGGCGACCCGGTCGAAGTAGGTGAGCTGCGGATCGTCCAGGTACGAGCCGGACTGGTCGTCGAGGCCGAGCAGCCACCAGCCGGCGGGCAGCTCGACGGCGAAGTACGAGCGGGACTGCCCGGTCTCCCAGCCGCCGAAGTGCCGGTCCCGGGACCGGACGAAGAGCCGCAGGAAGGCGGTCAGGCCGTCGTACCAGTCGTGGTTGCCGGGCACCGCGAAGAGCGTGGGCCGCTCGGGCGGGGTGACCGGCAGCGCGGCCTGGTAGGGCCCCTTGCACCGGTCCTCGTACGCCTCGAAGGCCGCCGACGGGTAGACCTGGTCGCCGCCCATCACCAGGGTCTGCGCGCGGGGCAGCCGGTGCCCGTCCACCTCCAGCTCGGGCTGGGCGATCAGGTACGCCACCGAGTAGGTGGCGTTGAATCCGTCGCCCAGGTCGGCCACGTAGTCCAGCCAGAGCCCGCCGTCCGGCCCGACCTGCCGCGCGATGCGCGCGTCGAGGGAGTTCTGCAGCTCGCGCTTGTCCAGGTACGCCCCGAAGAGCATCGCCAGCAGCGTACGGATGCCGGTGCTGACCAGCAGGAACGGCGCGAGCCACGGCACCGGCTTGCGCGGGGTGAAGCCCAGCTCCCGGGGATCGGTGCCGCGTGGCCGGCGCGTGGCCCGGCCGCCGGCCGCCTCGCTCGTGTGGGCACTCTCCGCCGCGCCGTCCTGCGGATCCACGTCGGGGGCGCGATCGTCGTTCACCCGCCGCAGCGTAGTCCCGGCCGGCAGCGGTCGCTGTCCGGCGGACGACGGGTTCGGGGTCGGGTGTCCGGATGGGGAACCCACTCGGTCGATGGGCGGGTCGTGCCGTACACTTGGCGATCGTTGCCGCCTTAGCTCAGTCGGCTAGAGCGACGCACTCGTAATGCGTAGGTCGACGGTTCGATTCCGTCAGGCGGCTCGGTGAAGAAGCCCAGGTCAACGGCCTGGGCTTCGCCGTTTCTCCAGGTCGGTCATTCCCGTCGAGGTCCCGTCCGCACATGGCCCGCACCCCGTGCCACGCCAGGCTGCCCGCGCGACGGCCCGGCCCCGGGCACCGAAGGCCCGGGGCCGGGTCCTGGCCCGTGTGACTCTCCCAGCGGATCGGATCAGACGATCTTGAGATTGGCCATCATGCCCATCGCGCTGTGGTCGACCATGTGGCAGTGGTACGGGTAGACCCCGCGCCAGGTGTCGAAGGTGGCCTGGAGCCGCACGCTCTGCCCGGGCCAGACGATCACGGTGTCCTTCAGGCCGGACTCGGTGGGATCGGCCGGTGCGCCGTTGCGGCCGAGCACCCGGAACTGCACCAGGTGCATGTGGAAGTTGTGGGGCATGAAGGCGTTGGCGTTGGTCACCGTCCACTCCTCGGTGCTGCCCCAGGCGATGGTGGTGTCGATCCGCGCCGGATCGAAGACCTTGCCGTCGATGTACGCCTGGTGCCCACCGGAGCCCGGCTCGTCCATCCGCAGCTCGATGTTGCGGCGCACGGTCGGCGTGGGCAGCGGAGGCAGGGTGCGCAGCCGCTGCGGTACCGAGGTGCGGTCCGGCCCCTTCGCCCGTACGACGTCGAAGCGCATCACCTGGCCTACCTGCTCGGCCGGGCCCGGCCCCATCAGGTTCTGCAGCACCACCGAGGTGCCCGGCTGGTAGCGGGCGAAATCGATCACCACGTCGAGCCGTTCGCCGGGCGAGAACAGCAGGTGCTGCATGGTGACCGGCGCCTCCAGCAGGCCGCCGTCGGAACCGATCACCGTGATATCCCCGCCGTCGGCGAGCCGCAGCAGGAAGAACCGCAGGTTGCTTGAGTTGACCAGACGGAAGCGGTAGCGGCGGGCCTGCACCTCGAAGCGCGGCCACGGCCGCCCGTTGACCAGCAGGGTGGTCCGGTTGTCGGCGTCGTCCATGGTCCAGACCAGCTGGGCGTTGGCGTCCAGGTGCGCGTCGCGTAGCACCAGCGGGACGTCGAACCGGCCGCGGGGCAACGGAAGCGCCGCCTCGGTGCGGTCGGTCAGCAGATAAAGGCTGGACAGGCCCCGGTAGAGGTGCTCGGCCTCCATGTGGTGGGTGTGGTCGTGCATCCAGAGCGTGGCGTGCGGCTGCCGGTTCGGGTAGTTGTAGACCCGCTCGCCGCCGGGCGGAATCGTGGCGTCGCCCGAGCCGTCGTCGCCGGGGGCGGTGGCGCCGCCGTGCAGGTGCACCGCCGTGGGCATGTCCAGCCGGTTGCGCTGGCGTACCACCACCCGCCGACCAGACGTAGCGCGGATCGTTGGGCCGGGCAATTCGCCGTTGTAGGTGTACACCTCGGTGCGGGTACCCGGCACGATCTCCAAGCGCCTGCGGTGCATGGTGACCGAGTAGTAGTCGGTGGTGGCGGTCCGCAGCACCGGGCGCAGGGTCTGCGGCATGCTCAACGGGACGGTGAACGGGGTCACGGGCGGGGGCGTCGGGGAGGCGACCCCTGCCGCGGCGGGGGCTGCCCCCAACCGTCCGGCGAGGCTGGCCAGGCCGCTGGTCGCCCCGATGATGCCCGACGCCGCGCCGAGGCGCAGCAGTTGACGACGAGTGGACAAGACAGTCCCTTCCCAGAAGGTTCGCGAGAGTTCCCGCAGACGCCGGTGGCTGGTGGGCCGGACGGTCATCGCAGGCACGATGATGCCGGCAATCCCATAGGGAGGAGACCCCTATCGGCCGTACACCTGGAGACGCCCTGCGGGTCGACTGCCCCTATGGATGGCAGGGCGGGTGGGTGTGACGGCCGCTGACCCTGTCGCACCTGATCCGACCGTGCGGTGGCGCGCCCCTGCCGGCGGCGGCTGCGGCGAACGGGGCCGGGAACTGCGGGCACGTCGGCGACCGACGGCTTCCTGTCGGTCGTGGTCGCTATCCTCCCGGCGTCGTCAACCCTCCGGAGGCAGCCTCATGCAGTACGCACCCGTCGTCGTCGCCCTGCCGATCGCCGACCGCCCCACCTCGTACCGCTTCTACTCGGAGGGGCTCGGCCTGGAGGCCGTCGGCGAGTTGGCCGAGGACGGCATCCCCGAGCCCCTGCAGTACGCCGTCAACGACGGCCTCCGCGTCATGCTGGTGCCCACCGGCGGCTTCGGCTGGGTCATCGGCGACCACGAGGTGGCCCCGCGCGGGCAGAGCGAGTGCCTCGTCAGCCTCCCGGCCGCGACGCCGGCCGAGGTCGACGAACTCGTCGGGCGGGCCCGGGCCGCCGGCGCGCAGGTCGTCGTCGAGCCGGCTGCGCAGCCGTGGGGCTACACGGGCACGTTCGCCGACCCGGACGGTCACCTCTGGACGGTGCAGGCCGACGCGCGCTGACGCCACCGACCGGACCGGGACGAGCGGACGGCCCGGTTCGCGGGGAACCGGGCCGTCCGCCGACAGGGGCAGGCGTGCGGGGGGATCAGAGGGTGCGGTGCGGGTAGCCGGCGGTGCCGGGCTCCGGAACGACCTCGACCTCGGTCACCACGTACTCCGTGTCGGTCGTCGTGGTGGCCGGCCGGTCGTCGGCGTCGGAGCGGCGCTTCGCGGCCGCGGCGGCTCCGGCGGCAGCGGCGGCCCCGGCCACGGCGGCGCCCGCCGCCACGGCCTTGCCGGACACGCCGGCGCTGCCGCTGTCGCCCTGGGTGGCGGCGGCGTGCTCGACGCCCGGGGTGCCGACACCGAGGCCGCTGTCGACGGTGCCGCGCCAGGCGCCGGTCTCGACGCCGCGCTCCTCGATGTACGTCTTGAACTTCCGCAGGTCGGATTCGGCCTGCCGCTCGATGATGTTGAGCTTGTCGCCGGCCTTCTCGAGCAGGCCCTCGGGCTCGTACTCGAGGTGCAGGCTGACCATGGTGCGGTCGGCGTCGACGGGCTGGAAGTAGACCGCGCCGGCGTTGGTCACACCCTCGGTGGCCGCCCAGGCCACCTTCCGGTCGGGCACCTGCTCCAGCACCCTGGCGTCCCACTCGCGCTGGACGCCACCGATCTCGGCGACCCAGTGCATCCGCCTGTCGTCGAGCTGGCGTACCTCACGGACGCCCCCCATGAAGCGGGGGAACTCCTCGAACTGCGTCCACTGGTTGTACGCGGTGCTGACCGGAACCTGTACTTCGATGGACTTCTCGACCTTCGTGGTCATGGGCGATCCTCCTCGTCAGGTCGAACCTTCTCGTTCGGCAAGTTGAGCCGTCATCGTCAACGAAACTCCTACCCCGATCGAGGGCACTAAACCGCCGGACCTGCCGACACACCACATCGGAGGGCTGCCGATCGCCCGTCGGGGCCGGTCAGTCGGCCTGTTCGGGAAGCCCGCGCAGGCGGCGTACCGGGGAGAAGGCGACCCACAGCACCCCGGCGAGCGCGCCCGCCGTCGCGATCCACAACGCCGGCCGTACGCCGAGGGCGCTGCCGAGCGCGCCGCCGAGCAGCGCGCCGATCGGCCGGATGCCGTAGTTGATGGTGCGCCGGGCCCCGGCGATCCGCGCCAGCAGCGCCTCCGGGGTCAGCGCGGTCTGCACCGAGCCGACCGTGATGTCGAGCAGCATCACCCCGGCGGCGGAGAGGAACTCGGCGGCGAAGAGCATCCCGACCATCAGCGGTGTCGGCCCACCGGCGAGGGGGATGAGCACCAGGGGGGCGGGGAAGAGGACGAACCCGGCCAGCAGCGTCGGGCCGACGCCGAAGCGGCGGACCAACCGGCCGGTGAGCGCCGCCCCGATCAGGCCGCCCACCGCGCCCGCGCCCAGCACGGCGCCCAGCAGGCCGGGAGCGAGGCCCAGCTCCTGCGTGGCGTAGAGCACGAAGAGGGCGATGAACATGAAGTTGAACAGGTTGATCGTGGTGGTGCCGAGCACGGTCGCGCGCATCATCGGCGTCCGCGCGATGAACCGCAGCCCGGCGCCGAGGGCCAGTCCGCCGCCGCGCGCGGGCGCCGGCTCCGTCGGCCGGATCCGCACCAGGAAGTACGCGGACACGACGTACGACAGCGCGTCGGCGACCAGGGCGATCGGCGCGGTGAGCACCTGCACGAGGACGCCGCCGACGCTCGGCCCTGCCACCAGGGACATCGCCCGGCTGCCGTTGATGAGGGTGTTCGCCTCGACGTAGTCGGCGCGCCCGACGACGGAGACGAAGAGCGGCCCCCGGGCGACCTCGAAGATCACGGCGAGCGTGCCGACCGCGAAGGCCGCCAGGTAGAGCTGCGGCATCGTCAGCAGGTCCAGCACGTACGCCACCGGCACGGCGGTGAGCAGCAGCGCCCGCCCGAGGTCCGTCAGGATCATGAGCCGGCGCTTGTGCGGGTACCGGTCGACCCAGGCGCTGGCGAGCAGCGAGAAGAGCAGGTTCGGGGCGAGCGCGGCGGCGGTCAGGTAGCCCATCTCGGCGGGGGTCGCCTCGAAGACCAGCACGGCCAGCAGCGGCAGGGCCAGGGTGGAGATCTCGTCGCCGAAGTACGACACGGTCTGCGCCGACCAGTACCGACGGAACACGCGCTCGCGCAGCAGCCGGGGCAGCGGGCCGCGCCGGGCGGGACCGCCGGGCGGGGCGGCAACCGGGATGCCGGTCACCTGACCGCTCACCGGTCGCCCTTCTGCTCACCGAGGTCGCGGGCAGCCGGACCGGCGGCCGGAGGTTCCCCGTCACCGCCGCTGACGGCGCTGGCGGTGGCCGCATCGGCATGCTCGGTGGTCGGGCTGGCTCCGGGGGCGGTCGTATTGGCGTTGGCGTTGGCGGTGGCCGTGTTGGCGTTGGTGGTGGCGGTCGGGCCGGTGGCGTCGGCTAGGGCATCGGTGGGTGGCGGGTCGGCGAGCAGGGCCAGGCGGATGAGGTTGACCTTCCGGCTGCCGGCCGGACGCTTCGCCGGGTCGGCGATCCGGTCGTCGTACTCGGTGAAGAGGGCGTCGATCCGTGCTCTGAGCGCGGCCATCTCGTCGACGGTGACGTAGACCGGCCGGTCGGCGAAGCCGGTGACTGCCCGCCAGGCCGTGGACTCGTCGGCGCGCCGGGCCAGGAACTCCTCGGCCTTGCGGACGTAGAGGGCGAGCTGGACGGCGCTCAGTTCGTCGACGGCCGCGCGGGTCTGTGGGTCGTCCGAGACGTCGTCCCAGGAGGTGTTGAGGGCGGTGGCCCGCCAGGGCCGTTCGCGGGCGTCGGCACCGGGTGCCCGCTCGGCGAGCCCGTACTTGGCGAGCTGCCGGAGGTGGAACGAGCAGTTCGGCACGCTCTCGCCGAGCCGCTCGGCAGCCTGGGTCGCGGTCATCGGGCCCTGCTGGCGCAGCAGACCGATCAGCGCCATCCGCAGCGGGTGCGCGTACCCGCGCAGGGCCTTGGGGTCGGAGAGTTTCACCTCGGGCAGCGACATATCCTAAAGCTATCTTTATAAAGAACCCTTTAGCAATACCCGTAGCTCACCACCCACCCCGTCGGAGGCCGCCCAACACCGCATCAGCCGCAGGTGATCAGGACGCCATGGACGTCAAAAGCGCCCGGTAACGTCCATGGCGTCCTGATCACCAAGGGCTCACTGGGGAGGGTGCCCTGGCAGGTGGCGCGGTGGGGCCAACGGCGTGCCACATCTCCAGGCGTCCTGATCACCAGAGGGCTCAACTGGGAGAGGGTGCCGCGCCCGCCGCTGATCCAGGTGCCGGCGCCACCGCCGCTCGGACGGCAGGCGGCAGATCTACACGGAGGATGGTGGCGCCGTGGGCTCCGGCTTGCCACACCTGCGGCGGGTGGCCGCGCGGTGTGCCACCCGCGCGGGCCGTCAGGAACGCGGCCCGGGAGACATGGCCCAGCGCGGGGGAGGGCTCAGGAGCCTGACGGCGAGGCGGCAGGTGCGGGCGGGGAGGGCTCAGAGGGCTGGTGGCGAGGCGGCAGGTGCGGGCGGGGAGGGCTCAGAGGGCTGGTGGCGAGGCGGCAGGTGCGAGCGGGGGAGGCTCAGGAGTTGGCGGGGAGGCGTCAGGTGTAGATGGTGGTGGCGTAGTTCGGGCCGAAGTGGCGTTCCAGGTCGGCCAGGCTCTCGGCCGGGTTCTCGACCTCCTTGATCAGCCGGGCCCGGGACGGCAGTGCGTCCGGCTGCCAGCTCTCCGGTTGCCACAGCTCGGAGCGCAGGAACGCCTTGGCGCAGTGGTAGAAGATCTGCTCGATTTCCACCACCACGGCGAGGATCGGGCGGTGCCCCTTGACCACCATGTCGTCGAACCACGGCGCGTCGCGGACCAGTCGGGCCCGGCCGTTGATCCGTAGCGTGTCCGTACGCCCGGGGATCAGGAAGATCAATCCGACGTGCGGGTTGTCCAGGATGTTGCGGTAGCCGTCGGCGCGCCGGTTGCCCGGCCGCTCCGGGATGGCGACGGTCCGCTCGTCCAGCACCAGCGCGAAGCCGGGCGGGTCGCCCTTCGGCGAGACGTCGCAGCTGCCGTCCGCGCCTGCCGTCGCCACCAGGCAGAACGGCGACGCGGCCAGCCAGTCCCGGTCCCGCGCGTGCAGGACGGGCCGCTCCTTGGTCACCGCGCGCGGCATCGGGGCCCCCAGCAGCTCGCGCAGTTCCTCGTGCGAGGTGATCTCCACCGTCACGTGATCCTCCCCCGTCCGTTGACTCCGGTGGCGGGGTGTCCGCCACGAGTCAGCCTAGAGCGCGACCAGCGCGACGTTTGTCCCTCCAGGGCGGGGGTACCGCGTCATCCGACCCGGTCGGAGAGACCGACCCGACCCGCCCGGAGAGACCGAGCAGTGGAGGCCCGATGGAGAGCCGGCTCAAGGTGCTGGGTCATCCCGTCCACCCGATGCTGGTCATGTTCCCGGTCGGCCTGCTGGTCACTGCGGTTCTGTTCGACCTGGTGGACACCGTCGGCGGGCCGGACTTCCTCGGCGAGGTCGCGTACTGGAACATCACCGTCGGCCTGATCGGCGGCCTGCTGGCCGCGGCGGCCGGGACGTTCGACCTGCTGGCCATCCCGTCGGCCACCCGCGCGAAGCGGGTGGCGCTGACCCACGCCGCCGCCAACGTGGCGGTGATCCTGCTCTTCGCCGCGATCTGGGTGGTCCGGCTCAACGCCGACTCCCGGGCCGCCGGGGGCGCGCTGATCGCCATCGAGGTGGTCGCGCTGGCCATCCTCGGCCTGAGCGCCTGGCTGGGCGGGGAACTGGTCGACCGGCTCGGCGTCGGCGTGGACCGGGAGGCCGGGCTGGACGCGCCCAGCTCACTGCGATCGCCGGCGGCCACCCAGCGGATCGGAGAGGTGCAATGAGCGAACGCAGCGAGCGGGTCGTCAGCGGAGGGCCGGCATGAGCGAGCAGAGCGGCGGGACCGGCCGAGGTTGGCGCGGCCGGCAGCAGGGCTGGGATCCGATGGGCGAACTCCAGTCCCTGCGTTCGGAGCTGCGCCGGTTGGTCGGCGGCCGGACCGGGCCGCCGGACGTCGAGATGGCCGAGACCGCCGACGGCTGGGAGGTCGTGGTGCGGCTGCCCGGGGTGGCGCCGGAGGAGGTGGCCGTCGAACTGGACGACCGCGAGCTCTGCGTCCGGGCCCGCTCCGAGGCCGAGGTCAACGCCGACCACGGCATCCCCGGTGGCTTCGAGACCAGGGGCTTCGAGTACCGGGTCGACCTGCCGTCCCGGGTGGACCCCGACAGCATCGACGCGGTCATGGACCACGGCCTGCTCCGGGTGCGGCTGCCCCGGGCCGCCCGGCCCGCGCCGCGCACCATCACCGTCGGCCGCACCGGGCCCCGACCCGCCGGCCCCGACGGGGGTACGCCGAGCGTCCTCGACCCGGCCGCGGACCGGGAGATGCACCACCCGGACATCGCCGTCGGCGAGACCGACCGGCCGTAACGAGCCGCGTGGGCACCCCGAACCTGCTCGGCCCGGCCACCGGCCGCGTGCCCGACGTCGCGCGGATCGCCGTGCTGCGCGCCAACGCGCTCGGGGACTTCATCTTCGTCCTGCCGGCGCTGGACGCGCTGCGGGCCGCGTACCCGGAAGCGGAGATCGTGCTGCTCGGCGCGCCGTGGCACGCGAAGTTCTGGCGCGACCGGCCCGGGCCGGTGGACCGCGTGCTGGTCGTGCCGCCCGCGCCGGGGCTCCGGGGCCCCGATCCGGGCGAGCCGGAGTCGGCGCTTGGCGACTTCCTGGCCGCGGCCCGCGAGGAACGCTTCGACCTGGCGTTGCAGCTGCACGGCGGCGGGGCCAACTCCAACCCGTTCGTCGGCTCCCTCGGCGCGCGGGTCACCGCCGGGCTGCGCGCCGAGGACGCGCCACCGCTGGACCGCTGGATCCGGTACGTCTACTACCAGCAGGAGGTGATCCGTTACCTGGAGGTGGCCGGCCTGGTCGGCGCGGGCGCCACCACGATCGTCCCGGCGCTGGCCGTGACCGACGCCGACCGGGCCGAGGCGGCCGAGGTGCTCGGCCCGGCGGAGCGGCCGAGAGTGGCGCTGCACCCCGGCGCCACGGACACCCGCCGCCGGTGGCCCGCCGAACGCTTCGCCGAGGTGGCCCGCGAGCTGGTCGGCGACGGGTACGAGGTGCTGGTCACGGGCACGCCCGCCGAGCAGGACGTGGTGGACCGGGTGGTCGCGGCGGCCGGGGTGCCGGTCCGGCCGCAGGTGGGCACGCTCAGCCTCGGCGGCCTGGCCGGCTGCTACGCCGGCTGCCAGTTGGTGGTCTCCAACGACACCGGGCCACTGCACCTGGCCGCCGCCGTGGGCACCTCGACCGTCGGCATCTACTGGGTCGGCAACCTGATCACGGTGGCGAACCTGCTGCGCGGCCGGCACCGGCCGATCAGCTCGTGGACGGTGCTCTGCCCGGTCTGCGGGGTGGACTGCACCCCGGGCATCTACCCGCACCGCCCCGGCGACGGCGAGTGCCCACACCGGGACTCCTTCGTCACCGACGTGCCGGTGGTCGAGGTCCTGGAGGCGGCCCGCGAGCTGCTCCGCCCGGAGCCCGGCGCCCCCTGAGCGGCCGGTAGACCTGACGCGCTCAGGGCGGAAGAGCAGGGCAGATGGGGCCGACAGGCGGTCAGCGAGGACCAAAAAGGAGTCCTCTCGCGGCGAGAGGACTCCTTTGGCTCGAACGGCGTGGTGGGCCTGTTGATCGTCAGGGATCACTTCTGCCCGTAGGCGAAGTGGGCGATGGCCAGCAGCAGTGCCACGGTGCCGGCGAACGCGCTACCGCCCGTGAGGATGGCGGCCGGCACGTTACTGCCGGCAGCGAACGCGAGCAGGCCGGCGATGCAGCCAACCAGGCTCGCGGTGAGCAGCATGAGCAGCACCCAGATCCAGCGTGGTGTATGCGGCGCTCCGGCGGGAGCAGGTGTCGGGCCGTGGGGAGCGGTGGTGTTCGACATGAGACTCTCCGGCTGCGTCGGCGGTGAAAGATGTTCTGCATGGGTAATATGCGCAGCACCGGACTTCCCCCCTGAATGATCTTATGGGGAGGTTCACAAAGGATCTTACGGAGACGCCGAGGGGCAGCGGTGTTGCCGTGACATAGGACTTGACTGAAGATCACCAGACCCGTGGGGAGGCTCTCGCCTGTGGATATTCAAGGGAGCAGTGATCTGGAACGCTCTGAGAGCGGAGCGACAACACTTCCCCCTACGGAGACGCCTGCCAGCCCTGGTGAATCGCCATCTGACATACAACTGCGGGTAGAGGCGGCAAACCTCGCTGAGGCTTCCGAGTTCGACCCCACTTCCAACTATGTGAAGGAAATTCAGGATGGCAGGATCCGGGCTCTCACTCCGCTGGTCCACACTGCTGCCCCGAAGGCCCCTAAGCAGGGTGACGGCGACGCGCGCGAAGGTGATCGGTTGCTGGTGGCACGGCTGGCGAAGAACAACTTCGCCGGACCAGAGTACGACCTGGTGGCTGAGCGGCTGGTCATCGCTGGTCATCGCTACTGTAGGTCTTGGATCAAGAGCGGCAAGATGTCTCGTAAATGCCGAGAGGTAGGTCGGCCGGTGGGTGTGCTGCCGGAGGGCGTCGATCGGCAGGATGTCGACGACCTCGCGACGGATACCGCCGTGGAGGGGGCTGCGCTGTTCCGCCGCGTCGCACTGATCGGCGGCCGTTGGCGTCCGGATGGTGGCGCGTCCCTCCTCACCTACTACATCGGTGCGTGCATCCAGGTCTACCCGGGGATCTATCGCAAGTGGCATCGTGAATACCGTCGGCGGCATCCGGTCGAGGTGCGGGAGGAACTGCCTGAAGCGGGACACGGCGGGGTGGAGGACTACATCGTCCTGACCGCCGCGCTCACCGCAGAACTGGATGAAGCCACCTGGGTTGCCCTGAAGATGAGGGCGGAAGGTGCCTCGCACGCAGATATCGCCGAGATGTTGGGACGCACTCCGAAGGCGGTTGAGAACCTGCTACGACGGGGTAGACCGCGGGCGATGGAGATCATCGAGCGGTCGGGAGGACACCATGTCTGATTCCACCCCGCCGGATCTGGAACTCATTGCTCAGTTGATCGACGACTCCTCGCTCGGCTGCAGGGAGGCGTTCGAGGCGCAGAACGACGTCCCGCTCGACTCGGCCATGCGGCTGCGTGGGTTGACCCGTCAGGACGTACCAGACCGGCAATGGGACAGCTTGCCTGAATCTTCGACTGTGTTGGTGAGCCTCATCAGTGTTGTCCCGAACCTCGATGGCTCCCTGCCCGTCGACAATCCGCTTCCCGCCGATCGTGAACTCCTCGCCGTCAGTCGCGATGGGCAGTGTCTCGAACTCAAGCCCCCGAGGTATTGCCTGCCGGGAGGTGCCCACCGCCAAGAGTGGAACATCTTGGTTGCAGAGACTGGCCAGGCATACCGGTGCAAGCTAGAGTGGTTGGTGCCAGTGCCGCTCGAAAATCGAGGGAGTGTGGCGATAGAAGCAGCGATCTGGTGGGAACTTGCCGAGCCTGAAAAGGCCGCCCGACATCAGTTGAGTTCACTCTCTTCCGACCTGATCCCTATTGCTGCGCGTCGCCTCGGATACGCCGGGAGCGAGATTCCGGACAGCATCGGCAAGCAGATTCTTTTCGAGAATGCTCTCAGTCAGGTGCTGCGGGAGCATGGAATTTCGGCAGAATGCGCAGTCCGCGTAGTCCGGCGCGACCAGTGCGGGCAGCAGCAAGAGCCTGCCGGGCAGCAACCAGAATCAGCGTTGCCGAGTGAGCCGACCTTGTCGAAGGTGAGGTCGGACGATGGGCCTGTGCCCGGTGCGCAGGCGCGAGCGGTGTCACCAAAGGAAGCAGCTGAACTGCCGAGAGACGCCGAGTACATCGTCAACTTGATGGAGTTGCTGCACCGGGAAGGGGGCATCAACTATCTGCCTGAATACGTATCGTTGCTGGCGAGGGGCATCCGATTGCGAAGGGAAGCAGTGGGCCGGCTGCCAGGAGAGCTTGACGTGAGAGGCGCAGCCTATGTGCTTACTCTGGTGGACGAGGCGCTGCGAATTGCGGGAATGCAGGTCGACGACGCTCGAGACAGGATCGTCCAATGGGTGAGCAGCGTTAGTTTCGACCGAACTTTGGAGACAACGGTCGAAGCCTGTGCGGGATGCCGTGCCGGGCAAAGGGGCTTGCCTGCCCTGGTGGGCATGGTGGTGCGAATGCTGCTGGGGGTGGAAAGCGAGGTGCCCTACAGGCGGACGCCCTTCCCCCGATCCCGGACAGCAGACGGACTGCCGCTTCCCCTGATGGGAGACATGGAGGCGCGACGGCAGGGGCGCTACGAATACGACGGGCAGTTTGCGTAATAGTACGGCGCGCAATACGAACCGGGTGTAAGCATTCCCTCTGCCAAAGGAGCCCCTGCGCCGCCGCTCAGGCCGGCTGCGCCGTCTCCTCCTCGGCGAGCACGACCTCCCACGCCTCCACCTCCCGGTCGGTGACCGTGGTCGGCGACTCCAGGTGGTACGCGCCGCTGGGCAGGACGCCGGCGCCGCCGAAGCGCGCCAGCACGGCGAGTTGGGCGGCGACGTCCTCGCCCTGGTGCTTCTCGTGCACCCGCCGCCAGAAGTCGAACCCGCCGGAGTCGACCAGCTTCGCCCGGTCGTAGAGCACGCAGCCGCCGATCCAGGACACCTTGTACGCCCGCCAGCCACCCGACGGCAGGTCCAGCTGCCCCGTGACGTGCAGCAGGTTCGCCGCCGAATGGATCGACGCCCGGTCCCACTGCGGCGTGCCCGGCCGGATCCGTTCCGGGGCGGGCCGCCCGGTCCACTCCTCGTAGTGCCGGTGCGTCTCCGGCCGGACGTCGTCGGCGTACGACAGCCCGTGCACCGCGTTGCCGACGAAGCCGCAGCCCAGCTCCCCGATGGCGGTGACCAGCCGGCGCAGCGTGCCCGGCTCCAGCCAGACGTCGTCGTCGAGGCAGAGCACGTACCGGGCGGCGGACGCAGCCAGCAGGTACGCCCGGTGCTCGGCCAGCCCGCGCCGGGGCAGCCGGCGGGTCAGCAGCACGGGGTGCCCCCGGTGGCGCAGCGCCCGGACCATGGTGGCCGCCGCCGGATGCCGGTACGCGGCGTCGCCGTCGGACTGGTCGCTGACCACCACCCCGAATCCGGGTACGCCCTCCTGGGCGGCCAGCCCGGAGAGGGTGACCGCCAGTTCGGCGGGGCGGTTGCGGGTCGGGATCAGCACGTCGAGCAGCCGATCCGCGCGGAACCCGCCGGCCGTGCCGAGGTCGAGCGGGCGGTTCACGACGGCTCGGGCGTCAGGGAGGTGTCCTCCTCCTGCGGCTCCTGGCCGTGCGCCCGGATCCGGTCGATGATCGCCGAGGTGGACCGGTCGGGGACGTACCCGAGGGTGCGGACCTGCCCGCCGAGGCGGCGTACCAGTGGCGCCTCGGGCACCATCTCCGGCGGGTAGTCGCCGCCCTTGACGTACACGTCGGGGCGGACCGCCTCGATCAGATCCGTCGGGGAGTCCTCCTCGAAGACCACCACGTGGTCGACGCACGCCAGCGCGGCGAGCAGGGCGATCCGGTCCTCGACCGGGTTCACCGGCCGGTCCGGGCCCTTCAGCCGGCGTACGCTGCCGTCGGAGTTGACCGCCACCACCAGCAGGTCGCCGAGCGCGCGGGCCTGCTCCAGGTAGCGCACGTGGCCCCGGTGCAGCACGTCGAAGCAGCCGTTGGTGAAGACGATCGCGCGGCCCGCCCGGCGGTGTTCCTCGACGATCGCGGCCAGCTCGTCGGTGCCGACCAACGCCCGGTGGCCCGCCCCGTCGACCGGTGCGTCCAGCGCGACGAGCAGGTCCTCCCGGCGGCACACGCAGGTGCCGGTGTCCGAGACGGTGATGGTCGCGGCGAGCTGGGCGAGCTGGGCGGCGGTGGGCAGCGGCGCGTCGGCGGCCAGCGCCAGCGTCATCGCCGCCAGGTACGCGTCGCCCGCCCCGACCGCGTGGCTGGCCGGCACGGGGGTGCTGTGGCTGCGCCGGGGCTCGCCGTCCGCCCCGCCGACCACCGCGCCGTCGGTGTCCAGGGTCACCGCCACCACGTCCGCGCCGGTGTGCGCGCGCAGCTCGGCGAGGCGGGACTCGGCCAGCACGGCCCGGTCGACGCCCTCGCCGGCCGTGGCGTTGACGGTGACGCCGGTGCCGGTCACGGTGAGCCCGTTCCCGGTCATCGCCACCCGGCCCTCGCCGGCCGTCGGCTCGCCGGTCGGGTTCGTCGGGCCGGGGCGGTGGGCGGCGTGGTGCGGCGCGACCCCGCCGGGGGAGACGCCCACCGTCAGTTCGGAGGGGCCGTCGGCCGGGTCGCCGTCCGGGTGGTCCAGGTGCAGCCCGGCACCGGGCGCCGGGCGGGCGCCGGCGGCCCGGGCGAGCAGCCGGGTCGCCTCGGCGAAGCTGGGGGTCACCACCGTCGGGGCCAGGCCACGCCAGTCCGCCAGGTCGTGGGCGTCCAGCGCGACCGTCGCGTACCGCTCCCGGTGGGTCACCAGCCAGGCGCGCACGGGCGCGGGCAGCGCGCCCAGGCCGTAGTCGCAGACCACCAGGGTGGGCGCCTCGCCACCCGCCGCGCGCAGCTCCTCGGTGGCGCAGTCCAGCGCGGTGAGCAGGCGGGCCACCCCGTCGGCGTCGAGCACGTCGTCGGGGTCGCCGGAGTCCTCCCGGAGCAGGATCTGGTTGCCCGCCAGCATCCGCCGCTTCACCGGCGTCGGCCGTGCGGGCTGGTTGACCGTACGGTCCCACACGCCGGCCCGGTCCAGACAGTCGTGCAGTTCGTCGCCGGCGACGTCCGCGCCGACCGGCGCCACCAGCACCGCCCGACCTCCGAGTGCGGCGACGTTGACGGCGGTGTTCGCCGCCCCGCCGGCTGCGGAGATCCGCCGGCGGAGGGTGAGGACCGGGGCTGGCGCCTCCCGGCAGAGCCGGTCGGACTCGGCGAAGCGCCACTCGTCGAGCATGGCGTCCCCGACGACCAGGACGGGACGACCCAGCCAGCCCTCCACCACCGCGGTGAGCCGGCGCTGTTCCGCTGCTCCTCCTGCCATGCCGTCCCGGGTCCCCCGGGGCATCCGGGCCAAACCTGCCGCCGTCGGGGAGGGGTTTCGGGCACCGGGCCCCGGGAAGGGACGGACGGTACCCCCGGAGAGGAGAGAGACCGAGATGGCAGCGACGACACTTCAGGGCAAGCGGATCGCGTTCCTGGCCGCCGACGGCGTCGAGGAGGTCGAGTACGTCCAGCCCCGCGAGGCGGTGGAGCAGGCCGGCGCCACGGTGGAGCTGGTCTCGCTCAAGCCCGGCACCATCCAGTCCTTCAACCACCTGGACCAGTCGAAGACGTACGACGTGGACGTGACCGCGGCCGACGCGGACGCGGCCGGCTACGACGCGCTGGTGCTGCCGGGCGGGGTGGCGAACCCGGACTTCCTGCGGGCCGACGCGGACGCGGTGCGCTTCGTCAGGGCGTTCTTCGACGCCGGCAAGCCGGTCGGGGTGATCTGCCACGGGCCGTGGACGCTCATCGAGGCGGACGTGGTGCGGGGCCGCCGGCTCACCTCCTGGCCCAGCCTGCGCACAGACCTGGCCAATGCCGGCGCGGACTGGGTCGACGAGCAGGTCGTCACGGACGGCGGCCTGGTCAGCAGCCGCAAGCCGGACGATCTGCCGGCCTTCTGCGCCAAGATCGTCGAAGAGTTCGCCGAGGGCCCGCACTCGTCCCGCTGACCGATCGTTGGTCGTGAGGTCGGTGGCCGGAGCGCCACCGGCCCCATGATCGACGAGGTGCCCTACGCTCCGCACGCATGTTTCGGGTGAGCGGGGAAAGGAGGCGGGATGACCACGGAAGCCCCGGCGCTCGGCGGGCGACAGATCCGGCTGCTGATGTTCGGCCTGATGACCGGCATGTTGTTGGCCGCGCTCGACCAGACCATCGTCGGCACCGCGCTGCCGACCATCGTCGGCGAGTTGGGCGGGATCAACCACTACTCGTGGGTGGTGACCGCGTACCTGCTGGCATCCACGGCCTCGACGCCGCTCTACGGCAAGATGGCCGACCTGTACGGGCGACGCCCCGTCTTCCTCTTCTCCATCGGCACGTTCCTGCTCGGCTCGCTGCTGGCCGGCCTGTCGCAGGACATGACCCAGCTCATCGTCACCCGGGGGGTCCAGGGCCTCGGCGCCGGCGGCCTGATGACGCTCGCGTTCACCATCATCTCGGACGTGGTGTCGCCCCGGGAGCGAGGCCGCTACCAGGGCCTGTTCGGGGCGGTCTTCGGCCTCTCGTCGGTCGCCGGGCCGCTGGTCGGCGGCTACTTCGCTGAGACCGACTGGCGGTGGATCTTCTACATCAACGTGCCGCTGGGGATCCTGGCGATCATCGTGTGCTCCCGGGTGCTGCGGCTGATCCCGTTCACCAGGCGTGACCACTCGATCGACTGGCTCGGCGCGGCGCTGCTGGTCGCCGGGGTGAGCTGCCTGCTGCTCGCGCTGAGCTGGGGCGGCAACGAGTACGCCTGGGGCTCCGGGGTGATCATCGGCCTCTTCGTCGCGGGCGCGGTGCTCGGCGTGCTCTTCGTGCTCCAGGAGGCCCGGGTGGCCGAGCCGATCCTGCCGCTGCGGCTGTTCCGCAGCGCCACGTTCGCGCTGGCCAACTCGGCCGGCTTCGTGCTCGGCCTGGTGATGTTCGGCTCGATCATCTTCATCCCGCTCTACCTCCAGATCGTCCGGGGCGCCTCGCCCACCCGCAGCGGCCTGCTGATGCTGCCGATGATGGCCGGCATCATCGTCACCTCGGTGCTGACCGGCCGGGCGATGAGCCGGATCGGCCGGTACAAGTGGTTCCCGGTGTCCGGCGCGGCGGTGCTGCTGGTCGGCATGCTGTTGTTCACCCGGCTGGAGGTGGACACCTCGCTCTGGGCGGCCTTCGGCTTCATGGTCGTGATCGGGATCGGGCTGGGGCTCTGCATGCAGTCGCTGATCCTGGCCGTGCAGAACTCCGTGTCGATGCGGGACCTGGGCGCCGGCACCTCGTCGGCGACGTTCTTCCGGTCGCTGGGCGGCTCGTTCGGCGTCGCCATCCTCGGCGCGGTGCTGTCGTCGCGGCTCACCTCGGAACTCGCGGACCGGCTGCCGGGCGCGATCGCCGTACTGCCGCCGGAGCAGCAGGCCGCCGTCGCGGCGAGCGGCGGGGCGGACGTGTCGGTCAACGATCCGGCGACCATCCTGGCGCTCCCCGCCCCGGTGCGCGCGGCCGTCCAGGCGGCGTTCGTCGAGTCGCTGCACCTGGTCTTCCTGACCACCGGCCTGATCGCGATCGTGGCGGTGCTGGTCACGTTGGCGCTGCCGAACGAGAAGCTGCGTGGTGCGGGCCCGGGCGGCGCCACGGGCGGCACGGACGGCCTCGGCGGCGAGGGCCCGGCACCCGGCGGCAAGCCGCTGGACAGGGAGTCGAAGCAGGAGGCCGCCGCCGAGATGGAGGCGAAGAGCCAGACGATGCTCTGACCGGCCCGACCTCGACCGCGACCCCGGCCCCGATCTCGGCCTCGGCTCCGGCCCCGACCTGGGGCTCCGGGTCGGGACCGGTCGGGGCCGGGTCGGCCGGCCTACTTGAGGATCAGCCGGTTGGTCTGCTCGAAGACGTCCAGGTCGGCGACGGTCTCGGCGACGCTCGCGGAGAGCGGGGCCGGCAGTTGCGCCCGGTGGAAGAAGCCCGCGTCGGTCGTCTCGTCGGTGACCCGGGTCAGTTCCCCGTCCCACTCGTCGACGCGGAACGCGGTCGTGAAGATCTGGTACGTGTGGCCGTACATGTTGGTGTGGGTGCGGTCCGGGCCCGTGTAGAGGGCGAAGGCGCTGACCCGCAGTGCGCGCAGCCCGGTCTCCTCGCGTACCTCCCGGACGGCGCAGTCGGCGATCGACTCGCCCAGTTCCATCGCCCCGGCGGGCAGGGCCCACTGCCCGTTGTCGGAGCGCTGGATCAGCAGGAGGCGCCCCGCCCTGTCGCGGACCACGGCGCGGGCGCCGACGAACATCAGCGTCCGGTCACCGGCGAGCGCGCGTAGCTGTCCCACGTACGAATCGGCCCAGGAGATGCTCACCCGGACAATTTACGGTGCCGTTACGGTCTCGACCGGCATTCCAGGGTTCCCAACCTGTGACCGCCGACACTACTTTGTTACCCATGCGTAGCACGATGATGGACGCCCCCCTCCAGGTCTCCCGGATCCTCGGCCACGGCGCCACCGTGCACGGCACGGCGGAGGTCGTCACCTGGACGGGCGGCGAGCCGCGTCGGATGACGTACGCCGAGGTCGGGCGTATGGCGGCCCGGCTGGCCCACGCGCTGCGCGACGAGTGCGGTGTCACCGGCGACGAGCGGGTCGCCACCTTCATGTGGAACAACGCCGAGCACCTGGTGGCGTACTTCGCGGTGCCCAGCATGGGCGCGGTGCTGCACACCCTCAACCTCCGGCTCTTCCCGGACCAGGTCGCCTACATCGCCAACCACGCCGAGGACCGGGTGGTGCTGGTCGACTCGACGCTCATCCCGCTGCTGGCCCGGGTGATCGGCGAGATGGGCACCGTGCGGCACGTGGTGGTCGTCGGCGGCGGCGACCCGGCCCCGCTCACGGCGGCGGCCGGCGACCGGATCGCCGTGCACCACTGGGACGCGCTGCTGGCCGACCGCCCGGACGTCTTCGACTGGCCCGAGGTGGACGAGCGCGACGCCGCCGCCCTCTGCTACACCTCGGGGACCACCGGCAACCCGAAGGGCGTGGCCTACTCGCACCGCTCGATCTACCTGCACTCCCTCCAGGTCTGCATGCCGGAGGCGTTCGGCCTCGGGCCCACCGACCGCGAGCTGCCCATCGTGCCGATGTTCCACGCGATGGCCTGGGGCCTGCCGTACGCGGCGTTCCTCTCCGGGGCGTCGTTGATCATGCCGGACCGGTTCCTCCAGGCCGCGCCGATCGCCGACATGATCGCCGCAGAGCGGCCCACCCTGGCCGGCGCCGTGCCGACCATCTGGACCGACCTGCTGGCCCACCTGGACGCCCACGACGTGGACAGTTCCTCGCTGCGGGAGGTGATCGTCGGCGGTTCGGCCTGCCCGCCAGCGCTGATGCACGCGTTCGCCGAGCGGCACGGCATCGACGTCATCCACGCCTGGGGGATGACGGAGATGTCCCCGCTGGGCTCGGTCTCCCGGCCGCCGGCCGGCGCGACCGGCGAGGAGGCCTGGCGCTACCGCTACACGCAGGGGCGCGTGCCGGCCGGGGTCGAGGCCCGCATCGTCGGCCCGCTGGGCGAGTCGCTGCCCGCCGACGGGACGTCGGTCGGCGAGTTGGAGGTCCGCGGGCCGTGGGTGACCGCCCGGTACGTCGGCGACGACGTGCCGGACGAGGAGAAGTTCCGCGACGGCTGGCTGCGTACCGGCGACGTCGGCACCCTCTCGCCGGACGGGTACATCACGCTCACCGACCGGGCCAAGGACGTCATCAAGTCCGGCGGTGAGTGGATCTCCTCGGTCGAGCTGGAGAACGCCCTGATGGCCCACCCGGCGGTGCTGGAGGCCTGCGTGGTGGGGGTGCCCGACGAGCGCTGGGGTGAGCGGCCGCTGGCCACCGTCGTGCTCCGCGAGGGGGCGTCGGCGACGGTCGAGGAGCTGCGGGAGTTCCTGGCCGGGTCGGTGGCCCGCTGGCAGCTGCCGGAGCGTTGGGCCGTCATCGACGCGGTGCCGAAGACCAGCGTCGGCAAGTTCGACAAGAAGGTCGTCCGTTCCCGGTACGCCGGGGGCGAACTGAGTGTCCGGGAGCTGACCGCCCCGTAATGTTCTCAGGCGCACCGTCGCCTGTTGGGGTAGGGAACACTCCTGAATTCCCTCCCCAGGGGCGGCCCCGGCGTTCGCACCGCGCCGGGGCCGCCCGCTCCATGCGGGGTACCCGCACCGTCATTGTTGCGAAACTTGTTCGCCTCTGTGCCCACTACGGGGAAATCCGCCCAGCTCAGAAGGCTTTCGGCCTCCGGCCGTTACTCTTCCCCGCTCGTGGTGATCAGCACCTTCCCGACCACCGAGTTCTCCACCGCCTGGTGGGCCGCGACGGCCGCCGAGAGCGGGTGACGGTGCAGCGGCAGGCCCGCCTCCTCGCCCACCCGGATCCCGCCCTGCGCCGCCGCGGCGGCCACGTCCACCACCGCCTGGGCCTTGGCCGCCTTCGGCTCGGTGTAGACGAGGACGAACTGGAACCGCGCGTTCGGCGCCATCAACGGCCGGATCGGCAGGGTCACCTCGTCCCCGCCGTCGTCGGCGTAGACGCAGACCGCCCCGCCGCGCCGGAGCAGTTGGACGTCGGCGGCGGCGTTGCGCGCCGCGGAGACCTCGACGATCGTGTGCACCCCGTCGGGCGCGATCTTGCGGACCTCCTCGACCACGTCCTGCTTCCGGTAGTCGACCACGAAGGACGCGCCGGCCGCCGCCGCCAGCTGCGCCTTCTCCGGGCTGCTGACGGTGGCGACCACGCAGGCGTCCGCCCAGCGGGCGAGCTGGATGGCCGCGTTGCCCACCGCGCCCGCCCCGCCCTGCACGAGCACCGTGTGGTCGCTGAGCGCGCCCGCGTGCAGCCGGTCCGGCGTGTACTCGCCGGCGGTGAGGCAGCGGTGCGCGGTGAGGAAGGGGATGCCCAGGCTGGCGCCCAGCTCGAAGGAGGCGTCGCCGAGGGGCACCGCCTGCCGTACCGGCACCACCGTGTACTCGGCGGCGGTGCCCCACGGCCGCTGCCACGCGGCCTCCCACAGCCAGACCCGCTCGCCGATCAGGTCCCGGTCGACGCCCTCGCCCACCGCCTCGATCACCCCCGCGCCGTCCTGCCCGGGGGTCTGCCAGTCGCCCGGCATCGGCCCCTGTGAGCGGGTCTTCCAGTCCGTCGGGTTCACCCCGGAGAACGCCACCCGCACCAGGACCTCGCCGGGTCCGGGCTCCGGCACCGGCCGGTCGACCAGTTGCAGCACCGAGGCGTCGCCGGTGCGCTCGTACACGATCGCCTTCATCCCCGTCTCCTCACCCGGCGGCCCCGGCCGGGGCGCCGTGGCTGCGGTACCCGGCGGATCCGCGCTCATGCCCGCGACGGGCCCGCCGGTGATCAGGGCGCCCGGGGCCTGGTGGGGCTCTACCCGAGCTGGTCCACGGTCTGCGGGGTCAGCTCCCCGACCGTGCCCAGGACCAGCGTCGCGAGGCGCTCGGCGTCCGGGTCCAGCGGGTACGCGCCGTGCGGCACCGCCACCACCGTCATCCGGGCGGCGGCGGCCGAGCGGACGCCGTTGGACGAGTCCTCCACGGCCACGCAGCGGGCCGGGTCGACGCCCAGCCGCTCGGCGACCGCCAGGTAGACGTCGGGCGCCGGCTTGCCCCGCTCGGTCTCCTCGGTCGACAGCGTGGCGCCGAACGCCCCGGTCAGGTCCGTCGCGGCCAGCGCCGCCGCGATCAGCCGGGTCGGCGACGAGCTGGCCAGCCCCAGCGGCCACCGTTCGGCCAGCCGGCGCACGACCCGGTCGGCCCCGTCGATCAGCGGTACGCGCTCCGCGTACCGCCGGGTCATCTCCTCGATCACCTCGGTGGCGACCTGCTCGGGGCTGCGGTCGACGCCCAGCTCACCGCTCAGGTAGTGGGCCCACTCGCCGGTGCTCATGCCCATCAGCCGGCGCTGCGTGTCGGGCTGCCAGGTGCCGCCGTGCGCCGCGACGTACGCCCGCCGGACCTCCTCCCACACCGGCTCGGAGTCCACGATCACGCCGTCCAGGTCGAAGACCACCGCATCCGCCACGAACCCATCCTGCCCCATCGGCGGCGTCCGGGCCGGTCGGCGGGGGTCAGCTCCGCAGCGCGGGCAGGCCGATCGGGTTGCCCTCCGGGATGACGGTGTGGGCGGCGCGGGCGATCGGTTCGAGCAACTCCCGCAGCCGCTCGGTGCGCTCCGGGCCCAGCGTCCGCCACGGGCGGGCGGCGGCGGCGTCGGTGGCGTCCTCGATCGCCTGGAACCGGGCGAGACCCTCCTCGGTCGGCTTCCCGTCCGGGGTGAGCCAGCCCCGCTCGGCCAGCCGGGCGCGGGCGGCGGCCCACTGCTCCTCCGACCAGCCGCGCCCCAGCAGGTTCAGCGGCGAGATGTCGACCGCGACCCGCCAGGCCAGCGTCTCCACCGGGTCGAGGTCGGCCGCGACCAGCGCGGCGATGTGCCCGTCGCCGCGCTGCTCGCGCAGGGTGGTGGCGGCCTGCCAGAGCCGGGCCAGCGGGTACTCGCCGCGCGGCAGGGCGGCGTTGGCGGCACCCAGCACCCGGCCGGCGGGCTCCGCCTCGGCGGCGGCCGCCTCCAGCAGCTCGGCCGCCTCGACGAGGTGCGACTCCGGCAGCTCGTAGGTCAGCTCGGCCAGCGCCTGCACCGCGCCCGTGAGCCGCGCCCGCAGCGCCTCCTCCGGGGTGGCCAGCCGCCAGACGGCCGGCAGCGCCCGCGCCACCGTGTGCGGGGCGAAGTTGAAGAACGCCGCCGTCACCGGGGCGGGCTCGGCGGCCCCCAGCGGCGCGGCCCGGCCGGCGAAGTAGCCGCGCCAGAAGCCCCGCAGCCCGACCGCCTCGAAGGCGGCCCGGGCGCGGGGGTGGAAGTAGGTGATCGCGTGGACCGGCTCGTAGTGGGTCCACAACACCCGGGCGGTCCGCCCCGCGTCGTCCAGCGCCGTCACGTGCACCTCCGCGTCCGGTCGTCACCCCGGACGGTCGGACCGCCCGGGGTGACGCTGAACCTACTGCCCGTGGCCGAGGGGCCGAAAGCCCTCTGTGGGCTACTGCATCAACGACGGGCGACATCCCGGGCGAACCGGGCCGCTATCGCGGGGCAACGGCCCGGTCACGGAGGTCGACCGACGGGTCACTGGGCCGCGAGCACGTCCACGACGAAGCGCAGCGGGCCGGCGGGACGGCCGCCGGGCGGGTTCGTGCCGTACGCCAGCTCGGCCGGGAGGTCGAGCTGCACGCGGCTGCCGACGGTCACCCCGACGAGGCCCTGGTCCCAGCCCGGGATGACCTGGCCGACGCCGATGGCGAAGGTCGCCGGCTCGTTGCGGCTCCACGACGAGTCGAACTCCTTCCCGTCCTTGTAGAAGACGCCGACGTAGTTCGTGGTGATCGTCTGACCCTTCTTCACCGCCGGGCCGGTGCCCTTGATCAGCGGGGTCACGACGAGCTTCTTCAGCTCGCCCTCGCCGGCGGTGACCTTCGGCTTGGTGCCCAGGGCCGGGTCGGCCCCATCCGGGAGCTGCGGGGCGGGGGGCGTGTCGGCGGCGGGGGCGCTGGCGGACGGGCCGGCCGAGGGGGCGCTGGCCGTCTGGTCCTTGTCGCCGTCGCTGTTGCGCCCGATCGTCACGAAGACGGTGATCAGCACCGCGACGACGGCGACCCCTGCGAGCCCGCCGGCCCAGGCCTGCCGGCGGCGCTTCGCCTCGGCCGCCTTCTGGGCGGCCAACTGGGCGGCCAGCCGCCGCTCCGACTTCTGGGACCGGTTCTGCGTACGCTCGCTCACGGCGTCGACTCCCTGCTGCGAAGGTGGTGGCCGGCATCGGAGTGCCGGGGGGAAAGCCGACGCACACGGTACCCGCCCGGCCGCCCAGCGCGCCGCCTCGACCGTGGCCGCTCCCGCCGCACCGGTCACGCCGGCCCCGGCACCACCATGAAGTCGGTCACGAACGAGGTGACCCGGCCGTCGGCGGTCCGCCCGATCCAGGTGCCGTAGCAGCCGTCGCCCCAGCCGGACCAGACCGTCACCACGTTGGCCCCGGTCGCCTCGTCGAGCACCGCGGCGACGTGCCCCGGCACCGGCCCGTCCGCGGGCTCGTCCGCGACGAAGACGGCCGTCACCGCGTCCTCGTCCCACGCCTCCAGGGCGGCCAGCGCGGTGGGATCGGCCAGGGTGCCGATTCCGGTGTCCACCCCGTAGCCGAACCAGCCGTCGGACTTGAGGGCCGCGACGTCCTGGTCGCCGACCAGCGCCATCTCCCAGCGGGCCGCCGGCTCGTCGTGGACCACCAGTTCGAGGGCGGCCACCCGCCGGTCCGCCTCGGTGTCCTCGCCCCGCACCACCGCGACCCAGGCCCGCGCCGGGTAGCGGCCGGGCGCCACCCCGACCGTGAACGGTTCGTCCTCGGGGCAGGCGACCGGGTCGCAGCCGACCACCCGCCCCGTCGGCAGCACGACGTCGCCCAGCGGGTGCACCTCCATGACGTACGTGGCGTGCTCGTCGGTGAAGCGGGCGCCGGGTGTCAGCAGCCGGTCCAGGTCGGGGGTGTACGGCATGGGGTTCCTCTCGCGGCGGGGGCCGGCGGAGCGTACCCGCGGCGATCCGCACCCGCGAGACCGCACCGCGCCGGCCGGCGGTTCAGCCCTCGAGATGCCGTGCCAACGCCTGGCGCAGGTGGTGCTTCGGGCGGGAGCCGACGATCGAGCCGACCACCTGCCCGTGGCGGAAGACCAGGAGGGTGGGCAGGGACATCACGCCGTAGGTGCGGGTGGCCGTCGGGTTGGCGTCGGTGTCGATCGTGGCCACGACCAGCCGCCCGGCGAACTCCTCGGCGAGCTCGGCGAGGCTGCGGGAGATGGCCCGGCACGGCGGGCACCAGTCCGCCCAGAAGTCGACCACCACCGGCCGGTCGGCGGCGAGCACCACGGTGGCGAAGGTGTCGTCGGTGACGGCGGTCAGCGAGCCGTTCGGCGCAGTCTCGAGCATGTTTCCTCCCGGTGGGTGATGGCGTGGGCGAGTTGGTCGCGCAACTCCTGGCGGACCGCGTGCAGCCGGTCGATGCCGGCGTCGACCTCGGCCAGCTTGCGCCGCAGCACGGCCACCGAGTCGGGGCAGACGTGACCGGAGGCGTTGCCGGCCCGCAGGCAGGCGACGAACGGGCGGATGTCGTCCAGGCCGAAGCCCACCGCCAGCAGCGCCCGGATCTCGCGTACGACGGGCAGCTCCGCCTCGTCGTAGACCCGGTACCCGTTGGCCGAGCGGCCCGCCCGGACCAGGCCGTGCGTCTCGTAGTAACGCAGGGCCCGGGTGCTCGTGCCGGCGCGCTCCGCCAGCTCACCGATCAGCATCCGACCTCCCTCGTCCGACCCGACCGACGCTAGACCTTGCCGTCGGCGTCAAGGCAACCCCGGCCGGGAGGCGTACGCGTACGACGGGAGGGTCAGGCCGTCTTGCGGGCCGCCTTCTTCGCGGCGGCCTTCTTGGCGGCGGGCTTCTTCTCGCCCTCGGCGGCCTTCTTCGGAGCGGCCTTCTTGGCGGCGGCCTTCTTCGGCGCGGCCTTCTTCGGCGCGGCCTTCTTCTCGGCGGTCTTCTCGGCGGTCTTCTTGGCCGGCGCCTTCGCCGCCTTCTTCTCGGCGGCCTTCTTCTGCGCCGAGCGGGCGGCCGAGATCGGAGTCGGCTCCCCGCCGCCGCCGGCCGGCGCCTCGCCCCGGGCGGACCGGGCCCGCTCGACGGACGCCTTCAGCGCCGCCATCAGGTCCACCGCCGCGGCCGGGGCCTCCTCGACCTCCTCCGGCTGGACCACCTCGCGACCCTCCACCTTGGCGTCGATGACCTCCTGCAAGGCCGCCCGGTAGTCGTCGGTGAAGGCGTCCGGCTCGAACTCGCCGGCCATCGAGTCGATCAGCGAGCTGGCCATCGCCAGCTCCGGCGGGCGGACCTTCAGGTCCTCGTCGAGGAAGCCGAAGTCGGGCTTCCGGATCTCGTCCGGCCAGAGCATGGTGTTGAGCAGCAGCACGCCCTCGCGGACCCGCAGCGTGGCGAGCTGCTCCCGCTGGCGCAGCGCCACCTTGACGATCGCCACCCGCTCCGAGTCGGCGAGCGCGTCGCGCAGCAGCACGTACGGCTTGGTGGCGGTGCCCTCCGGCTCCAGGAAGTACGCCTTGTTGTAGAGGATCGGGTCGACCTGCTCGGCGGGGACGAACTCCAGCACGTCGATCGCGCGCGAGCTGGACAGCGGCAGCTCGGCGAAGTCCTCGTCGGTGAGGATCACCATCTCGCCGCCGCCAATGTCGTAGCCCTTGGCGATGTCGTCGTAGGTGACCTCCTCGCCGCAGACCTGGCAGGTGCGCTTGTAGCGGATGCGCCCGCCGTCCTCCCGGTGCACCTGGTGGAACCGGATGTCCTTCTCCTCGGTGGCCGAGTAGAGCTTGACCCCGATGGAGACGAGCCCGAACGAGACGGCTCCCTTCCAGATGGCCCGCATCCCCGTGCTCCTCTCGCCGGTACAGCCCAGGATCGCAAATCATCGAAGGCCACGCGAGCGCTTCGGTGCGCAAGTACAGTCGGGACGTGCCCGGCGCGCCGCTCAAGCCGATGCTCGCGATGACCGGGCAGCTCCCGGCGGGTGCCGGCTGGGCGTACGAGTTCAAGTGGGACGGCGTCCGCGCGCTCGCCGACATCTCCGGCGGCCGGCAGCACCTGTACGCCCGCAGCGGCGTGGAGATCACCGCCGCGTACCCCGAGCTGGCCACCCTGCCCGAGCAGGCGGGCGACGCGCTGCTCGACGGCGAGGTGGTGCTGCTCGGCGAGTCCGGCCAGCCCTCGTTCACGGCCCTGGCGGAGCGGATGCACGTCCGCGACCGGAACAAGGCCGCCCGGCTGGCGGCGGTCGCCCCGGTGACGTACATGATCTTCGACCTGCTCCGGCTCGACGGCGAGGACCTGACCGGCCGGTCGTACGCCCGCCGGCGGGAGGCCCTGGACGGCCTGGCGCTCGGCGGCGCCCGGTGGGCGGTGTCGCCGCTCTTCGGCGACGGCCCGGCCACCTACGAGGCGGCCGGCGAGCACGGCCTGGAGGGGGTGATGGCCAAGCGGGTCGACTCGGTCTACCGGCCGGGCGTGCGCTCGCCGGACTGGGTGAAGGTCAAGCTGGAGGTCACCGGCGACTTCGTGGTCGGCGGCTGGCGGCCCGGGGCGCGCCGGATCGGCGGCCTGCTGGTCGGGGTGCCGCGCCCGGACGGGCGGCTCACCTACCGGGGGCGCGTCGGCGGCGGCATCGGCGCGGCCATCGAGCGGGAGCTGCTCCGCGAGCTGGAGCCGCTGCGCGCCGGCGCGTCGCCGTTCGCCGGGGACGTGCCGCGCGAGGATGCCCGGGGCGCGATCTGGGTAACACCCCTGGTCGTGGTGGAGGTGAAGTACGGCCAGCGCACCCCGGACGGGCGACTGCGGTTCCCCCGGGTGCTCCGGCTGCGGCCGGACAAACCCGCCGAGGAGGTCGACGATGCCGGCTGAGCGGTTCAAGGTGGACGTCGAGGGGCGCGCGCTGGAGCTGTCCAACCTGGACAAGGTGCTCTACCCCGAGGCCGGGTTCACCAAGGGCGAGGTGATCGACTACTACACCCGGATCGCCCCGGTGCTCCTGCCGCACCTGGCCGACCGGGCGCTCACCCGGATCCGCTTCCCCAACGGGGTCACCGGCGGCTCCTTCTTCGAGAAGAACGCCCCGGCCGCCACCCCCGGCTGGGTACGCACCGAGACGCTGCCCGCGCCCGGGTCCAGCAAGGGCCGGGACACCATCGACTACGTGGTCGCCGACGACCTGCCCACCCTGGTCTGGCTGGCCAACCTCGCCGCCCTGGAGCTGCACACGCCGCAGTGGAAGGTCGGCGAGCACCCCGACATGATGGTCGTCGACCTCGATCCCGGACCGCCGGCGGCGTTGCGCCAGTGCTGCCAGGTGGCGCTGCTGCTGCGCGACCGGCTCGCCGACGACGGGATCTCCTCGTATCCCAAGACATCGGGGAAGAAGGGCATGCAGCTCTGCTGCCCGATCGCCGGCAGCCAGTCCTCCGACCTCGTCTCCGACTACGCCAAGCGGATCGCGCAGGAGCTGGAGCGGGCGCATCCGAAGCTGGTCGTGTCGAAGATGGCGAAGAACCTGCGGCCGGGCAAGGTCTTCATCGACTGGAGCCAGAACAACGCCGCCAAGACGACCGTGTCGCCGTACTCGCTGCGGGCGCAGTCCGTGCCGTCGGTCTCCACCCCGCTGACCTGGGACGAGGTCGAGGCGGGGGCGGCGGGGAAGCGGCCGGCGACGAAGCCGTACACGGCGGGGGAGGTGCTGAAGCGGGTGGAGAAGCAGGGCGACCTGCTGGCCCCGCTCCTCGACGGCGGCCCCGAACTGCCGGCCGCGTGACCGGCCCGGCCGGCAGGGAAAGGCCGGTCGGGCAGTCGGGTCAGGCGGCCGGCCAGGTGGTGTACGAGATCCGCGCGTTCAGGTTGGCCGGCACGCCCAGCCAGGTGTAGCAGTTGACCGAGACCAGGGTGTCGGCCCCGGACGGAGACCAGCCGGCCAGTACGCAGTAGCCGCGCGGCGGACGCTGGAGGCTGGTCACGAACGAGTTCACGAAGGCGGTGCCGTAGCCGGTCCCGGTGCCGGCGAAGCGCGCCTGGTAGCGGCCGGTGCCGAGCACCGTGCCCGTCGCGCCGCCGAAGCCGGGGATCGTCGAGTTGTAGCTCTCGCCGCCGATCCAGCTGCCGCTGACGTTCTCGCCGTAGAACACGCCACTGGCGAAGCGCGGCCCGAACGCCCGGCCCAGCAGGTCCACCCGGGAGCCGTAGGTGACCACGAAGCGGGCGTCCACGGGGTTGCCGGCGGCGTTCGCGCAGTGCACCACCCACACGTCCGGCGGATCGAGCTGGCAGTGCACGGCGGTGCCGCCCAGCGCGGTCACGTGCGCCATCGGGAAGGTCGCCCCGCCCTCGCTGGGCGGGTTCGGGTTCATCAGGAAGCGGTACCGGCCCTTGTCGAGGCGCTCGTAGGAGACCGTCCCGCCGGTCGAGTCGTACCGGTACGCGGCGGGCAGCGTGCGTACGCCGGTCGGCTGCGCCTGGTCGGTGACGAACCATGCCAGCCGACCCTGGCCGACCTGCCGGACGTTGGTGAAGGTGGCCACGAAGCGGCTGTCCGCCGGGCTGCCGGTCGCGGCGAAGCAGCGCACCTGGATCAGCATGTCGGGTGGGCCGAGCAGGGCGCGATACCAGCTGGCCACCGTGCAGAACACCGGCCCGCCGCCGTACGCCACCGCGTGCGCCACCCCGCCGCTGGTGGCCGCCCCCTCCAGCACCACCGTGTACGCCCCCGTACCGGTGCGTCGCACGACGACGTCGCCGTCGCCGGTGTGGGCGCTGTAGCCCCCGATGATGCGGTACTCGGCAGCGGTGGGGGAGTGCGCCCACACCGTGGCCGTCACCGTGGGATCGGGCAGCGGGTCCGCCGTGGCGGGCGCCGGCCCGGCCAGCGTCGCCCCGCCGATCAGCACCGCCAGCGCCACGACGCCGCGCAGCATCCCGCCTCGCCGGACCCGGGGTACGAGTTCGTCTGTCTGCATCTCGCAGCCTTTCTGGGCGTCGGCGGACCGTCCGCGCCACGAGTGTGGCAACACCGGTCAATGTCCGTCCCCGGTGCGGCGGTCACGCGTCGTGGCCGCAGCGTTCGGGTCGGGCGCGTCGGTGTCCCGTCGGCCGATCCCGGGTTCAGTAGGCTGACCGCAGCCTGCGGAGGAGTGCGACATGAACACGACCGATGCCCTCGTCCGGGAGCCGCTGGCCGGGGGGCGGGCCGCGGAGGTGGACCGGCCGCTGCTCACCTACCTCGACGACGCGACCGGTGAGCGGGTCGACCTGACCGCCACGGAACTGGGCGGCTGGGCGGCGCGGGCCGCCGGGCTGCTGCGCGAGGGCTGCGGGCTGGGCGTCGGCGATCGCGCGGCGGTGCTGCTCCCGGCCCACTGGCAGACCGCCGCCGTGCTGCTGGGCGCCTGGTCGACCGGGGTGGCGGTGTCGTTCCAGCCCCGGGCGACGGCCGGGCTGCCACAGCTCGGGCCGGGTGCCGACGAGCCGTACGACGCGCTCTTCGTCAGCGCCGAGCGGCTCGACGACTGGCTGGAGGACGTGCCCGAGGCGCGGCACCGCTACGTGCTCTCCCTCGGCGCCAACCCGCCGAGGGAGGTGCCCCTGGGCTACCTGGAGTGGCTGGCCGAGGTGGAACGGCACGCCGGAGCGCTGCCCGCGTCCGCCCCGCTGACCAGCGCCGACGCGGCCAGCCCCGACGGCACGAGCTACCGCGAGTGGGGCAGCGTCGCGCTGGCCGTCGCGGAGCGGCTCGACCTGCGGGCGGGCGACCGGCTGCTGGTCGACGTCGCCGAGCACGAGCAGCCCGTGTACTGGCTGCTGGCGCCGCTGGCCGTCGGCGCGTCGGTGGTGCTCTGCGCCAACCTGGATCCGGCCCGGCTCGACGCCCGGATCGCCGCCGAGCAGATCACCCGGGTGCTGTAGCTGGCCGGGATCTACACCGAGGCGAGCATGTCGCTGGACGGCTACATCGCCGGCCCGGGCGCGCCGTTCACCTTCGTCACCGAGGGCGTGGAGGCCGCCGTCGCGCGGGCCCGCGAGCTGGCCGGCGAGCGCTGGGTAGCGGTGAACGGCGGCAGCATCGCCCGCCAGTGCCTGGCGGCCGGGCTGCTCGACGAGATCCGGGTTGATCCGACGGTCGTCGAGGGCGACCGGGTCACCCACCTCTACTACCGGGTCCGCCGACGGTAGCCGTCCGAAAGGACGAAACGGGCCTCGCCGGTACGCCCCGAGGAGGCGCGGCGCGGCCCGCGGAACGCCCCGCGGGCCTTCGATCAGCGCTCCCCGGCCCCCTGGCGTTACAGGGAAAACGAGCTCTTTCCGCAGGTCTGTCGCATGCGCGATCGACGTGGTCTCATACCGGGGAGACGACGTCATCGACCTGGTCATGACAACCCCGCGTCGAATTCGCACCGCCTCCATCCTCCTGAAAGGTGCACCGATGCACAGGAGACCCATCTTCCGACTCGCGGTTCTCACCGCCACCGCCGCGACGCTCCTGGCGTCCGGTGGCGCCTACGGCGCGGTGTCGGCGGCGCCCGTGCCCGTCTCCCCGGGCGCGGCCGAGTGCGAGCCGGACGCCCACGGGCACGGCGCGGCCCGGCTCGCCGAGGGCGCCACGGCCAAGGAGCCGGAGCTCTACGCCAAGAACGAGGCGAAGGCCTACGGCGTCATCAAGGACGCCCCGCGCCTGGCCAACGGCAGCATCACCGTGCCGACGGTCTTCCACATGATCTCCGACCACCCCCTCAGCGCGGCCGAGACGACCAGGTGGAACACCCTGATCGCGGCGCAGATGAAGGTGCTCAACGACTCGTTCGCGGGCCGCACCGCCGCCGACGCCTCCGACACGCCGTTCCGGTTCGACCTCGTCGACACGACGTGGACGGTGAACAGCAACTGGTACACCGTCGTGCCGGGCAAGAACGAGCGCGACATGAAGAAGGCGCTGTACACCGGTGACTCCGAGACCCTCAACGTGTACGCGGCCAACATCGGCGGCGGCCTGCTCGGCTGGGCGTACTTCCCGAAGGGCTACAACAACGGCCGCGACTACATCGACGGCGTGGTGATGCTCGACGAGTCGATGCCGGGCGGCACGGCCGGCAAGTACGCCCTCGGCGACACGCTGACGCACGAGGTCGGGCACTGGCTGATGCTGGAGCACACCTTCGCGCACGGCTGCTCCGCCTCCGGCGACTTCGTCGCGGACACCCCGCGGGAGGCGACGCCGCAGTTCAACTGCCCGGTGGGCGCGGACACCTGCACCGCACCCGGGCTGGACCCGATCCACAACTTCATGGACTACACGCAGGACTCCTGCATGAACATGTTCACGCCGGGTCAGGCGGACCGGATGAGCGACGCCTGGGTCGCCTTCCGGGCCGGCGGCGCCGGCTGACGCAGTGCGCGGGTGGCGGGGGGGGGGGGCCCCGCCCCCCCCCCCCCCCCCCCCCCCCCCGGTAACAAAGAAATTTAAAAAAAAA